>JALNYP010000006.1 GCA_023229795.1 Syntrophobacterales bacterium
CCGCCCTGGTTCGCTGAAAATGGCCTTTTTGGCAGTAAGCTGGACCCCAAAAATTTGATTGCATTGCATCCAACCTCAAAAGAGCCAGAACAACTGCAAAATTTTGGTGAATTTTGCAAGAGGCTCAAATGCTATAGCGGTATTACTGGGTGCCGATGAAGAAGGGCCGGAAGGTGGACTCGTCCTGCTTCAAAGCCCGGCGCAGCTTGTCAAGCATGACCTCCCGGTCCTCGGGCAGGCGGCCGGCCACGTCGAGATAGTTGGTGTAATGGTCGCTGGCCACCAGGGTGGGCGCGGTAATGGCCGCCAGGAGGGCCATGGTTTCGGCGAGCACCTGATGAGGGCTGAGCAGGCGAAAGCGCCCGGCCTGGACGTCCGCCAGCAGGGGCGTGTTGAGCTTGGGTACCAGGGTGCGCAGGCGCACCACCTGGGGCTGCATCTCGCTGAGGACCCGGGCGGTCTCCCGAGCGTGGCTTTCGGAGCCCTCCGGGCCGCCCAGGCCCAGGATGACGTAGGCGTTGATCTCCAGGCCCGCGGCCCGGGCCAGTTGCCCGGCCCGGACGTGGTCTTGGGCGGTGGCGCCTTTCTTCACCCGGGCCAGGAGGGCGTCATCGCCGGACTCCACGCCCACGTGAATCCGGGTCAAACCGGCCTGGGCTAGGGTGTGGAGCGCATCCGGCCCCTGGCGCCGGATATAGTGGGACGAGCCGTAGACGGTGATCCGTTGCAGGTGGGGTAGGCGGGCGCGGGCATAGCGGCAGATGTCGGCCAAAGCCGCGGTGGGCATGGCGATGGTGTTGCCCGCGGGGAAAAACAGGGTGCGGACCCCGGGGTAAGTCGCCGCGGCCTCATCCAGGTCGGCCTTAATTTCGGCCACCGGCCGCACCTTGAACCTGACACCGTCTTTATAGACCATACAGAAGGTGCAGAGATTGTGGGGGCAGCCCACGGTGGCCTGGACCAGGAGGCTGTCGGCTTCGCTGGGGGGGCGGTATATGGGGCCTTCGTAGCGCATAGACGGGATCTTGAGGGGAGGGTCGGGACTGTCTCCCGCCCTCCTTTTCTATTATAGCATATCCACGGCCAGAGCTTCCTCCCAGCCCAGACTTTATGCCCAAGGCCCGCCGCCCCTGATTAGTGCTGGCCCGCCGCGGCTATTAATGGTAATATGTCTATGTCTAAACCAAGTTAGGTGCAAGCAAACGTGGAAGCCCGGCACGAATCCGTCATTTGCCCCGGTTGCGGGTGTCTCTGCGACGATCTGGACGTTACGGTCGAGGCGGGCCGCATCGTCGAGGTTACCAATGTCTGCCTCTGGGGCGTCAGCCGCTTCTTCCACGCCAAGAAATTCCATCCCAAGAAAGACCGCCACCGGCTGCGGGAGCCCGAGATTCGCCGTCAGGGGCGCAAGCAGGCGGTGTCCTACGACGCGGCCCTGGCCGAGGCGGCCCAACTCCTGGGCCGGGCGCGACGGCCGCTCATCTATGGGCTGACCAATTCCGGTACTTTTGCCCAGGAGGCGGCCCTAAAACTGGCCCGGAGCCTGCGGGCCCGGTTGGAGCCCGCGGACCTGGCCTTCAAGGCCCCCTATTATCAGAGCATTCAACGGCACGGCCTCGCCTGGGCCCCCCTGGAGGTCATCCGGGATGAGGCCGATGCGGTGCTGTTCTGGGGCGCCAACCCCATCCATTCGGCCCCCCGGCACGTGGTGCGCTATGCCGTGTTCGCCCGGGGCCGCTGCACCGAACGGGGCCTGGAGGACCGGCAGGTGGCCGCGGTGGACATCTACAAGACCGAACTGGCCAAATTCTGCCCTTTATTTATTAAGATCAAGCCCGGGCAGGAACTGGATTTGCTCGAGGCCGCCGCGGCCATCCTGGCGGAGGAGCCGCCGCCCGAACCGCGGGTCAGGGGCGCCCGGCGGCTGGCTCAATTCCTGGGCCAGGGGACTTGCGGGGTGATCTTTTGCGGCCGGGGGATCAGTTACGGCCCGGCCCTGGAACTCTATGACCGCCTGGCCCGGCTGGCGGCCCGGCTCAATGAGCGGGCCCGCTGGTTTGTCTTTCCCCTGTCCGGGGATTTTAACTCCAGCGGCCTCTACCACCTGCTGCTTAACGAAGTGGGACAGGCCGGGGCGCCGGATTTCGGGGCCGACGAGTCAGCGGTCCACACTACCCCGGTGGATTTCCGGGAGGTGGACGCGCTCTTCGTGACCGGAGCGGATCTGCTGTGGTTTCTGCCGGAGGAGCAGGCGGCGGACCTTAAACGCCGCCAGGTGCCCATTGTGGCCCTGAGCCCGTTTGCCAATAAGACCACCGGCCAGGCCGCGGTGGTTTTGCCCACGGCCCTGGCGGGGGTGGAGACCACGGAGGTGGCCTATCGGATGGATGGCTTGCCCCTGGTGCTCAAACAACTGGTGCCGTCGGATTTACCCGCGGATCACCAGGTGCTCACGGACCTGGGCCGGTTGATCGGGGGGTAAGAGTGGCGGGATTATGTCATCGGAGCCTCGCGCCATGCGCCTGAAAATTGCCGGAGGACGCCTGTTTGACCCTGCCGGCGGTTGGGACGGGGAGGTGGGGGACCTCTTTATCCGGGACGGCCGGATCGTGGCGGAGATGGGCGAAGCGGACACGGTGATCGAGGCCCGGGGCCAGGTGGTGGCGCCGGCGGGGATCGAGTTGCGGGGCCAGGCGGCTACCTACGGCCTGGATTTCCTGCGCCTGACCAACGGGGTCCCCTCGCTACAGGAGTTGGGCGAGAGCTACGCCCTGCTGGGATATACCCACGTGCACGAACCGCTGTTGACGGCCTGGACCGCGGGCTACGTGCAGCGCCAGTTGGCGGGCCTGCCGGTGGTGGATACTTCCGCCTCTCTGGTCCTCAACCTGCGGGAACTGGACCTGTGGCTGAACTCGCCGGAGCACCTTCGGGAAATCGGGCAAACCCTGAATTATCTGCTGGAAGCGACGCGTTCGCTGAATTTCCGGGTGGTGGAGCCCTTTGTCCGCTACCGCCAGGATGTTTATGTGCACCGCAGCCTGGACCTCGACCGGACCCTGGAGGTTTTGGCCGATCTGGCCCGGGCGACCGGACCGCGTATGATTCTGGAGGCCTCCCCCGAGGTGCTGCGGGCCGGCCTGCCTGAGCCTGCGGCCTTTCATCTGGCGGCCCTGGGACCGGCGTTGACCGACGATGACCTGGCGGCCGCGGCCCTGGCTCTGTTAGCCGCAGGAGCCACGGGCGACCTGGGGCTGATGTCTGCCCAACCGCAATCCGGGGCGGCTCGGCTGCCGGTGCGGATCGATTTGGGGTGGTACCGCGCTCTGGACCTCAATCCGCCGCCGGATGAGGCCGCGGCCCGGCGGGCCCTGACCCTGGCCCTGGATTATCAGGGCGCGGGGCTGGCCTTTTCCGGGGCCGGCCCGGCCCTGGCGCCGGTGGCCGGTTACCCCCGGATGTTCGCCTGGCTGGGGGACCGGGCGGCTCGCCGCCAGGATTGGGGTGAAGACCTGGGAGCCCGGGAATATTCTTTGTCGGAATGGCTCTGGGCCACCCGCACCCTGCCGGCCCGGCTGTTGGGCCTTACGGATCGGGGCCGGTTGAGCCCGGGGGCCCGGGCCGACGTGGCGATCTACGACCTGCCGGCGGAGGCCCCCCACAGCCAGTGGCAGCGCAGCCTGGGCCGCTGCCGCACCCTGCTGAAGGCGGGGGAGGTGGTGGTGGACAACTTCAGCCTGGTGAACCCGGAGGTGGCCCGGGCCACCTATTACCGGCGGACTGGTGCCGAGGCCACCCCGATGCTGGCGGAAATTTGCCAGTTCCAGAGCCGGCGCTGGGAAAACCTCTGGGTCCCGGCGGAGTTGGGCGGCCCCTGGGTGGGGCTGTAAGATATGGCCACGGCGGCAGAGATTCAGGAATTTTTGCCCGGCACGGATTGCGGCCAGTGCGGCTTGAAGTGCGCGGAGTTTGCCGAGCTGCTCCTGGCCCGGGAGCGCGCCCCGGAGGACTGTCCGGTCATGCACGAACCCGACTACGCCGGTTTCATCGAGGCCTTGCACGAACTCCTGGGGCCCGCAGCCGCGGGGATGCGCATCGACCCGGAAAAATGCAACGGCTGCGGCATCTGCGTGGCCATGTGCGAATACCACCTGGGGAACTGCGCCGCCGCCCGCCTGGGCACAGGCCCCCGATGGGGGGACCGGGTGGTCTTCCGCATGGTCAACGGCACCGGGGTGGTGGTGCACCAGGAATACTGCACCCGGCTGGTCCAGGCCGCGGAGAAGTGCAGCAAGTGCGCCGAGCATTGCCCCACGGAGGCGATTGAGTTGTTTTAGAGTGTGCAGTGAGCGGTGAGGCAGGACGAAAAATGGACCTCCTCATCATTAAATAGGATCGGATCACTTTACCGTGGAAACCAAAATCCCCCTAAATCCCCCTTTGCCAAAGGGGGACTTCAACCCCCCCCTTTGAAAAAGGGGGGCAGGGGGGATTTTCATGCCCGGGGGTGAGACACTTTTGGTTCATGGACGTTAGCCTAAAACCTGAAACCCAAAACCCAGAACCCAAACATGACCGAGACCCTCAATCTTCAGGAGTTGGACCCTCTCTTTAAGGACGAAGTGGCCGCGGAGCCCGGCTGTCAGCATCTGCGGCGCTGCTTCGGCTGCGGGGTCTGCACCGCCACCTGTCCGGTGAGCGAGTTGGTCCCCGGCTTCAGCCCGAGCCAGATCATCCGGCAGATCCTCTACGGCCAGCGGGCGGCCTTGCTGGAATCGCCGCTGCTCTGGTATTGCGCGCGCTGCGCCCGCTGCTCTTTTCAGTGCCCCCAAGACGTGCGGTTTCTGGATATCATCCAGGGCCTGAGGAACCTGGCCGTCCGGGACGGGGTGGTCAGTCCGGAGCGGCTGGGCCAACTGGAACGGGGCGAGGCGCTGATTCAGGAACTGCGGCGGCGGCTGATCGGCGAGATTTTGTCCGGGCCGGAAGAACAGGAAGTAAAGCAGGCCCTGGCCAGGGTAATTGGTGAACTGGAATAACGTGACGTTATCAATGGGAACTTGAAATATATGCCATCCCCGTAGGGGCGACCCGCCGGGTCGCCCCTACACGAAGGCGTTAAGGGGCCGGCGGGGTGCCGGCCTGAAGCCAGGGCGGACCCGCAGGTTCGCCCCTACAATCCGTAAAGTGGTCTCAAGGAACAGGTGCAGACGATGGCCTTTATCCGGCCATTAGATCGGGTGGCCCATCCCCGGGTGCTGGTGGTGGGCGGCGGCATCGCCGGCATGCAGGCGGCCCTAGAAGTGGCGGCTGCGGGGCTGCCGGTGACTCTGGTTGAAGCGAGCCCCGCGCTCGGCGGCCAGATGGCCCAGTTGGATAAGACTTTTCCCACCAACGACTGTGCCATGTGCATTCTGTCGCCCCGCATGCTCACGATCTCCCGCCACCCCCTGATCACCATCGCCACCTCCACCCGGGTCATCGAGGTCCGGGGCGAGGCCGGGGACTTCCAGGTCCTCTTGAGCCGCAGCCCCCGGTACGTGGAGGTGAGCGCCTGCTCCGGCTGCGGCGACTGCGCCCGGGTCTGCCCCGTGAAGATGCCGGACCCGTATAACCTGGGTCTCAGCGAGACCAAGGCCATCCATGTGCCCTTTCCCCAGGCCGTGCCCCAGGCGGCCTATATCAACCCGGAGGCCTGCCGGGTTTTCCGGGGCAAAAAATGCTCGGCCTGCGTCAAGGTCTGCCAGGCCAAGGCCATCAATCTCAAGGACACCGCCATGGTCCGGCCGGAGTCCTTCGGGGCCATCATCCTGGCCCTGGGAGCGCAGGCGGCCGGGGCCGGCGATTTTCCCGGCTACGGCCACCCCGACGTAGTGACCGGCCCGGAGTTCGAGCGGCTGCTCAGCGCCACCGGCCCCCAGGGCGGCCGCCTGGTGCGGCCGTCGGACCACACCGCACCGTCCCGCCTGGCCTTTATTCAATGCGTGGGTTCCCGGGACCCCCAGGGCGGCGCGGCCTATTGCTCGGCCCTGTGCTGCATGGCCAGCCTCAAGGAAGCGCTGGTGGCCCGGGAAATCAGCTCCGAAGGGCTGCAATCCACGGTGTTTTACATGGATCTGCGGGCCCAGGGCAAGGGCTATGAAGCCTACCTGGACCAGGCCCGAGCGCACGGCGTCAGCCTGGTGCGCTCCCGGGTGACCGGGGTCAGCCCTCAAAGTGAGGGAGGCGTGCGGGTGCGCTTTACCGATGCCCAAGGCCGGCCCCAGGAGCAGCCCTTCGATATGGCGGTGCTCTCGGTGGGGCTGCGGTCCGGGCCCGGATTGCCCGGGCTGGCTCGGTGCCTGGGGGTGGAACTCAACGAGCACGGCTTTCTCAAGACTTCGGCGTTGATCCCGGTCACCACCACCCGGCCGGGGGTGCTGGTGTGCGGCACCGCGGCCGAACCCAAGGACATTTCCGAATCCGTGACCACCGCGTCCGCCGCGGCTGCGGTAGCCTCGCGGCTCTTGACCACCGCCCGGCGCACCTGGGCGGCCAAGGTGAAGCCGGTCTTAAGCCCGGTGGCGGATTTCCCGCCCCGGATCGGGGTCTTTCTCTGCCACTGCGGCACCAACATAGCCAAATCCATCGATCTGGCCCGGCTGGCGGCGGCGGCGGCCGAACTGCCCGGCGTGGTTCACGTGGAGGCCAACCTGTTTTCCTGCGCGGTGGAAGCCACCGGCCGGATGAAGCAGACCATTCGCAGCCTGGGGCTCAACCGGGTGGTAGTGGCCGCGTGCAGCCCCCGGACCCACGAAGAGGTGTTTCGGGAGGTGGTGGCCGGGGCGGGGCTGAATCCGGGTTATTTCTCCATGGCCAATATCCGGGAGCAGTGCGCCTGGGTTCACCAGACGGAGCCGGAGGCTGCGCTGGCCAAGGCCCTGGACCTGGTCGCCATGGCCGTAGGGCGGGCCGCGGCGCTTTTGCCTATCCGGGCGCAGAGCTTTCCGGTGATACCCCGGGCGTTAGTGCTGGGCGGCGGCGCGGCCGGTATGAGCGCCGCGCTGGCCCTGGCGGATCAGGGGTTTCACACTTATGTGGCGGAGAGGGAGAACGCCCTGGGAGGCCTGGCCCGTAAGCTCTATTTCACCCTGGAGGGGCCGGACCCCCAGGAGTTCCTCCACGAATTGCTGGCCGCGGTCTATCAGCACCCCAATATTGAAGTCCTGCTCCGGACCGAAGTGGCGCAGGTCACCGGGCACGTGGGCCAGTTCAAGACCACGGTGCGGCGGCGCACCCTGAAAGGTTCTAAGGAGCGGGAACTGACCCACGGCGTCATCCTGGTGGCTACCGGCGGCCGGGAGTTTCAGCCCGCAGGCCGCCACCTCTACGGGGAGGACCCCCGGGTGCTGACCCAGCGGGAGCTGGAGGCCAGGATCAATTTCAGCGACCTGGATCTGCCCAAGGTGCGGCGCCTGGTGATGATCCAGTGCGTGGGGTCCCGGGAGCCCGACCGCCCCTATTGCAGCCGGGTGTGCTGCTCTGAGGCGCTGAAAAACGCCCTGCTCCTCAAGGAGCGCTATCCCCTGATGGAGATCACCGTGCTCTATCGGGACATCCGGGCTTATGGCTTTAAAGAAAGTTACTACGTCAAGGCCAAAGAAAAAGGGGTGACCTTTATTCCCTTTGACCCGGCGCGGCCGCCCCGGCTGAGCGCGGCCAAACGAAGGCCCCTGACGGTGTGGGTGGCGGATGAGCTTTTGGGCCAGGAAGTGGGCCTGAGCGCGGATATGGTGGTCCTGAGCGCCGGGATCGAGCCCGCGGGCGGCAGCGGCCAACTGGCCCGGCAACTGCGGGTTTCCCAGACCCTGGACGCCTGGTTTCAGGAGGCCCATCAGAAGCTGAAGCCGGTGGATTCGCCCTCGGAGGGCATCTTCCTCTGCGGCGTGGCCCATTATCCCAAGAGTCTGGGGGAAGCGGTGGCCCAGGCCCAGGCCGCGGCCAGCCGGGCCGCGGGCATTCTGTTCCAGACGGAACTGGTCGCCGGAGAATGCGTGGCCCTGATCACCCCGGAGAAATGCCGGCGTTGCCTGGCCTGCGTCGGGGTCTGTCCTTTCGGCGCGGTGGCGCTGGCGGAGGTCAGGCCCGAGGTGCGCCCCGAGGTCTGCCGGGGCTGCGGGGTCTGCGCGGCGGAATGCCCGGCCGGGGCCATCCAAATGAGCCGGGTTACCGACGCGGAGCTAGAGAGCCAGATCGAGGCGGCGCTGGGGACCGGAATGCGGACCGGTAGCGGATAAGGATCGGGAAATTATAGATATGTAGGGTGGGCACGGCCCACCAATTCCGCTGATTTATTGGCGCGCCGGGCGCACCCCGCGCAAGACCTTTTCGGAACAAGACATTATTTTGAAATTGGCGTAGGTGGTCGGCAACGCGGGACTTAGCGCCTGGTCCCATTATGAAAAAAGCTGATAGCTGAAGGCTTCATACAGGAGAACGGCCATGAGAGAGAGTTATTGCGGTCTGTGCGATGATTGCCAGTTGGGCGACCCCGGCCTGTTGGAGACGGTGACCCGCCTGCAGAAATATCTGGACCAGCTCCGGGCCAACGTCTGGCTGCACTGCTTTCCGGGTCCGGACGGTTTTTCCCTGCCGGAGTTCAGAAAGGGGCTGGAGTGGTTCCTGACCCACACGGAGTGCCCCGGCTGCAAGGGGGGGCGGGGCTTTTGCGACTGTCCCATCCGGGTGTGCGCCCAGGGCCGGGGCCTGGAGCATTGCTACGAATGCCCGGACCTGGAGCCCTGCGACAAATATGAGTTGCTTCTCACCCATTTCCCCGACGTCAAGGTCAACCTGCGCCGGCGGCAGGTGAAGTTCATGGCCAGGGAGTATCACCGCAAGATAGAAGGGGAAAAGAAACTCCGATAACAATCGATATATATGGAAGCTACACAAATTTGAACGAAAGAATTTCAATAGATTCAAATAGTCTAACATATTTGATCGAAGCGGTTTCTCCTGGTTATCAACCAGAGAACGATACGAGTAGACTATTTGAAGAACGCAGGGCAATACTTCGTATTTTATTATATATTAGATATCCTTGTTACGTTCTACCAACTGTGCAAAAAGAATATAAGCGAATTAAAAGAACGAATTGGAGGAATGAACATGAGGAATTTACTCAAATGCTCCTAAGAGATTATTTAGGGGAATTTGATAATAGTGAATTAATTAATAGACAGAAAATATTGTGTTCCTATCATGATAAGAAATTAGATTGTCAGATCTTAGCAGAAGCAGAAGCTGCACATATGGATATCCTTCTTACCTGTGATAAAAAATTTATAAAGAGACTTGGTTCCCGAACAATGGGGGTCAGAATGATGAAACCAACAGAATATTTACAGGGATTAAATATTCTGCCAGGCAGTAAACCTGTTTGGCGTCCGAGCCCATCAAATCCATTATCTAAGAAAACGTGGTGGGAAATTTAAATCTTCGCCACTTGAGAATTAATAAATGGCTTTCGACAGTATTAATGGACTTTACAATTTTTAAATGAATCCCCGGGTCATTAAACGCGAAACCGACGCTTTGCTGGAATTGACGCTCACCATGTTCGTCGATACGGTGGAGCTGCGGCTGGACAAGGGCGTCTGTATCAAGTGCGACGTCTGCGCCCAGGTCTGCCCCCGGGAGGCGGTGCGGATCATCCCCGGAGACGGCGGCCTCGACATCACTATCGATCCCCGGCTGTGTCTGATGTGCGAAATCTGCGCCCATTTCTGCCCGGTGGGCGCGGTGACCCTGAGCTACAACGGCCTCGCCAAGACCATTATGGCGGATCACCGGGGGCTGGCGCCGTTTTTGCCCAAGATCGCCATGGACAAGGGCCGCTGTCCCCTGCCCTGTCCGACCCAGCCCGACGGGGAGGAGCACTGGTGCCGCCAGCAACTCAAGCTGGTCCCCAACGAACTGACGGAGTGCCCCAAGCAGTGCCACAAGTGCCTGACGGCCTGCGCCCGGGAGGCCATCGGCTTGGATGAAACCGAGGGCCAGACCCGGCCCGAGCCGGACCGCTGCCTCAGGTGCACCCACTGCCTGACGGTGTGCGAGTACGAGGCGATTACCGTCAATCCCCAATTTCGGGGCAGCCTGGTTCTCGACGACCGCAAGTGCCCGCCGGACTGCGTCAAATGTATCGAATGGTGCCCGGTAAAGGCCATCGAAAGGGAGGGCGACCGGGTCTTTTTCCGCCTGGAGACCTGCGCCTATTGCGGCGTCTGCGTCAACATCTGCGATGAGGAGGCCATCAGGCTTATCCGGGAAGAGGTGGTGGCCGAGGCGGGGGAGTTTTCCCAGGCCTGGGCCACGGCGGTCAATAAGCTGGTGAATAGATGACTGAAGAACTGCGCATCGGCCTCTACATCTGCCACTGCGGGCACAACATCGCCGGGGTTATCGACCCTGCGGCCCTGGCGGAGCGCGCCCGGGACCTGCCGGACGTGGCGGTCTGCCGGGACCATCTCTATTCCTGCTCCGAGGCGGGGCAGAAAGATATCGCCAAGGATATCCAGCAATTCAGTCTAAATCGCCTGGTGGTGGCGGCCTGCTCGCCCAAGCTCCACGAGCCCACTTTTCGGCATCTGCTGGCGGAGGCCGGCGTCAACCCGTACCTGTTGGAAATCGTCAATATCCGGGAACACTGCTCCTGGGTGCATGCTGGAGAGCCGGAGGCCGCGTTCGTCAAGGCCCTGGAGCTCATTCGCATGGGGCTGGCCAAGGTGCGGGATGCGGTGCCCCTGGCCGAGCGCCAGGTGCCCGTGACCCGGGCGGCGCTGGTGATCGGCGGCGGCCCCGCGGGCCTGCGGGCCGCCCTGGATATCGCGCACTCCGGCATTCCCGTGACTTTGGTGGAGCGCGCCCCGGTGTTGGGCGGCATGGCCAACCGGCTGCACCACACCTTTCCCCGCGGGGAAAGCAGTCTCAGTCTGATCAACCCCATGATGGCCGCGGTGATGCAGCACCCCGGCATCACGGTGCTGACCGAAAGCGGCGTTACCGGGATCAGCGGCCATCTGGGCAGCTACCGGGTGACGGTGCGCCAGGCCCGGCCGCGGGTCAACGAGGCCTGCGACCGCTGCGGCCGCTGCGCCGCGGCTTGCCCGGTGCAGGTCCCGGATACCCGGCAGGCGGGGTTGAGTTTAAGGTCCGCCATTTACCTGCCGTCACCCACCGCTTTCCCGGGCCGGTACGTGGTGGATGCGGCAAATTGCGACGGCTGCGGCTTCTGCGTCCCGGCCTGTCCCCGGGGGGCCATAGATCTGACGCCCGGGGAGGATGTCGAGCATACCCTGGAAGTGGGCAGCCTGGTGGTGGCCACGGGCTTTGAGCCGTTTACGCCCGCAGGCAGCCGCTACGCGGCCTGGGCGTCCCTGCCCGGGGTGGTGACCACCGTGGCCCTGGAGCGGCTGCTGGACCCCATGGGACCCAGCCGCGGCCGGGTGCAGGTGAATGAAGCGGCCGCGGAGCCCACGGACATCGCCTTTATCATGTGCGTGGGTTCCCGGGAAGAGGAAGGCAACCGCGCCTGCTCCCGGGTCTGCTGCCCCACGGCCTTGCGGCAGGCTTTGGAGTTGAAGGCGCGCCTGCCCCAGGCCCGCATCCGCATCTATTACCGGGATATCCGTACCGTCAAGAAGGAGTGGGAGGAGCTGTACACCCGGGCCCGAGAGGCGGGCATCCTGTTTTTGCGGGGCCGGGTCAGGGACCTGCGGGCCGCAGCTAATGGCAAGGTGAGGATCGAGGCGGACCTGGACCTCGGACAGGCGCGCAGCGCCGACCGGGTGGACCTGGCAGTGCTGGCGGTGGGCATGATGCCGGGAGACCATAACGGGCTCAAAGAGGTGCTGAAACTGCCGGTGGGGCCGGACGGCTTTTTCCTCGAAGCCCACATCAAGCTCAAACCCCTGGAAACGGTGCTGGACGGCATCTTCCTGGCCGGGGCCTGCCAGGGACCCAAGGACCTGGCGGAGTCCATCACCCAGGGCTCCGGCGCCGCGGCCAAGGTCCTGGGCCTCCTGACCCACGACACCCTCACCCTGGACGGGCTGATCGCCGCGGTGGACCCGGAGACCTGCATCGGCTGCGAGAGCTGTTTTCAGGAATGCCCCTTCCAGGCAGTGGAAATGATCGGGGAAGGCAAACACCGCAAGGCCCGGATCATCGAGGCGGCCTGCAAGGGCTGCGGGGTGTGCGCCGGGGCCTGCCCGAGCGGCGCGGTGGTCGCCCGGGGCTTCACCGACGACATGATTCTGGCCCAGATCGACGCGGCCCTGGCGATGGACCCGGAAGAGAAAATCCTGGCCTTCTGCTGCAACTGGTGCTCCTATGCCGGGGCGGATTTCGCCGGAGTCTCCCGGCTGCAGTACCCGCCGGCGGTGCGGATCATCCGCACCATGTGCGCCGGGCGCATCCACCCCAAATTCATCCTGCACGCCTTTAAACAGGGGGCCGGGCAGGTGCTGGTGTCGGGCTGCCACCCGCCGGGCGACTGCCATTACGTGTCCGGGAACCTCAGGGCCCAGGCCCGGGTGGAGAAACTCCGGCCCAAGCTGGCCAAGCGGGGCATCGACCCGGCGCGGCTGCGCCTGGAATGGATTTCGGCCACGGAAGGCAAGAGCTTTCAGCAGATAATCCGCGCAATGAGTGAACAGTTAGGGAAAAAAGGCGAACAGGCCAGGCCAGATTCGCAAGACGATCTTTGAACGTAGGAGGATGTTATGCCGTTCGTGAATATCAAGATTACCAAAGATGGCGTCACCGCTGAGCAAAAAGCCGAAGTTATCAAGGGAGTTACCGATCTGCTGGTGAAGGTTCTGCACAAAAATCCCCAGACCACCATGGTGTTGATTGAAGAGGTGGAAACGGATAATTGGGGGATCGGCGGGGAATCGGTGACCGCGCGAAGGCGCGGGGGTAAGTAGCGGGGGATCGCCCTTGGCGGCGCCTGGAAAGCGGTGGGCCGTGCCCACCCTACTTCAATTGGCTGAGAGCTCAACATGCCTGCGGTGACGGATTGACCAAGATCATGACCCGACCTCAAGTCCTCATCTGCAACTGCCCGGACCTGGCGTTTGACGCCGGGGAACTGGCCGCGCGGTTAAGCCGGGCGGGGGTTAAGGCGGAGTTGGCGCCGCCCTTGTGCACCCCCGACGGCCTGGCGCGGCTGGGTGCCCTGGCCTCGTCAAAGCGGAGCTGGCAGGTGGCCGCGTGCGGCCCGGCGATCCATGCCGGCTTCTTGGCGAGGGTCGGCGGGCTGCCGGTGGTGGACGTGCGCGCCTGCCCTGATCTTTCGGCTGCGCTGGGGGTCTTGACCCTGGGCGGTGAGGCGCCGGCGTCGCCTGCGGCCCCGGCCGGGCCGGTGTGCCGGGAAGTGCTGGTGGTGGGCGGGGGCATGGGGGGCTGCCAGGCGGCCCTGGACCTGGCCAACGCCGGTTTCAAGGTCTATCTGGCCGAATCTTCTCTGTCCATCGGCGGCACCATGGCCCAACTGGACAAGACCTTTCCCACCCTGGACTGCTCCATCTGCATCCTGGGGCCGAAACTGGTGGAAGTGGCGGCCCATCCCCTTATCGAGCTCCTCACCTATGCCGGTCTCGACCGGATTTCCGGCCGGGCCGGAGATTTCGAGGTCGAGCTGACCATTCAGCCCCGCTACGTAAATATGAGCAAGTGCGTAGGCTGCGGCACCTGCACCACGGTCTGTCCGGTGATCGTGCCCAGCCGCTGGAACCTGGGGCTCAAGCCCCGGAAGTGCATCCGCATCATCTTCGCCCAGTCGGTGCCGCTCAAGGCCACCATTGAAAAGGACTACTGCATCGACTGCCAGATGTGCGTGGCGGCCTGCGAGCACCAGGCCATCAACCTGCTGTACCGGGCCAGCACCCGGCGCCTGCGGGTGGGCGCGGTGGTCCTGGCCACCGGGGCCCGGCCCTTTGACCCGTCCATCAAGAGCGAATACGGCTACGGGCGCCTGCCCGGGGTGGTGACCAATCTGGAGTTCGAGCGGATCGTCTGCGCCACCGGGCCTACCCAGGGGAGCCTGGTCACGCCCGCGGGCCGGCCGGTCAAGCGGGTGGCCTTCATCCAGTGCGTGGGTTCCCGGGACCGCCGGTTTTTGCCGTATTGCTCGGGCTATTGCTGCACCGCGTCCATCAAGGAGGCCATGCTGGTCCTGGAACATGAGCCGACGGCCGAAGTTACCATTTTCTATAATGACATCCGCACCTCCGGCAAGGGCTTCGAAGAGCTGTACCTGAGGGCCCGGGCCGCGGGGGTGCGCTTCCTCAAGGGACTGCCGGGCCGCATCGAGGGGGCCGCGGACGGGAGCCCTATCATCTGCTTTGAGGACCAGGAGCGAGGCGTCCGGTCGCAGGTGGCCGTGGACCTGGCGGTGCTGGCCGTGGGGCTGGAGGCCCCGCCGGCCGCCCTGCCATTTGCGGACCAGACCCCGGCCCGAGACCGGCTGGGGTTTTACCAGGAGCGCCACCCCATCCTGCACCCCCTGGAATCGACCGTGCCCGGGGTTTTTCTGGCCGGGACCTGCCAGGGACCCCGGGATATCTCGGAGACCGTCTGCCAGGGGAGCGGGGCGGCGGCCCGGGTTATGCGCCTGCTGAGGATCGAAGGCGAAAAGGGGAAAAGGCGAAAAGGCGAAGAGGGAACTTAGGCGGATTCTATCTCAGAGATGGAGTAAAGGATGCTGATAGCCATTTGTTTCATCCAAGGGTTTAACGCCCAGGAGGGCCGGACATGTTTTTTTCACCCGAAATAAAGGAGCAGATGCAGCGCAACATCCTGTCCCGGTTGAAGAAAATCGAGGGGCAGATCCGGGGTTTGCAGGGCATGGTGGGTGGTGACCGGAATTGCGACGATATTCTGACCCAGGTGCGGGCGGCCCAATCTGCCCTGAAATCGGTCAGCCGGCTGGTTTTGAAGAGCTATCTGCTGAAGTGTTACAGCGAAATCGGGGAAAAGCCCAGCCCCGAGGAGGTCCTGGAGAAGATGGACAAGACGGTGACCATCCTCAGCAAGTTCATCGGCGGCTAAGGGTTCTGGCCCCGCCGGCCACAGGGGCGCATCTGAGGATGCGCCCTGAGGCGGGGCGCCGGGTGGGTTCCACCGAAGAAAGTTGACAGGCCGGGACGAACTTTATATAGTCAAGCATCCGGGTACCCTTCGGGGTTTAATGGGGAAGACGGCCAAGCCGTCGCGGTCCCGCCGCTGTGACCGGGGACGAACCCTGCATAAGGCCACTGTTCCACCGAAGTGGGATGGGAAGGCGCAGGTAGTAGGCTGATCCGGGAGCCAGAAGACCTGCCCGGAGGTCCGAAGCCTGAAGCCGAGATCAAGGCCCGGACAGCAGGGTGCGCTTTGGACAAGCGGCCCGCTTATTAAGGATAAAGAAGCTGGGTGCATCCTTAAGTCCATAATGGACTTAAGGATTTTTTTTTGCCGGAGGGAGTGATGCACTGGGGAGACATGGCCCCATGGCTGTTGGTAGTGCCGTTACTGCTGGGGCTGGGGATTGGGGCTGAGGCCGCGGCCAAGAAGCCGGCCATCGTCCTCACCACGTTCGGCACCAGCACCGCGGCCTTCGACACCTATAAGCACATCGAAAACCTGGCCAAAGAGCGCTTCCCCGGCTACGAGATCCGGTGGGCCTATACCTCCGGCAAGGTGCGGCGTAAGGTCTTGCAGGAGCAGGGCAAGGACCTGCCGGACCTGCCCCAGGTCCTGAAGGATTTAAAAGCCGCGGGGTTTACCCGGGTGGCGGTGCAGAGCCTGATGGTGGTGCCCGGGGAAGAATGGGACCTCACGGTCAAGCAGAGCCGCACGGTGCCGGGGCTGCAGGTGGCGTGCGGCCAGCCCCTGCTCGCCAGTCAGACCGACCGGATTTGGGTCCTCAAGGCCCTGGCCCGGACGTTTCCCCGGGATTTGCAGCAGAATGCCGTGGTGCTGGTGGGTCACGGCAGTCCCAGCGCTCGGGGGCAGGCGGCTTTTGCAGACTGGGCGCGGCTGGTGCGCTCCCGGTATCCCGGCCAAAACGTGTTTTTCGGGGTGGTTACCGGACAACCCTCCCAGGCTGCGGTCCTGGCGGCAGTGCGGCAATCCGGGGCCACTGCGGTAACGTTCATTCCTTTTCTCCTGGTGGCCGGGGAGCACGCGGAGAAAGATATCCTGGGAGACCAGCCGGAGAGCTGGAAGTCCCAGCTTTTGCAAACCGGTAAATACCGCGTGGAGGGCGTCCGGAAAGGGCTGGGCTACCAGGACGGTGTGGTGCGCCTCTACCTGGACCACCTGGACGAGGCCTTAAAAATTCTCCAATGAAGATGAGTGCCTTGCCTGTTACCGATCTCGACCGGGGCGCGGACCTGGCGGCGGCCAGGAGCCGGCACCAGGAAGGGGCGCGCCGGTTTAACGTGGCGCTCCTCAGCTTGAGCCTGGCGCTGGCGGCCTCGGTGGTTTTGGCGACGGGCATCGGACGCATGGATATCGGCTGGGGCAACATCATGGCGGTGGTCCTGGGCAAGCTGGGCCTGTCGAGCGCCGCGGTGGGCCGCACCACGGACGTGGTCATCTGGGACATCCGCCTCTCCCGGGTGGTGCTCTCCGGCTTGGTGGGGGCCTCTCTGGCCACCGCAGGGGTCATCTTTCAGGGGCTGCTCCTGAACCCGTTGGCCGACCCGTTCACCATTGGCGTGTCCACCGGCGCGGCCTTCGGGGTGGCGCTGCTGGTGACCCTGGGAGTGGGGGGCAGTTTTCTGGGCCTGAGCCCCCTGCCGTTGGGGGCCCTGGTGGGGGCCCTGGGGGCGATGACGGCCGTGCTGGTGCTGTCCCGGGAGGCCGGCCGCATTCGCAAAGAGACCCTGATCCTGGCCGGGATCGTGGTGAGCACCTTTCTGTCGGCCCTCATCAGCCTGGTCAAGAGCCTGGATGAGGAATCACTGTCGGCCATCGTTTTCTGGATTATGGGCAGCTTCTCGGGCCGGGGCTGGATCCACGTGGGATTTTTGACCCCTTACATGATTTTCGGCCTGGCCCTGGCCTTTATGTACCACCGGGAACTGGACATTCTCGCCCTGGGGGAAGAGCAGTCCCATCACCTGGGGGTGGCGGTCTCCGCGGTGCGCCTGAAGCTGCTCCTGGCCGCGTCGCTCCTGACCGCGGGCGCGGTGTCGGTGTCGGGGGTCATCGGTTTTGTGGGCCTGGTGGTGCCCCACCTGGTGCGGGTGCTGGCCGGCCCCTCTCACGGGCGGCTGTTGGCGCTCTCGGCCATGACCGGCGCCCTCATCCTCATCTGGGCCGACGTTTTGAGCCGGATACTCCTGGCCAGCGGCCAGGAACTGCCGGTGGGCGTAGTCACTGCTTTGCTCGGCGGGCCGTTTTTCTTTTATCTCTTGAAATCCCGGCGCTCCAGGGGGATGTGGTGATCAGGGTAGAGGCGCTTAACCTGGGCTACGAGGACCGAGCGGTGCTCACGGGCCTCAATTTTCAGGTGAGCCGGGGCGAATTCGTGGGCATCCTGGGGCCCAACGGCAGCGGCAAATCCACCCTGCTCCAGGCTATTTCGGGATTACTGCTCCCTCAAAAGGGGCGGATCATCGTCAAATCCGAAGCCGTGGGGGCCCTGCCCAGCCGGTTGCGGGCGCAGATCCTGGCGGTGGTGCCCCAATCCACCGACGTGCGGTTTCCCTTCTCCTGCCTGGAAATCGTGCTTATGGGGCGGTATCCGCGCCGGCGGCGCCTGGGGACCCTGACGGACACGGACCTGGTGGCGGCCCTGCAGTCCATGCGCCGCACCACCACCGGGCATCTCAAGGACCGCTCGATTACCGAGGTCTCCGGGGGAGAATGCCAGCGGGTGGTGATCGCCCGGGCCCTGGCCCAGGACCCGGAAATTTTGCTGTTGGATGAGGCCACTTCATCCCTGGACGTGCGCAAGAAGTTGGAAATTTTTGCCATCCTCCAATACCTGAACGAGACCCGGGGCCTCTCGGTGCTCTGCGCCATGCACGACCTGAACCTGGCGGCGCTCTACTGCCGGCGCCTGATGTTTATCAAGGATGGGCATATCGCGGTGGACGGCCCCACAGACCGGGTGTTTACGCCGGAGATTTTGTCCGAGATCTACGAAACGCCCATGGAGGTAGTGCGGCATCCGCGCCACCAGCGGCCTTACGCAGTGATGCTGCCCCTGTCGCCGGAGACCCGGGAGGCGGAGGCCGCGGCGGCAGCCCGGGAGGCGGCGCAGTCATGATGGAGAATTTACAGGGCCTGTTCAAGAGCCTCCCCCTCACCCTAACCCTCTCCCCCAATGGGGGAGAGGGGACAAAAGAGGGGACCTTAAGGAAATCTACGGTTGCCTCATGGATATCGCTTTTTAGCTTGGCGTTGCTTCTCCTGATGTTTATCCAGCCGCATCGCCTGCACGCTGCCCAGATTGTGGATGACCGGGGGACCACGGTGGCCCTGGCCGCACCGCCGCAGCGGATCATCTCGCTTTACGGCGGCCTGACGGAAATCCTGGGCGCCCTGGGTTTGGGGGACCGGGTGGCGGCCTGCACCCAGGGAGATGCGACCCTCCCGGGGATTCCCACCGTGGGCACGCATCTCCAGCCCAACGTCGAGATGATCCTGGCCTTAAAGCCGGACCTGGTGGTGCAGGGAGGCGTGCCCAAGGGTATGCCGGCCTTGAAGCGGCTGGAGGCGGCCCACGTGCCGGTGGCCATGTTCGCGCCCCATGATTTTGCCGGCCTGTTCAGCACCATCACCCGGCTGGGGGAGTTAACCGGACGGAGTGCGGCCGCCGAGACCCTGAAGGGGTCCATGCAGGCCAAACTCGAGGAGGTGGCGAAACGGGTCGCCGGACGCCCCAAGCCCCGGGTCTTTTTCGAAGTGCGGGAACTGAACCTGCTGGCTGCGGGGCGGGGCTCTTTGGTGAACGACATCATCACCCGGGCCGGCGGGGACAATATCGTCACCAGCCCCCAGAGGTTGACCCTGTATAGCCTGGAGGCCCTCATCCAGGCCAACCCGGACGTCTATATCATCCAGAAAGGCCCCATGAACCGCAGCCCGGAGAACATTTATACCCGCCCCTATTTTCAGGAGCTGAAAGCGGTGCAGGCGCATCGGGTCCTGGTGGTGGACGAAAGCCTGTACTCCCGCCCGGGACCGCGGTCGGCGGAGGCCGTAGCCGAACTGGCCCGCTTCCTCCATCCCGGGGCGTGGGAGAAGCAGGGGCCAGGGGTCTCGGGCCAGGGACCAGGAAAAGAATAACTGACTGCGGATAACTTCTTTAAGAGGGTTCACCATGAATCGCCAAACTCGCGGGTTGGTCATAGCCGGAACGCAGAGCGGGGTGGGCAAGACCACCGTCACGCTGGGGCTGATGCACGCCCTGGCGCGGCGAGGTTTGGCGGTGCAGCCCTTCAAGGTGGGGCCGGACTTCATCGATCCCGGGCATCACACCCGGGCCGCGGGGAGGGTCTCCCGGAACCTGGACGGCTGGATGCTGAGCCGGGAGGCGAATGAGGCTTTGTTTCGGTGCCAGGCCGGCCGGGCCGATGTGGCGGTGGTGGAAGGGGTGATGGGGCTGTTCGACGGCTATGACGGGTTAAGCGAAGCCGGGTCCACGGCCCAGATGGCCAAGTGGCTGGGGCTGCCGGTGCTCTTAGTGGTGGACGCCCGAGCCATGGCCCGGAGCGCCGGGGCCTTGGTGTACGGCTTTGCCGGCTTCGATCCTGACCTGACCCTGGCGGGCGTGGTCTTTAACCGCGTCGGCAGCGCCACCCACCTGGAATACCTGCGCCAGGCCCTGACGACGGTGAAAGGTATGCGCTGCTTCGGCGGGCTGCCCCGGGACCGGGACCTGGCCATCCCGGAGCGGCACCTGGGTTTGCATACCATCGAGGACCACCCCCTGGGCGAAGCGTATCTGTCGCACCTGGCGGACTGGCTGGAGGCCCATCTGGACCTGGACGGCTTGCTGGTGGCCCTGCCGAAACTGACGCTGCCAGAGGAGCCGGCCGAAAAGACTGTACCGCCGACGGTGCGCCTGGGGGTGGCCCGGGACCGGGCCTTTTGCTTCTACTATCCGGAGAACCTGGAATTGCTGGCCAGTTTTGGGGCGGAACTGGTCTTCTTCTCGCCCCTGGACGATCGGGAGTTGCCCCCGGACCTGCACGGCCTCTACCTGGGCGGGGGGTACCCGGAGCTTAATGCCCAAAAACTGGCCGCCAATGCGGCCATGCAGAACGCCATCCAAGCGGCTGCCGCTGCCGGACTGCCCATTTATGCCGAATGTGGCGGGCTCATGTACCTCTCCCGGGAAATCCGGGACCTGGAAGGCCGGGCCCACCCCATGGCGGGGGTCTTCCCGTTCACGGTGCGCATGCTGCCCCGGCTTAAGGCCCTGGGTTACCGAGAGGTTACTTTGACGGCCCCCGGCCTCTTGGGGCCGGCGGGGACCACGGCCCGGGGGCATGAATTTCATTACTCGGAAATCGCCGGCGACCCCGGCGGCGTGCCCCGGCTCTATCGCTTAACGCCCCGACAGGGCGGTGCGGCCGTGGCCGAAGGCTATAGCGCCCATAACGTCCTGGCCAGTTACGTCCATCTGCACTTCGGCAGTAACCCCGAGGTGGCGCAACACCTGGTGGCCAGTTGCCGGGCGTATAAAGAGAAGAAAATTTAAGGGAGGGAGCGAGAGGCAGTTTCCAGCAATCAGCATTCAGTTGCCAGTAATTTTTTCTGAGCACTGAGCACTGACCACTGGCTACTACTAACCCTCCTTCCAAGGTACGGTTCTAAAAGGAGAAAGCATGATCTGGCAACCCCGCCTCCCTTCGGAGATCGAGGTCGAGAGTTTCCGCCGCATCGAGGCCCAGGTGGGTCCGCACCAGCTGCCGCCGGAGGTCTGGTTCGTGGTCCGGCGCATGATTCACACCAGCGCGGACCCGGAGTACCTGGCCACGGCCCGGGTCCATCCCCAGGCCATTGTGGCCGGGGTGAAGGCCTTGAAGCGCGGCGCCCCTATCGCCACCGACACCCGCATGCTCCTGGCGGGGATCTCCACCGGCCGTCTGGATCGCCTGGGGGTTGCCGCCTTTTGTCTCATGGACGACCCGGAGGTGGCTGCGGAGGCCGCCCGCCGGTCCACCACCCGGGCCGCGGTGGCCATGGAGATGAGCCTGCCCAAACTGGCCGGGGGTATCGTGGCCATCGGCAATGCCCCCACCGCGCTGTTGCGTCTGCTGGAATTGCTGGATGCGGGAGCTACGCCTCCGGCCCTGGTGGTGGGGGTGCCGGTGGGTTTTGTCAATGCCGCCGAATCCAAGGACGCCCTGGCCCGCCGGGATTATCCTTTTATCACCGCGCTCGGGCCCAAGGGCGGCTCCGCGGTGGCAGCCAGCATCATCAATGCTTTGGCAATTATGGCCCTGGAGGGAATGCCGTCATGACCCCAACCGCTGGGACCCTATACGGAATTGGCGTAGGCCCGGGAGACCCGGAACTGATCACCTTAAAAGCGCTCAAGGTCTTGCGCCAGGTGCCGCACATCTTTGCGTCCAGTTCCCCCAAGAACACATACAGCCTGGCTCTGAGCATCGTGCGCTGCCACCTCAACGGCGCCGGCATCGAGCACCTGCCCTTCCCCATGACCAAGGACGAGGCCGTCCTGAAAGCGGCCTGGGAGAGCAACGCCCGCCGGGTGCTGGAAGTGCTGGCCACCGGGGCCGACGCCGCGTTCGTCACCCTCGGGGACCCCCTGACCTACTCCACCTTCGGGTATCTCCTCAAGACCCTGAAGCGCCTCGATCCCGAGGTAAGCATCGTCACCATCCCGGGCATTACCTCCTACAGCGCCGCCGCGGCCCTGACCCACATCCCGCTCACCGAAGGGGAGGAATCCTTCTACCTGGTGTCCGGGGCCCTGGGCGCGGCCAAGCTGAAAGAAATCATTGATAAATCGGACAATATCGTGATCCTCAAGACGTATCGTTACTTTGATGACATCTACCGGACCCTCGAGGACCTGGACCTGTTGGACCGCACCACCTGCATCAGCCGCTGCGGCCTGGACGGTGAAACCGTGGTGGAGAATCTCCGGGACCTGAAGGGGCGGGACCTGCCGTATCTCTCGATGATCATTATCAAAAAGCAGGGCAGGGGATATTGATGACGCTCTCCCGGACCTGTGGGGCCGACCTGCGGGTTGGGTTAAGCCGGGCACACCCTTTGGGCAGCACCGGGAAGGCGCAGGCTGAAGCCTGCGGCTGCCTGTGATAGGAAGCGGTTGAAAAAATCATCCAACATGCAGCAGGCCCTGGAAGACGACGAGATCCTGAAGCCGCCCCGTCCCCGGAAAGAACTGCGCCAGGGGTTTTCCACCGGCACCGCCGCGGCCGCCGCGGCCCAGGGCGCGTTGTCTGAACTCCTGGGCCGGCCCTGCCCCGACCGGATGGAGGTAATGCTCCCCGGCGGGGGGAGTATCAGCATCCCGCTGGCCCGGCATGGCCGCGTCGGGGACCGGGGGGAGGCGGTGGTGATCAAGGACGCGGGCGACGACCCCGACGTCACCAACGGGGCGGAGATCGGTGCTCGAGTCGGGCGGCTGGAACCCGGCGCGGGGGAGGACCTCAGGCTCCTGGGCGGCGAGGGCGTGGGCCGCGTGACCAGGCCCGGCTTGCCGGTGGCGGTGGGCGAACCCGCCATCAATCCGGTGCCCCGGAAGATGATCCGCGGGGCCCTGCAGCGGGTCTGGGAGGAGTTCTGCCCCGGCGAGCCCTTGCGGCTGGCGGTGGAAATCTTTGTGCCCCGGGGGCAGGAGCTGGCCCGGCACACCCTCAACCCCCGGTTGGGGATTGTGGGAGGCATCTCGATTCTGGGCACCACCGGGCTGGTAAAGCCGTTTTCCCACCAGGCCTACCGGGCCACCATCGCCGCGGCTTTAAAGGTGGCCCAGGCCTCGGGGGTCCAGCACATCGGCTTTTCCACCGGCGGCAAGAGCGAGGGCTATCTCCAGGCGCTGGTGCCGGAATTGCCGGACACGGCCCTGGTGCAGATGGGCGACTACGTGCGCTTCGCCCTGAAAGTGGCGGCCCGCATGGGGTTCGGCGAAATCACCGCGGCGGCTTTTTTCGGCAAGGCCTTAAAGATCGCCCAGGGGTTCGGGCACACCCACGCCTCCCGGGGGCTGGCCGATTTAAAGGAGTTGGGCCGCTTAACCCTGGAATTGACGAAAGACGCCACCCTGGCCCGGGCAGTGGCCGGGGCCAATACCGCCCGGCAGACCCTGGAACTCCTTACCGCGGCCGGGGCGGAACAGGTGGTGGCGCAGGTGGGCGCGGGGATGCTGACGGCCTTGCGAGACTACGCCGGGCCCGGACCGCAGCTTAACGCAGTGGTGCTCGATTTTGACGGCTCGCCCCGGTGGCGGGGCCGGAGCCCCGGGGGCCCGAAATGATCCCGGTTCAGGTGGTGGGGCTGGGGATGTCGCCTGCGGATTTAACCCCCGCGGCCCGGGAGATCATCCGGGAGGCCCAGGTCCTGGTGGGGGGGCGGCGGCAACTGGATTACTTCCCGGACCATCGGTCCATGAAGATTGCCCTGGGCAAGGACCCGGAAGGGACCCTCCGGCAGTTGGCCGCCCTGGCCGCAACCCGGCGGGTGGTGGTGCTGGCCTCCGGCGACCCGAATTTCTATGGTGTAGGGGCTTTGGTAGTCAAGGTCCTGGGCGCAGAGCAGGTGGTAATCCACCCCAACCTCACCGCGGTCCAGGCCGCCTGCGCCCGCCTCAAGATGGCCTGGCAGGACGCCACCGTGATCAGTCTCCACGGCCGCAGTTGGGAGCCGCTGAGCGCGGCCCTGGGCAAGCCCGGGCCGTTGATCATCTATACGGACCCGGCCCATGCCCCCGGGGAGATCGCCCGGTTTCTGATGAATCGGGGTCTGGCCGACGTCCGCCTCTGCGTGCTGGAGGACCTGGGGCAGGACACGGAACGCATCACCTGGCTGGACCTGGCCGAGGCCTTGGAGCGGGAATTTTCACCGCTGAACCTGGTAGTGGTGGCCCCGGCGCCGGGTGAGGCCGGCCGTTTGCGGCCGCAGCTCCACCTGGGGCTGCCCGAAGCCGCCCTGGCCCATGAGGCCGGGCTGGTCACCAAGGCCGAAGTCCGGGCCGTGGTCCTGGCCAAGCTGGCGCTCCTGCCCGGTCTGGTGCTCTGGGACGTGGGGGCCGGCTGCGGTTCCGTCGGCCTGGAAGCCAGCCTGCTGCTGCCCGGGGGCAAAATTTGCGCGGTGGAACGCCAGCCGGAACGGGCCGCGCAGATTGCGGCCAACCGGGATAAGTTCGGGGTGCACAGCCTGGAGGTGGTCTGCGGCGAAGCCCCGGAGTGCCTGGCGAATCTGCCTGACCCGCAACGGGTCTTCGTGGGCGGCGGCGGCCCCGTGGTGGGCGCCATTGTCGAAGAAGCGCTGCGGCGCCTGCCATCCGACGGCCGCGTAGTCATCAGCGCGGCCCTGCTGGAGACGTTGGAGACAGCCCGGGCGGCCTTGGCCCAGGCGGGCTGGGAGGTCGAGGTGATCCAGATTCAGGTGAGCCGGTCTCATCCCTTGGCGGGCGGCACCGCGATGCAGGCCCTGAATCCGGTGTGGATTGTTACCGGTAGCGTGAAGGGAGGCCCGGAGACGTAGGGGCGGACCCGCGTGTCCGCCCAGGGCGGCATAATTATCGGGGTATGAAGGTTATTCCTTTCCATAAATTAAGAGAGAAATCCCCCCTGCCCCCCCTTTTTCAAAGGGGGGAATTGGGCGGAACCCCTGAAAAAGTCCCCCTTTGAAAAGGGGGACTGAGGGGGATTTTCACTGGGGTTATAAAGGCAGGCAAAATTATATGACCGCACGCCATCCCGTTATCTTCGTAGGGGCCGGGCCCGGCGACCCGGAACTCATCACGGTCAAGGGGCAGAAGGCCTTAGCTCAGGCGGACCTCATCCTCTACGCCGGGTCCCTGGTGAATCCCGCGGTCCTGGAATGGGCCGGACCTGCCGCCAAGCTTATCGACACCGCGCCCCTCAACCTGGAGGAGATTGTCGGCCAGATGATGGCGGGTTACAGGCAGGGGAAGCGGGTGGTGCGGGTGCACTCCGGCGATCCGGCGCTGTTCGGCGCCATCCAGGAGCAGTTGGAGGTCCTGGAGCGGGAAGGAATTCCCTGCCTGGTGATTCCCGGGGTGACCGCGGCCTTTGCCGCGGCCGCGGCCCTGGCCCAGGAGCTCACCCTGCCGGAGGTGACCCAGACGGTCATTCTCACCCGGGCCGCGGGCCGCACCCCGGTGCCGGAACGGGAAGCCCTGCATGAGTTGGCCCGGCACGGCTCCACCCTGGTGATCTACCTCAGCATCAAGCTCATTGACAACGTGGTGGCCGAACTTATGCCTGCCTACGGCCCGGAGACCCCGGTGGTGGTGGCCTACCGGGTGAGCTGGCCGGACCAGCGGCTCATCCGGGGCACTCTCGCCAATATCGCCAACCTGGCAAAAGATGCGGGCATCGACCGCCAGGCTTTGATCCTAGTGGGCCCGGCCCTGGCGGCGCGGGAGGGAGAGCTTCAGGCCCGCTCCAAATTGTATGACCAGGGTTTTGCCCATGGATTTCGGGGAGGCGGAAAAGGGGAGGAGTGAATTGCGAGTTTTGCGGGTGGAGATGCCTGGTAGCCGCAGACTTTACCGTGAAAGCCAAATCCCCCTAAATCCCCCTTTGCCAAAGGGGGACTTTAAAACCCCCTTTGAAAATGGGACAGGTGGGATTTTTCATCCCCTGATAGTTCGTATCCGCGAATTAACTTTGAACTTTGAACTTTGAACCTTGAACTTTGAACGTTTCGAAGCAACCCGGCTAATTACATGGTAATACCGGCACGGCCTATCAAAATCTTAGCCCTGACCCCCGCGGGAGCGGCCCTGGCCCGGCGGCTGGCCCGGGGGCTGGCCGGAGCGCAGTGCTGGCTGCCGGCGGCTCAGGTGCGGGAGCCGGGGGACCTGGCCTTTGCCCGGTTGGCCGAGGCGTTCCGGGAGGCCTTTGCCCGGGGCGACAACCTGGTGTGCATCATGGCCGCGGGCATTGTGGTGCGGGGCATCTCGCCGTATCTCCAGGGAAAGGATACCGACCCCGCGGTGGTGGTGGTGGATGAGGCCGGACAGTTCGCGGTCAGCCTGCTCTCCGGCCATTTGGGCGGCGCCAACGCCCTGGCCCGGGAAGTGGCCCGGGTCTTGGGAGGCACGCCGGTTATCACCACGGCTACGGACGTGCAGCATCTGCCGGCTCTGGACCTGCTGGCGGTGGAACACGGCCTGATTATCGAAAATCTGCCGGAGGTGCGGGCCATCCACATGGCCCTGCTGGAGGGCCGCCCCGTCCGGGTGGTGGACCCGGAAGGATGGCTGGCGGCAGCGGTGGCCCAATATCCTGAGCTTTTGATCTCGGAGCCCGATCTGGACCGGGCCCTGGCGAGCCCCGGCCCCATGGTGTACGTGGGTTTTCGGGAGCGCCCCTGGCCTCAGGGCTGGCTCCGGCTGCGGCCCCGGAACCTGGTGGCCGGCATGGGCTGCCATAAAGGTGCGCCAGCCGCAGAACTTATAGAATTTATTCAGCAGACGTTTCAGCAGGAAGGGTTGTCCCTCCTGGCCCTCAAGGCCCTGGCCACCATCGAGGCCAAAAAGGAGGAACCCGGGTTGCGGATGGCCGCCCGGAGTCTGGGAGTCGAACTTATATGGTTTACAGCAGCGGAATTAGAGGCAATACCGGTACCGAACCCGTCGACGCAGGTTATCCGCCACATGAAGGTGCCGAGTGTCAGCGAAGCCGCGGCCCTGAAGGCGGGGGGAGTGGAACTGATCGTGACCAAGCGCAAGGCCCCCAACGCCACCCTGGCGGTGGCCCGGGTCGCCTGACGGTGGTGAGCCTGGGCCCCGGGTTCCCCGAATACATTATCCCCCAGGCCCAGGCCGCCCTGGCCAGCGCCCAGGTGGTGGTGGGCTATCAGACCTATATTGAGCTGGTGCGCCCCCTGCTTACCCACCAGGAGGTGGTGGCCACCGGCATGAAGGCCGAAGTGAAGCGCTGCGGCCTCGCCCTGGACCGGGCCAAAGGCGGAGCGTGGGTGGCCCTGGTCTCCAGCGGCGACGCGGGCATCTACGGCATGGCCGGGCTGGTCCTGGAGATGTGCGCCGCACACGGGCTCAAAGTGGGGCCGCCCGACGCAGCCGGAGAGGTGGACTTCCACCTGGAGGTGATTCCCGGCATTCCGGCCCTGGCCGCGGGCGCAGCCCTGCTGGGCGCGCCTCTGATGCATGACTTCGTCGCTATCTCCTTAAGCGACCTCCTCACCCCCTGGGAGACCATCCAAAAACGCCTGGAACTGGCGGCCCAGGGCGATTTCGTCATCGTGCTCTATAACCCCAAGAGCAAAAAGCGGGATTGGCAACTGGGCGCAGTGCGGGAGCTGCTGCTGCGGCATAAAGGGCCGGATACCCCCGTGGGCATCGTGTCCCGGGCCATGCGCCAGGGGCAGGCCACCACCGTCACCACCCTGGCCGAGATGCTGCAAGCCGAAGTGGATATGCAGACCATTGTCATTATCGGCAATTCGCAGACTTACGCGTATGGCCCCTACATGATCACCCCCCGGGGCTATCTGGCAAAATACGGAGAGCAGGTGTCAGGGGTTAGGAAAAGCTGACCGCTGATAGCTAATAATCATGAAATATCGTCCTTTAATGATCTTGGGGTCGGGCTCGGACGTGGGCAAGAGCATCATGGTGGCCGGGCTCTGCCGCATCTTCCGCCAGGAAGGCATCCGGGTGGCGCCCTTCAAGGCCCAGAACATGGCCCTGAACAGCTTCATCACCCCGGAAGGCGGCGAGATGGGCCGGGCCCAGGTGGTCCAGGCCCAGGCCGCGGGCCTGGCGCCCCACGTGGACATGAACCCCATCCTGCTCAAGCCCAGCAGCGAAGTGGGCTCCCAGGTGATTGTCCACGGCCGGGTTTTCGGCAACTATTCGGCCCGGGATTATTACTCCCTCAAACCCCGGCTGGGGCGCAAGGTGATGGAGAGCTACCGCCGGCTGGCCCAGGCCTATGACCTCATCGTCCTGGAAGGCGCGGGCAGCGCGGTGGAGTTGAACTTAAAGAAGAACGACCTGGTGAACTTCAACATGGCCAAAAAGGCCCGGGCCGCGGTGCTGCTGGTGGCGGACATCGACCGGGGCGGGGTCTTCGCGGCCACCATCGGCGCCTTTCACCTGTTGACGCCGGGGGAACGCCGGCTGCTTAAGGGCTTTATCATCAATAAGTTCCGGGGCGATCCGGCCCTGTTTACCGAGGGGGTGGCCATCATCGAGGGGCGCACGAAAAGGCCGGTCCTGGGGGTGGTGCCCTACGCGGGGGACCTGGTCCTGCCCGAAGAAGACAGCGTGGCCCTGGGCCGCAAGCGCCGCGGCCAGTCGAGGCCTGAGGCCGGCGGCCTCAGGATCGGCGTGGTGCGCCTGCCGCACATTTCCAATTACACCGATTTCGACCCCCTGGAGCACGAACCCGGGGTGGACCTGCGCTACCTGGACCACCGGGATGAGCTGCGCGGCCTGGACCTGTTGATCCTGCCGGGGACCAAAAATACCATCAGCGATCTGCTCTATCTGAAGGAGACCGGCCTGTTCCCCCGGATTCAGGCCTATGCAAGGACGGGCGGACGGGTAGCAGGGATTTGCGGCGGCTACCAGCTCCTGGGGCAGGAAGTCCGGGACCCCCTGGGGGTGGAAGGCGAACCCCGGGTGGAGGCGGGCTTGGGGCTCTTGCCGGTAGTCACCACCATGGCCGGGGCCAAGACCGCCACTCAGGTTGCGGCCACCGCGGCGGACGGGGCGCAGCTTTGCGCCTATGAAATTCACATGGGGGTCACCGAGCCCCGGGGGGAGGGCCAGCCGGCCTTTACGATCCTTAGCCGCAACCGCGAGCCCGTGCAAGTGGCCGACGGCTGGACCAGCGCCGATGGCCGGGTCTGGGGGACTTACCTCCACGGCCTGTTTGACAATGACGGCTTCCGTGGGGCCTGGTTGGCTACGCTGCGGCAGGGCGCGGCCGCGCAGGGCCCGGAGTTGACCTATCACAGTTTCCAGGAGGCCCAACTGGACCGCCTGGCGGACCTGCTGCGCCGCCATCTGGACCTGGCGCACATCAAGACCATGATCGAACCCGAGAGGCAATGACCACGTTACCGGAAAAGACTCCCCCCCACGGGGGCGACGTGTATCACCTGGCCCGCAGCCTGGGGCTGGCGCTGAGCGAGCTGGTGGATTTCTCCGCCAACATCAATCCCCTGGGGTTTCCGCCGGGGATTCCGGCGGCCGTCGACGCCGCCCTGGCCGAGATCGTCCATTACCCGGATCGCCGCTGTCTGGCCCTCAGACAGGACCTGGCCGCCTATCACGGCCTGGCCCCCGAAGCCATCCTGGTGGGCAACGGCTCCACCGAGCTGATTTACCTGCTAGCCCGGGTCCTTAAACCCCGGCGGGGGCTGATCGTCACCCCGGCCTTTAGCGAATACGAGCACGCCCTGCACGCGGCCGGGGTGCCGGCGGATTTTTTCCCCACCGCGGAGGCCCACAACTTTACCCTGGATGACGTCCCGGCGGCGCAGGCCGGTGACCTGGTATTCGCGGCCCATCCCGCCAGTCCCAGCGGGGGGCTCCTGGACCCGGAACTTTTCCTCCAGGTGGCGGCGCGCCTGGACGAGGCCGGGGCTTATCTGCTGCTCGATGAAGCCTTCATAGATTTCGTGGAGGAGGCCTCGTTCAAGGCTTTCCTGGGGCGTTTTCCCCGGCTCCTGATCCTGCGCTCCTTTACCAAGTTCTTCGCCATTCCGGGCATGCGCCTGGGCTGTTTATTGGCAGCCCCGAAGATGGTGGCCCGTCTGGGGGGGGTCCAGGAGCCCTGGTCGGTGAACACCATGGCCCAGGTCATGGGCCGGGCCTGCCTGGCCGATAAGGAATACATGTCCGAGAGCAGGGCCGTGATCAGGCGCGAGCGGGAGTTTCTCTTTCAAGGGCTCGCGGCGCTGCCGGGGCTCTCCCCCTTCCCCAGCACGGTGAATTACCTCCTGGTGAAGCTCACCCGGCCGGGGTGGACCGCGGCCGGCCTGCAGCTGCAGATGCTGGCCCACCGCATTGTGATCCGGGACGCCAGCAATTTCCGGGGGCTGGACGAGCGGTTTTTCCGGGTGGCGGTGCGGGGGCGGGAAGAAAATGCGCGGCTGCTGGCGGCCTTGGAGGAATGCCTGGCGACTTGAGTTAAATGGTGCGTAGAACGCACCCTACACAAATTCCCGGACCAGGCCGGTTAAATTGAGATGGCCCACGCCCTTGGAAATGCAGTAGAATGGGCTAACGTTGGTCCATCCACCCTGAATTTAGCTAACTGCTCACTATCATAACCCGGAGTTAACCGTGAACCTGGCCCTGCCTTTTCTCCTGGCTTATCTCCTGGATCTCCTGCTGGGGGACCCTCCCACCTGGCCGCATCCGGTCAAGCTCTTAGGCCGCATCATTCAATACTGGGAGTCGGTTCTGTACCAGCCTCGGGTATGGCCCGGGGCGCTCTTCTGGCTGGCGGTGATGGGGACTACCCTGATTCTGGTCTTCGGGGTGATGCTGATTATGGCGCTGCTGCCGCCGTGGCTCGCCCTCGTGGTCCTGGTCTATTGCCTCTATGCGGGGCTGGCCACCGGCAGCCTGCACCGGGAAAGCCTCCAGGTGGAGACGGCTCTCAGCGCCGGTGACCTAACCGCAGCCCGGGAGCGGCTGGCCATGATCGTGGGCCGGGAAACCGGGCGCTTAGGGCCGGAGGAGATCCGGCGGGCCGTGGTCGAGACGGTGGCCGAGAACCTGGCCGACGGGGTGGTGGCCCCCATGTTCTTTACCCTGGCACTAGGCCTGCCGGGCTTGTATTTCTACAAGGCCGCCAACACCATGGACAGCATGGTAGGTTATAAAAATTACTGGTATGCGCACTTCGGCAAGGTGGCGGCCCGGGCCGATGACGTCCTCAACTTCATCCCGGCCCGCGTCACGGCCCTGCTCATGATCCTGGCCGCAGTCCTGCTGAAACTGGATTGGCGGGGGGCCGTCCGGGTTCTGTGGCGGGACCGGGGCAAGGCCGCCAGCCCTAACGCCGGCTGGCCTGAAGCGGCCATGGCCGGCGCTTTGGGAGTGCGCCTGGGAGGCCCCAGCACCTACTTCGGCCGCCAGGTGGAGAAGCCCTTTATCGGCGAGCCCACCCAACCCCTGGATCAGGAAAGCTATGGCCGCGCCATTCAGCTCTTATATGTCACTTCGGGCCTGATGGCCGCTCTCACCCTGGCGAGCCTGTACTTCGGCCGCACCGGGATTTGGGGTCTGTGGTCGTTGGTCAGATAAAAGCCGAAATTGCCGAATGGGGTGGCCGGCTAAGGCTTAAAACCCGGGCCGCGGCATGGCGCGCTCCTGGTAATACTGCGGGAACTTCTGGGCCAAAACCGGCGTCAGGCCGGCGTCAATGAGGTCCGCCACTTTGGCGGCGCCGGCGTTGGTGTAGTGCATCAGGTCGAAATAGTAGCGGGAGTCCTTGGGCATCTCCCGGGCCAGATCGATCACCGGCACGCCCTGCTCCCGGCCCACTTCCCGGGTCACGCCGTTGTAAAGCTCCAAAATATCCCAAGCCGTAGCGCCATCCATGTCTTTGGCCACAAACTTGTGCCCCAGGGCCACACCCGTAGTTTTATCCACGATATCGCCATACAGCACCGGCTGGGTCAGCAGCACCGGCATGATATGATGTTCCCGGCAAATATTGATAAGTCTTTCCAAGCGCTTCTTATAGGGGTCCAAGTAATGGGCACGATGATCTTTAATAATAGCCACAAGATTCTCAGGAGTAACCTTGAAATCCGGTAGTTTTTTTAAGTCGATTTCTTGAGGATCGTTCTGGTTGTTGATCATGGTTGACTTGGGAAAATAGAAGCGGTACAGGTTCAAGGCCGCGGTGGCCAGTTCGCTGTGCACCGCGGCGGACGCCAGGAAGCGCTCCAAGGAGCGGAAATTGACTTCGTGCAGCCGCTCGTCAAAATCACGTTCACTGCGGAGTCCCACGTCATTGATGCCCACCAGGAAGATCGCCACCTTGGGCCGCAGCTTTACCAGATAATCCTGCATCAGGATATAATGGCCGAAGGTGGAATTGCCGCTGAGGCCGGCATTATTGAGCCACAGGGGTTGGAAATGGCGCTTAAGGTCCATGCCCAGCCTAGAGGGCCAGGTCTTGTCATCGGCCAGGTCGAAGCATTCGGTGGTGCTGCCGCCCACCGTGACCACGGTCAGGGCGCGGGCAAAATCCGCCGGAGGCTCGGGGCCCCGGAAACCCAGGGAATTCCGCTGCTGGACCACCACCTTATCCAGTTTACCCAGGCCGTGTTCATGGTGGATGATCTCCTTTTTATTGATAGGCAAGATAATCTTGTTGCCTTTGATGCGGAAGCCCAAGGGATTATAAACTCTCAAGACAATTTCACAGAGACCGAAGACTAACGTCAAACTTATCAATAAGACTATTGAATTTATGCAAAGGTTACTTAATCCCTTAGACATTTTCATAATTACCTTTTCATCAATCCTTTTAACCAATTATATTTTTCCATTTTCTAATTGTTTGATATTAAAATTGTCTAGCTTTATCATTAATTTTTTATAAATCCATTCTACGAAGACTGTTGAAATCATTTTTCATATTTTTTCTTGAATTTTACAATATATATAATATAATCCTAAACAACCAAAATGCAATAATTTTCGGATTAATAATGAGGAATCACTATGTTGTTTGCTGATAGACTAATTGGGCAGATATTTTTAAAGAAAAGCCATATCGTTGTTGGCCTTGATCCTGTTTATGATTTACTTCCCGATATTTTAAAAACTAATAAAAAGCACATTACTTTAAAAGTTATTTGTAATGCGATTTTAGACTTTAACTATGATATTATTGATTGTATATACGATATTGTTCCTGCTGTTAAACCACAAATAGCTTTTTATGAAAAATATGGGGTTGAGGGCATAAAAACTTTTCTTAAGACAGTAAAGTATGCACAAGACAAAGGTTTGATAGTGATCGAAGACGCAAAGAGAAATGATATTGGAACGACAGCTGCTGCATATTCAGATGGTCATATCGGTAGGGTAACGCTAAATGATGCTTCATTGGAAGTTTTTAATGTAGACGCTATAACAATTAACCCATATTTAGGCTCAGATGGAGTGATGCCTTTTATTAAAGATATAAAGAAATATAATAAGGGTATTTTTATTCTTGTTAAGACATCAAACCCTTCATCTAAGGAATTACAAGATATCATTGTATTGAATCATGGACGTCAATCGAAATTTTATGAAATTGTTGCGCAAATGGTATCTGAATGGGGGATGGATAATATTGGAAATTTTGGGTACTCCTCTGTGGGAGCTGTTGTTGGTGCAACTTTTCCGAAGGATGCAAAAATTTTAAGAAAATTAATGCCTAAGTCATATTTTTTAGTTCCAGGATACGGTGCGCAGGGAGGAATGGCTTCAGATATTGTACATTGCTTTAATAAAGATGGCTTGGGTGCTATAGTTGCTGCATCAAGGAGCATAATTTATGCATTTAAAAATAATCGGGAATATTTCAATAAGAACTATCAAATTCGCATAAGAGAAGCAGCCTTACAAATGAATAGCGAAATAAACGACTCTTTATATAAATTTGGGATTTTGAATTGCGGTTAATAATATTAACGAAATAACGTGAGGCAATTAAATTGACCAAGGCCTAACCGGATGAAAAACAAGATATTTGCCTTAGATGTTAATAACGTAAAAACATTACTTAACTATGTGAGAGAGCTGTCTCGAAGAAATGATATATTGGAAGATATTTATGCAATTAAAATAGGTACTTTAAATATTATTGATGAAGGATTGTCAATTATAAATAAAATTAAGAAAATAACAAATCTACCAATTATTTGTGATTTAAAATTAGCTGAAATACCTTGTATAGCTGGTGAAATAGCACGCAAGGTTGCTGAAGCGGGAGCATACGGAATTGTGGTTCAAGGGTTCGTAGGAGAAAAAGCAATCGATCAAATATTAGATATTGCACCGAATTTAAAAATTTTTTTAGTTTCAGAGATGACGCATAATGATGGAGGTTTTACATACCATTTTCTCAATGAGTTTGTAATCCTAGCAAATATGAAACGGGTATGTGGTATTATAGGGCCAGGAAATAGACCTCAAAGATTGGAGCAAATAAGGCGTTTATTGGACCCCCAAATAAAGTTGGTTGCCGCAGGGATTTCAAATCAACAAGGTGGAGAAGAAAAAGCAGCGATTTTGGCTGGAGCAGATTTATTAATTGAAGGAACAAAATTGAAGAAACGACTCTCTGAGTCAGTAATTAGGCGCCAAAATAAGCAATTTTTAGCGGAATTGCTAATTTATGTAGTCTCGGGATTATTATTGGGAGCTGTTATCGTTTTATTAGGACAGCGATTTGACTTTATTGGGAAATCACCATGGATTAATGTGATCGTTGGCTCCTTTTTCGCAATATTAGGAGCTATTTTAAAATATTGGAGAAAATCATGAATAATAGAAAGGGGATTATTTTTGCAGCTGATATAAGAGAGAAAGAGAAATTAGTCGAAACGATTAAATTAGTTTCACCATATGTTGAGGCAATTAAAATCGGAAATATTGCTTTTTATTCATATGGATTTGCTATTATTGAATTGCTAAAGAAGTATACTGAAAAACCGATAATTGCCGATATTAAGTTAATGGACATACCATATGTAGCTGAAATTATATGCCAAAATGCACTTAATTGCGGCGCAGATGGTATTATGGTTTGCGGTCCTGTTGGTGGAGATACAATATATGTTTGTCGGGAAATATTTTATGAAAAGATTGTCATAGTATTTACTGAGTTTAGTCATCCTTCTGGTTTAATATCGGATGAAATGGCTGACGAATATATTGAAATTGCGGATATTCTTAAATGTGATGGCATACAAATTCCTGCAACTAGGCCAGATAGAATTTTGGAAGTCCGGAAAAGGATAGGTGATAAATTAATGATTTTTTCTTGTGGTGTGGGAGAACAGGGGCCCGTAATAGGAAGCGCCATACAGGCTGGAGCAGATTATGAGATAATTGGCAGGGCGATTTATAGCCCAAGAGAATGTGATATCTCTCCAGGTGAAGCTGCAAAACTCGCCAAGAGTGCAATAAATATTATCGAAAATAGAATCCATTCGATTTTTAACTCTGAGAAAAAATGCCCCGAAGTATTTAGCACTTATTTAAAATAAAAATATATTAGATTCGGCGACTGAAGGCAGCCAGTTTTTCCATAAAAAAAAGCCAGGAAATAATGAAGCAAATCACACAAAAAATAATTTCCCCGGTGGTCATCTCCACGGCCCTGGGCCATGACGGCCTGGGCATCTTTCCCTACACCCTGCTGCCCGGCTACCGCCGGCTGCAGGCAGCCATCCGGGAGACCGGCACCGCGGTCCTGACCAAATCGGCCACCCGCTTTAAGCGGCGGGGCAACTTCGTCCCCCTCAACCCCATGACCTGGGGATACATCCGGCGCCTGCCGGGTATGGGGATGCTCAACGCCTACGGCCTCACCAATGAAGGGGTGGACCACTGCGCCCCGGAGATCAGAGCGGCCTGCGAGGCGGGGTTCAGGATTATCCCCAACCTCTATCCCGAATTTATCAAAGGCACGGATATCGCCATCCGGGAGACTCTGGAGGCGGTGGAGATCTACCGCCGCAGCCTGGGCCCCTACTTCCGGGCCCTGGAACTCAATTACTCCTGCCCCAATTCCGAAGAGGCCATTGCCAAAAATGTGGTCCAGGCGCTCCAATGCACCCGGAAAATACGGAGCCGCTATCCTGACCTGTTTTTGATTGCCAAGCTCAGCATCTGCCACCCCTACGAGTTCGCCCAGGAACTGGAGCGCATCGGGGTCAATGCCCTCCACACCGTCAACACCATCCCCTACAGCATCGTCTTTCCGCTGCAGCCTTCTCCCTTGAGAGAAGCGGGAGGCGGCGGGGTCTCCGGGGGCCCGGCCTGCGCTTTAGCGTATAAGTTCAACCAGGAACTCCGCCCGAGAGTGGGGCTGTTGCTGATCATGGGGTGCGGCGTCACCAGCGCCGACGACGTGCAGCGCTACTTCGACCTCGGCGCCGATGCAGTCAGTTTCTGTACCCTGGCCCTCAGGAAACCCCGGGAGGCAGCCAGGATTGTGTCCCGTTACAACCGCCGGGCCCAGCCCTAATCCCTCTCAACCAAGCGATTATTTTGCAGGCAGAGCGGGCTGAGCTTTTAAGGCTGAACCCGCCCGGATCTCCCTCCTGTGATCAGGCCGCGGTCATTTTTATTTCCAAAATGTCATTTTGCTAGCAATTACCCCCGCCCTGCTTCAAACCTCTTTCAGGTTTCTCGATCCCCTAAAATCAGGGAAATCCCGATGGTTGCCTCCGGGCGATTGGATTAAAGTTTCGCCATGATAATGCAAGATTGCCCCCGTTTCCCCGTGGAGCGGCAAGGCGCTGATCATCGTCAAAAGATTCGGCTGGCTTAGCGAGGCAACCCATGCGGTCTGGAAAAACGTCAGCCTCAAAAAATGGACCCGGTAAAGAGTACGGCGGGGTCGCCGTAGAATTCGCCATCATCCTGCCCGTCTTTCTCGTGCTGGTCTTTGGCATCATCGACTTCGGCCATGCCCTCTACATGAAGCAGGTCATGTCCAATGCCAGCCGGGAAGGCGCCCGTTATGCCACCAAGTACCACACCGACAACTCCGGCAACCGCATCCTGCCGTCGGCGTTATCTCCCTCCATCTCTGACTACGTCATTAAGACCTCCGCTGAAAATAGCGGGAACGGCGGGGTTGGCCTGGCTAGTCTCCTCCCGAGCGACTCCTCCCCCAGTGTCTCCAATGCCGACCTCATCAGCACCACGCTGAGCCCCGGCTATACCTCGGGGAACCCGGGTGATGACATTACGGTCACGGTCGCGGCCACGAAAAACTGGTTTGTCATCGATAGATTTATCCCGGGGATGAGTGATCATCTTAACCTGATGGCCAGAACCGTGATGAAATGCGAATAGCGGTTTTCAGGAAGGAGTGAGGCATGATCAAGCTATGGGGACGTTTTCGTCAAGACCAATCCGGAGGGGTGGCCTTTTGGGCAGCCATCTCTTTTATTGCTTTGGGAGGGATGGCGGCTCTGGCCGTGGATATCGGCCGCCTGGCCGTGGTCAAGAGCGAGTGTCAGAAAGCCGCGGATGCCGGGGCCCTGGCGGGGGCCCGGAGCCTCTCCCTGGGGCCGCCTTACCCCAATTGGATTGACGCGCAAAACTCGGCCCAGAATGCCGCCACCAAAAACGCGATTAACGGCAGCCTGATAACTTCCTGCCAGATTCAGGTGGGCTACTGGGATTACTCCTGGAAGCAGACCACGGCTCCGGCTAACCTGCTGTCCACCGGCACCATCCCCACCGCCCAACTGGTTCCGGCCGTCAGGGTGACGGTCAGCAAGGCTGACGGCCAAAACGGCGGGCCTCTCCTGATGCTCTTCGGCCCCCTCCTCGGCGTCACGTCAGAGGCGGTGCACGCCCAGACTGTGGCCTGCTCCAAACTGGAGCCGGTGAATTCCGTTTCCTCCGGGATGGCCTTTCCGCTAGCCACCCCCGAGACTTTTGTCAAACAATTGTGGGGGAAGGATCCACCGGAAACTTTCCGGATCGGGTCTGCCTATCACGATCCCACCGGCGGGCAGTGGACCTCTTTCCTGACCCAGGCCAATGATGTGCCTACCATCAGAGAGCTCATTGATTCCGGCAACCCCGGGCCGCTGAAAGTGGGCGACCTGATCTGGATCGAACCGGGCACCAAGACCACCCTCTATAACGAAGCCGCCACCCGGATCGGCGATACCGTGATGCTGCCCGTAGTCCCCGACGACTTTGCAACCCATGCCACCGCCCCAGTGCTGGCTTTCGTACCATTTTACATTTCAGGCGCCGAGGGAGGTGACGACAAGTATATCGAGGGCCACTTTGTCAACAACTACACCGTCCCCGGCGGCATCGGCGCCGAGGGCACCACCAGCTACGGCGGCCTGGCCGGGACGCCCAAGCTGATTGATTAGCATGGCCCCTAAATCCGGCGCTATCAGCAACTTATTTGATTAATTTCACATGGTTCTTCCCGAGGACACCGGGGGGCAGCGACGTCATACTGCTGTCTGATCCATTAAAATCCCCGGAACCATTGATAAATACTTGATTGGCGATCACGTGCCCATAAAAGGTTGAAGAACCATTAAGACAGACCTGGCCTTTGGGAGCATATATCCATAAGTTCGCACTACTATTACCGCAAAAACTGGAACCATTAAGATAGATATTGCCAGCTGATGAATAAATGAAAATCTGGTTAGAACCGCTGAGTCGAGTTGATCCGTCAATATTAATATTGCCGGTCGCCAAAATACTGCCAGACCAGTCAAGACTCCCATTTATATTAACATCACCCTTGACATATATGCTGCCGGTAAGAGCTTCTATCTGTGCTGGAGTAAAATTTTGAGTGGTATCGAATTTGTTGCTAGGGTTAGTTGCATCGATTATAGTCTTACTAAAGTCAGGCATGGAAATATCGGTTGAACCACCTTGTATTCCGCCATCTATTGTAGGGTGGCCGTTGGTAACTACGTTTGCAGCGACATCGGCGGAAGCAGTGCCGGTTACGTGACTTTTACCATTAAAATATACCTTGGTATTAGTACCTGGGGCAGCGCCTTCAACGTTTCCATTAATTGTGGACTTTCCATTGAAATCTACCTCATGATTGCCATGCACTGAGCCGGTGATAGTCTGAGAGCCGTTCAAACCCATTTGCAGATTGGAAAACAGCGTGTAATTAAAAGCCGGCCCCAGGGTGCCCGCGCCGCCCCCTGGCTGCATTTTGGCTGTGGCTGTTACCGTAATAGGGACAGTTGGATGCCCCAAAAGACCCATGAAATAGGTTGAAACATTCTGGCTCATCGTGTAGTTGATGATATTTGCATTACTAGGATCGAAGGTCGGCTGCCCATCCACGGCAGTAAAACCATTCTTGGTGATGAAATAATTGGCTTGAATTGTCGCTTGGCTCTGATCCGGCAGTTTCAGCCCCCCGCCGCAGACTGCTGCGTCCACCGCGTTTTGCATCCGCGTTCTGACGACCGTCATGTTGCCGTAATCCAGGGCCAGTCCGACAAATCCCATCAGCATGGTCAGCATTAAGGCGAACCAGACTATGAAGGCGCCTTCTTGGTTATCCCAGAATCGTCTGCCCATCATGCTTTTTGCCTTGGGGTTGGCGTGCGAATACTTCATGTTAATTCTCTACCCGCATGACGGAAACTCCCCTGACGGTGAAGGGGTTGTTTATCAAGTTGCTGATTATCGGGGTGATAAGCTGTACTGCGTCAGAGACGGTCACCGTTACGTCACTCCCCGCGACCGGAGTCGTAGGGTCCACCACTACGCTGAAAGCATTATTATAATGGGCTTTGATAAAGGTGGTGGCATCGGCGGCTGAAGTGGCCAGGGTTTGGCTGACGGAGATTCTCCGGGCCCCTTCCCGGGCCGCCTCATTCACGAGATGGGTTTGATAATACAAATTGCCAAAGTCCATGATCCCGCAGACCATTAAGAGGAAGACCGGCAGAATGACGCCAAATTCCACCGCGCTCGCCCCCTCGGTATGCCGCAGCAGGCCATATATTCTACGTTGAGACCGTCTCATGATGCACCCTTCCTTCACTGCACGGCGTGTTGCCCTAAATACTACGGAGTTTAGGCACCTGAGCCCGACGCTAAAGAAATTATCGGTCCTGGCCCGTTATCCTATCTGGAGAATAGGTCAGAGGAATTGGAGGCAGTATCAGTAGAGTTCCTGAAATTGGGGTTCGATTTTCCTGATTTGGACCTAGTGACCCGGAAACACCCTGAAAAGGCGATTGAGGGCGTATCTCTCGGCGGTCAACTTCTCCCTTCAGCCGGGGCGCCGGGCCGGGTGGGTTTACCGAAATTTCCCCCGGGGAAGAGCCGGGCCGCCCGGCGAAATGAAGCCCGGCGGTTTCGCCGGGGCGCATCTTGACAACCCGCTTGGCTGGGTATATGTAGGAACGTGTGAAAACCAAAATCATTTTTATCACCGGTGGGGTGCTGTCCTCGTTGGGCAAGGGGGTGGCGGCCGCGGCCATCGGCGCCTTGTTGGAAGCCCGGGGGCTGCGGGTTACTTTTCAAAAGCTAGATCCTTACATCAACGTGGACCCCGGGACCATGAATCCCTTCCAGCACGGCGAGGTCTACGTCACCGAAGACGGGGCCGAAACCGACCTGGATTTGGGGCACTACGAACGCTACACCTCGGTCACCCTGGCCCAGGAGCACAACTTCACCTCCGGCCGCATTTACTACAACGTCATCACCAAAGAGCGCCGGGGCGACTATCTCGGCGGCACCGTCCAGGTCATTCCCCACATCACCGACGAAATCAAGCAGTCCATCATGAAGGTGGCCCCCTCCGCGGACGTAGCCATCATCGAGATCGGCGGCACCGTGGGCGACATCGAGAGCCTGCCCTTCCTGGAGGCCATCCGGCAACTCAAAGGGGACCTGGGCAAAGATAACGTCTGCTATATCCACCTGACCTTGGTGCCGTTCATCAAGACCGCCGGGGAAGTCAAGACCAAACCGACCCAGCACAGCGTCAAGGAATTGCGCTCCATCGGCATCCAGCCCGATATCCTCCTGTGCCGCACCGAAAAGCTCCTCAGCCAGGACATCAAGGCCAAGATCGCCCTCTTCTGCAACGTAGAGCCCGCCGCGGTGATCACCGCCCAGGACGTGGACAATATCTATAAAATTCCCCTGCTGTTCCACGAAGAAGGCCTGGATGACCGCCTCATCGAGGCCCTGAATATCTGGACCCGGGCCCCCCGCCTGGAGGTCTGGCAAAACCTGGTCGAACGTATCAAAAACCCCAAACACCGGGTGGAAATCGGCATAGTCGGCAAATACGTGGACCTCAGGGAATCCTATAAGAGCCTGCATGAGGCCCTGGTGCACGGCGGCCTGGCCAACGAGGCCCAGGTGGCCCTCACCTATATCGACTCCGAGCGGGTCGAGCGGGAAGGCCCCGAAGGCCTCCTGGGCCACCTCCACGGCATCCTGGTCCCCGGCGGCTTCGGGGTCCGGGGCGTGGAAGGCAAAATCCTGGCCATCCGCTATGCCCGGGAGCATAAGATTCCCTATTTCGGCATCTGCTTCGGCATGCAACTGGCCGTGGTGGAGTTTGCCCGCCATGTGGCCGGGATTGCCAATGCCACCAGCGAAGAGTTCGACACCGAGGCGGCGCATCCTGTCATCTACCTGATGCGGGAGTGGTACGATTACCGCAAGGACGCCATCATTCGCCGGGACCGGGCCGCGGACAAAGGCGGCACCATGCGCCTGGGGGCCTACCCCTGCGTCGTCACCGAGGGCTCCCTGGCCAGCGCCGCTTACCAGGAAACCAACCTCATGGAGCGGCATCGCCACCGCTATGAGTTCAACAACCAGTACCGCGAGCAGCTCCAGAACGCCGGCCTGGCCATCACCGGCACCTCCCCCAACGGCGAACTGGTGGAGATCATCGAGATTGGCGACCATCCCTGGTTCCTGGGCTGCCAGTTCCATCCGGAATTCAAATCCCGGCCCCTGGCCCCCCACCCTCTGTTCCGGGAATATATCCGGGCCTGCCTGGAATATAAGCTAAGCCATGTCAAACCCGACGAGGAGATTTGAGGGAGAGCGGTCAGCTTTCAGCTTTCAGCTATCAGCCAAAAACTGCTGCCTCAAGATGGTGAGCGGGATTTAGGGTGCGCCCGCCCCATTGTTTATTCCGATTCGCAAAGAATGGTGGCACAGGCGTCTCGCCTGTGCAGCTAAAGGCAGGGTGAGCCCGGCGCACCAGGTCTTTTCCCTTTGACGGTGGGGCGGGCCTCCGTGCCCGCCATTCTTGAATTTGCCTATTCGTTTTTGAACCCGGCCCCTGAGCGTTTGTTTTAGGTCCCATACATGGATCTTGATATGGAAAATCCCGTCGCCATCGCTGACTTTTGGGTGGGCAAAGGGGACCTGGTCATGATCGCCGGGCCCTGCGTCATCGAGTCCGCCGCGGCCACCCTGGCCATCGCCCGGACCTTGAAGGACTATGCCACTGAACTCAACCTGCACCTGATCTTCAAGGCCTCCTTTGATAAGGCCAACCGCACCTCCCTGTCGTCTTACCGGGGACCGGGGCTTAGCGCGGGTCTGGAAATTCTGGCCCGGGTCAAGGCCGAGGTCGGCCTGCCGGTGCTTTCGGACGTCCATCAGGTGGCGGACGTGGCGCCCGCCGCCGCGGTTCTGGACGTCCTGCAGATTCCCGCTTTTCTCTGCCGCCAGACCGACCTGTTGGTGGCCGCGGCCCAGACCGGCCGGGCGGTCAATATCAAGAAAGGCCAGTTCCTGGCCCCCTGGGACCTGGCTCCGGCGGTGGACAAGGTCTTCTCCACCGGCAACCGCCGCCTGCTCCTCACCGAACGGGGTGCCAGCTTCGGCTACAACAACCTCGTGGTGGACTTCCGCAGCCTCCCCATTATGCGCGGGCTGGGGTGCCCGGTGGTCCTGGACGTGACCCACAGCGTCCAGCTCCCCGGCGGCCAGGGGACCTGCTCCGGCGGCCAACGGGAGTATATTCCGCTCCTGGCCCGGGCCGGGGTGGCCGCGGGGGTGGACGCCCTGTTCATGGAGGTCCATCCCGACCCGGCCCACGCCCTCTGCGACGGCCCCAATTCCTTGCCTTTAGATGAAGTATTGCCCCTGTGGCGCCGCCTGAAGGCGCTGCATCAACTGGTCCGGGAGCAGGCAGCAGGTTAAAACCAGGCGGTGGGGCGGGCCTCAGTGCCCGCCCATGGCTATTACTCTTTCCTCAACATCTCGAAGGATGGCGATTTGGACCTGATACCCTACCCCGAAGAAGTCGTGGCCCGCGCCCGCCTCATCCGCCTGCTTATCCTGGACATCGACGGCGTGCTCACCGACGGCCGCCTCTATTTCGACGCCAAGGGGGAGGCCCTGAAGGTCTTCCACGTCCGGGACGGCCACGGCATCAAGATGGCCCAGCGGGGCGGGCTGGAGGTGGCCCTGGTGAGCGGCCGCCGCTCCGATGCCGCGTTTCAGCGCGCCCGGGAGTTGGGGGTCAGCCGGTTTTATGAAGGCGTCCGGGACAAGGTGGCCATTCTGGAGGAACTCCTGGCGGCCCTGAATCTTACCCCCCGGGAGGTGGCCGCGGTGGGCGACGAACTGGTGGACCTGCCGCTGTTCCATCGGGTGGGTCTGGGGGTGGCGGTGGCGGATGCGGTCCCCGAAGTCCGGGCCGCGGCCCACTGGGTGACGCCGCTCCCCGGCGGACGCGGCGCGGTCCGGGAGGTCTGCGACCTGCTCCTCAAGGCCCAGGGCAAGTGGGCGGAGGGGGTCAGTCCTTGGATGAAAGTGGAGAGTTAGAACATGGATTCAGTTTATCAATTTCTAAATTTATTGGTCTTACTGGTTATTATGGGATTTTTTTGGAGCTTCAAGGGATACTTCTCGAGATTCTCTGAAGAAATAGCCAAAAATGCCGCGGCAAACGTAAATTTTGTAGACGAGATTAGGAGAATGGCCGCTAGTGAAGAAGCAAAAGCTATAACGTTGCGCTTAGATGGAACCAAAGCCGAAGGGCTATGAAGTTGCAAGGTCTGATGGCAGAGATTGAATCTATTCTTGTTAACTGGAGATTAACTGCATATTTTCATAGAGATGAACTAAAAAAAGAAGAAACGATTGAAGATCTGGGATCACGAGATTTAAAAAATATTTCTCAGCTTATAATCCAGCTTCTTAAGCAGGCAAATACTTATTCAGTAATACTCGGAGATGAAATCTTGCCAGACATCATGGAATGGGTTGGCGAAATCCATAAAATAATATTTGATTACGAGGCTGTATATCTTGCATCAAAGAAACTTAACGAAGGAAAGCCTACAGATCATACAGATAGAGTAACATCAATTACAAACTTAATGAAAGGTCAGGTTGATCAAAAAGTAAAGCACATTGGGGAGTTAAGATCTCAAATCAGAAAGAAATTATCTGAAAACGTTCGAAAGACTATATTAGAGATCGCTAACTTATAAAGAGACAATCCACGACGAATTATAGCCGAATTTTGGCGGCCACAGTCCGCTCTATCAAACTGCACTGCCGAAACCGAAAAAGGCACCTACTTCCCGGCCCGATAGACCTCCTTGCCGCGCAGGCCGTCGTGGGAGTGGCGCAAGGGCAATGCTCCCGCGGGCGGGCGGCGCAGGTCCTCCGGCACCAATTCCCCGCTGTTATCCTTGGCCGGGGTGACGCCTCCGTCGGCCAACCACAGCGCCCCGGTGACGTAGCTCGCCTCGTCCGAGGCCAGGAAGGCGAAGATGTTGGCCATCTCTTCCGGGGTGCCCCGGCGGCCCAGGGGCACCCCCGCGCCGATATGTTCCTGGGCGGTGAGCGGGATCGGCCCTTCGGTCCCCCGGGTCCAGGCCGTATCGATGGGGCCGGGGCAGACGCAGTTGGCCCGCACCCCGTACCGGGCCTGCTCCAGCGCCACCCCCTTCATAAAGGCGTGCAGGAAGCCCTTGGAGCCGCCGTAGGGGGTGAACATCGGCGAACCGTTGCACCCGGCTTCGGAGCCCGTGAAGATGATGTTGCCTCGGGTCTGACGCAGATGCGGCAGGGCGAACTTGGTCATCAGGAAGGCGGTGCGGACGTTGTGGCGCAGGGTGCGGTCGAAATCCTCCAGCCGGTAGGCGTCGGTTTCGGCGTGGGCAATGAAGATGCCGGCGTTGTTCACCAGCACGTCGAGCCGCCCGAAACGGCGGAGCGCCGCCTCCACGCAGGCCCGGGCCCTGGCCTCTTCCGACACGTCGCCCGGAAACGCCTCGGCCTCGCCGCCGCCGGCGCGGAGCGCGGCCGCGACTTCCTCCACCGGGTCGCCGGGCAGGCCGTTGAGCCACAGGCGCGCCCCCTCCCGGGCGAATTTGTGGGCGATGGCCTCGCCGATGCCGGTGCCGGCCCCGGTGATCAACGCCACCTTGTCTTCCAGCCGCATCTGCGTTCCTCCTGTGCTTTTACAGATTGCAGGTAAAGAATCCTCTGCAAAATAATCGAACTTCTCAAAAAGCACGTCCTTAAGTCTTTCTATTCCCTCCCCTGTGATGGGGGAGGAGGAAGAAAAAAGAGGCTTTTTCCCAGGACACTCATGCAGGGAAAATTTGTAGGCGAGCCTGCCCGCCCTCGAAGGCAGGCGCAGCCTGGATGCGCCCCTAGACCGCAGGGCTCATGAGGCCCCAGGCTTTGGAGTCGATCCTGCGGGGACAGGCCGGGCCGGGTCAACCGAAAATCAGCGGCGAGATGAACTTTTCTCCCTGGCGGATGGCGGCGATGGCGGCATGGAGCACGTCGTGGGCGTCTTCTTTAACGACGTAGCCGTCGGCGCCGTTATCCATGGCCCGATAGAGATACTCCTTGGATTTATGCATGGTCAGGACCAAGACCTTGACCTGGGGATAGAGCCCTTTGATGAGCCTGATGGCCTCGGAGCCCGGCAGCCGGGGCATGGAAATATCCAGGATCACCATATCCGGGGTCGATTCTTCCAGGAGTTCCAGAAGTTCTACGCCGTCACTGGCTTGACCCATCACTTTCAAGCTGCGGTCTTCCTGAATGAGCCGCTTGAGGCCTTCGCGCATCAGTACATGGTCATCCGCCAGCATAATCCGATATTTGGACATGAATATCTCTTGAGGCCCGCGCGGCCGGGAAATGCAGTTCTCCCTAACTTGGGTAAGGCTCCCCGAGACCCCTGTCAAGTTCCCCCACCCCCGATATCAACCTGAAGAGCTTTTTATTTCTTACCGCCGCCGGCCAGTCCCACCGCGCCGGCTGACTGGAAGCCGGGGGGGCGCGGCCAGGCACCCGGATAGCCCGCCGGGGCGGGAAGAGAGCCGGCGCGGCCACATTAGCCTTTACACTCTTCCCCGCCCTTAATATAATTCAAGGAAATATCGATACCTTGAGTAAGGATAATATGGTAGTAAGGAAGCCAGCCGGCTGGCGTCGCTGGCTCTGGGCGCTGGGGATAGCGGTCCTGTTGGGCGCAGGCGCCTGGGGGGTCTGGGGCCGCCGGCCGTCCCCGCCGCCGCCCAAGCCGGCGCAGCCGGCTCAAACGCCCAAGATGGAGGGCCTCTCCCTCACCGAGATTCAGGATGGGGATAGACGCTGGGTCCTCGAGGCTAAAAAGGCGGATTTTCATAAGGATATTTCGACGGTCGGCATCAGCGGGGTGCGGGTGGAATTTTTCGAACCCGGAGAACATATCATGGTCAAGGCCGACGAGGGGCTGTTCAACACCAAAACCCGGGCCTTGACCCTCAAAGGACATGTGGAGATGAAGCGCGGCGACCTGCTCATTGAAACCAACCTGGCCTCGTATGTGCCGGCTGAGCGGGTCCTGCTGGCTCCCGAGGACGTGGTGCTCACCGAACCGCGCCTCCGCGTGGAAGGCAAAGGGCTGCGGGTGGAACTGGTCCAAAAGAAACTGGTCTTGGCCGAGCATAAGCTGACGGAAGTCAAACTCCGGGCCGGGGGGATCAAACCATGAGGCGCGCTCGGTTCTTCATCCTCGCCGGACTCCTGGTCCTGTTCCTGATCTCGCTGCCCCAGGCCTACGGCGCCGCCCCCAAAAAGAAGGCTCCGGGGGAGGAAGTCCCCTTACGCATCACCGCCGCCCGTCTGGAAGCCGACCAGAAAGAGGGGGTCATTATCTTCACCGGCAACGTGAAGGCGGTGTACGGCGACGCTACCCTCTATTCGGACCAACTACGGGTCTATTTTAAAACCGCGCCCGCGCCTGCCAAAGGCGCCGCCCCGCCGCCCCCCAAGCCGGAGGAGCAATCTCCCCTGGGAGATTTGGGGAACCAGAAGATCGACCGCATCGTGGCCCGGGGCAACGTGCGGTTCGTGCAGGCGGACCGGGTGGCAACCGGCGAGGAAGCCATCTATTACAAGGACAGAGATGAGGTGGTGCTCAGGGGCAATCCCCAGATTTGGCAGGCCGAAAACACCTTGAAAGGGGAGCGGATCATCTTCAACCTGGCGACCAACAAGGCGCTGGTGGAGAGTTCGCCCCAGCGCAAGGTGGAAGCCCTCCTCTACAGCAAGGGGTCCGAGGGCAAGCCCGGCCTGCCTCTCGCACCCAAAGCCCCCAAGGGCCGCCAGCCTTAGCCTATGCACCATCTTATCATAGACTCCCTGATCAAGGGCTATGACGGCCGCAGAGTGGTGGACGGCGTCTCCATGGAGGTCAAGAGCGGCGAAGTGGTGGGACTCCTGGGTCCCAACGGCGCGGGAAAGACCAGTACTTTTTTTATCGTCTTGGGGTTGATGAGACCAGACGGCGGCAAGATTTTCCTGGATGGCGAGGACATCTCCCAGCTGCCCATTTATCGGCGGGCGCGCCTGGGCCTGCAATACCTGCCCCAGGAGCCTTCCGTCTTTCGGAAGCTCACGGTGGCCGAGAACATAATGGCGATTCTGGAAACCCTGGAGCCGAACCCCCAGGTGCGGCAGGAGCGCCTGGAAAAGCTGCTCGCCGACCTGCGGATTTCCCATCTGGCCCACCAGCAAGCCTCCGCCCTGTCCGGCGGCGAACGCCGCCGGGTGGAAATCAGCCGGGCCCTGGTCACCGCCCCCCACTTTATCATCCTGGATGAGCCCTTTGCCGGCATCGATCCCCTGGCGGTGACCGATATTCAAAATATTATCCGGGACTTGAAAAACCGGGGTCTGGGCGTGCTCATCTCGGACCACAATGTCCGGGAAGCCCTGGGAGTCTGTGACCGGGCTTATATCCTCAACGAGGGCGTCATCCTCGAGGAGGGTCCACCGGATAAGCTGGTCCACAGCGAGTTGGCCAAAAGAATTTACTTGGGCGAGAGCTTTAAGTTATAATGTTTTCGGACCCGCGCTCAAGCGGGATGAGCAGAAGGTGGGATCTTTCGGATAAGACGAACCGATGGCCTTAGAAATCAGACAAAGTCTCAAGCTCACGCAGTCGCTGATCATGACGCAGAAATTGCAGCAAGCCATCAAGCTGCTGCAACTTTCCCGCATGGAGCTCGTGGGCGAAATCACCCAGGCCCTGGAAACCAATCCGGTCCTGGAAGACGATCAGTTTGAAGAAAAGGAGCCGGAAGATCAAGAACTAGGGCTGGGAAACTTTGCCGAAGGCAGCGAAGCGGCGCCGGAAGCGGCCACTCCCGAGACGGACGGCAAGTCCGCCATGGAGGAATGGGACTGGGACAGCTTCCTGAAGGACCGCCTCATGCCGGCTCCCATGGGCGAATACGAAGAACGGGAAGCCCTCCCCTTTGAGTCCCTGAATGCCCAAAAGACCACCCTGAAATCCCACCTCGTCTGGCAACTCCACATGGCCGAACTCGATGAGGTCGGCGACAATATCGGCGTGATGATCATCGGCAACCTGGACCGGGACGGGTATCTGCGGTCAACCGTGGAAGAGATCGCCGCCGAAATGGGCGTCGAGCCGGCCAGGGTGGAGCAGATTCTGGAGGTTGTCCAGGGGCTCGACCCTCCCGGGGTGGGCGCCCGCAGCCTCAAAGAATGTCTGCAGTTGCAGCTCAAGATTTTGGGAATCCATGACCCCTTGGTGATGGATATCATCGACCGGCACCTGACCAATCTGGCCAACAAGAATTACCAGGCCATCGCCCGGGATTTGAAGGTTTCCATTGATAAGGTCGTCGAGGCCGGCGACCTCATCGCCACGCTCGAACCCAAACCCGGCCGGGGCTTCGACAACGAAGACGCCGACTACATCAACCCCGACGTCCACGTGGAAAAAATCGGCAACGAATACGTGATCCGGTTGAACGAAGACGGCCTGCCCAAGCTGCGGGTCAACAACTTTTATCTGGAGGCCATGCGCAGCCCCGAAAAGCTCCCGGACACAGTCAAGAGTTATATTCAAAAACACCTGGACAACGCCCTGTGGTTTATCCGGAGCATCCATCAGCGGCAAAAGACCCTGTACAAGGTGACCGAGAGCATCGTGCGGTTCCAGCGGGAGTTTCTGGACCACGGCCTGTCCCACCTGAAGCCCCTGACCCTCCGCCAGGTGGCCGAAGACGTGCAGATGCACGAATCCACCATCAGCCGGGTGACCACCAACAAATATGTTTACACCCCCCAGGGAGTCTTCGACCTCAAGTTCTTCTTCAATAGCGCCATCAACATGTCGCTGGGGGATCAAATCGCCTCGGAAAGCGTCAAAGACAAGATCCGCCAGATCGTGCAGGGCGAAAACCCCGAGAACCCTTTGAGCGATCAGGAAATTGCCGATATTCTGCGCCGCCAGGACGTAATCATCGCCCGGCGCACTGTGGCCAAGTATCGAGGCATGCTGGGGGTGTTATCCTCCAGCAAACGCAAGAAACCCGGGTATCGACGTAAGAGCCTGCCTGAAAATCACGCCCCTTAATTCCCGGCTTTTCTGCGAGTACAACCCTTTGGGAGGCTATAATGCAAATTTCCGTGACTTTTAGACAGATTGAACCTTCGGAGGCCTTGAAGAATTACGTCACCGACCGTCTCAGCAAGTTCCAGCGCTATCTGGACGGCCCGGTGGAGGCCCATGTGGTGTTGGGATTGGAAAAATTTCGACATCTGGCGGATGTGACTATTGACAATAATGGTCGGATCATTAAGGGTAAGGAAGAGAATACCGACATGTACGCGGCCATCGATCTGGTCATGGACAAGATCGATATGCAGTTGAAAAAGTTTCGCGATAAACTCCGGACCGCCAAGGGCGACCGGAGCCGTCCGGCTCCCGTGGAGCCCGCCGAGGCTGATGAGACCCCGCCGCTACCGGCCGTGCGCCGTAAACGGGTCGAGGTGCCGGCCCTGCGGCTGACTGACGCGGTGGAGCTGATGCAAAGCAGCGGCGATGACCTGTTGGTGTTCACCAGTGTGCCCAGCGGGACCTTGAATGTCTTATATCGACGCCAGGATGGCGGCTATATTCTGGTCGAACCCGACCTGGGATAGAGGGTTTGGGGTAACTGCATGAAAATCATTGACCTTCTGGCCGCCAATTGCATTTTGCCCAGTTTGGTGGCCACCAACAAAAAGGGAGTGCTGGAGGAGCTGGCCAAAACTTTGGTGCCGGGCCCGGACAACCTCTCTCTGCAAAGCGTGATGGATGTGCTGCTGGACCGGGAGCGGCTGGGAAGCACCGGTATCGGCGATAATATCGCCATACCGCACGGCAAACTGCCCCAGCTCTCCCGGCTGATGTTGTGTTTCGGCCGGAGTTTGAAAGGGGTCGACTTCGACTCCATGGATGGCAAGCCTTCTCATATCTTTTTCATGCTGCTGGCCCCGGTCAATTCCGCCGGCCTCCACCTCAAGGCCCTGGCCAAAATTTCCCGGATGCTCATGAGCCAGTCTTTTCGGGATAACCTCATGAAGGCCGAGGGGGTCGAGGATATTTACCGCTTAATCACCGAACGAGACGCGGAATTTTGATGGCGCGTCCGCGTATCCTTCCCCGGCCGGGCTCTCACCCGCCCGGGTCTTACTAAGATTAATTTAGATACGTCACCATGGCGCACGCCCCAGATTTGCAGACGCAACCGTCTCAATCTCCAGCCTCGCCCTTTGCCATTTTGATCATCACCGGGGTGTCCGGTTCGGGAAAGAGCACGGTGCTCAGGTCGCTGGAAGATAGCGGCTACTTCTGCGTCGACAACCTGCCCCTGGGCCTGTTGCCGGCGTTCCTGCAGATGCAGGCTCAAGCCCTCCAGGGCGGCCGCAAGATCGCCTTGGTCATGGATGTGCGCACCGAAGGCTTTCTCCAGAATTACGCCCAGGTCTTCAGCACGGTGGAAGAGCAGGGTTTCCATCTGCACATCATCTTTCTGGAGGCCGACGAAGCCACGTTAATCCGGCGTTTTAGCCAGACCCGGCGCCAGCACCCCCTGGCGGACCGGGACACCATCGTCCAGGCCCTCCGCCAGGAGCGCAACTCCCTGAGCGGCTTGCGCAGCCTGGCGCACCGCATCATCGACAGCTCCCATTATAACCCTCATCAACTAAGGGAGTTGATCAGGAGCGACTATGCCGACCTGCAGCCCCGCCAGCGCATGTGGCTCCATCTCATCTCCTTTGCCTATAAGAACGGCATTCCCCCTGAAGCCGACATGGTGTTGGACGTGCGCTTTCTACCCAACCCTTTCTTTGTGGATGACCTGAGGCCCCTGACCGGCGAAAATCCCGGGGTCCAGGGCTATGTCCTGGATAAACCCGAAACCCGGGCTTTTCTCGACCACCTGTTCACCCTCTTGGACTTTCTGCTGCCCCGCTTCCAGGAAGAAGGCAAGACTCACCTCACCCTGGCCATCGGCTGCACCGGGGGACAACACCGTTCCGTGGTCATCACCAATGTCCTGGGGCAACATCTCAGCCAGGAGAATTACCCCTTCACCCTTAGCCACCGCGATATGCCGCGGTCCGCAGGAGAGGCAACATGATCGGCATTTTAATCGTCACCCACAAGGAACTGGCCGAGGCCCTGATGAGCGTCTGGGACCTGATCCTGGGGCGGCAAGAGGGCACCGTGGCGGTGTCCTTGGATCCCAGCGCGCCTCCCGAAACATCCCGCCAGCAAATCCAGCGCGGTCTGTCCCAGGTGAATAACGGCAACGGCGTGATTATCCTCACCGATATGCTGGGAGGCACCCCTTCCAATCTCACCCTGTCCTTCCTCCAGGAAGGTAAAGTGGAAGTCGTCACCGGCGTCAACGTGCCCATGCTCATGAAACTCGCCCATCTCCGGGATCAAACCAACCTCCAGGAGGTAGCCCTGGCCCTGAAACAATCCGGTCAAAAAGGCATCACCGTGGCCAGCGAGGTCCTCCACAAGAACAAGAAATGACCCAGGAGTTATCCGTCCGCCGGGCCGGCCTGGCGGATATCACGGCCATCTGGGCCATTGAACAGGTCTCCTTTCCCACCCCCTGGTCGCGTTGGTCGTTCCTGGCCGAACTGGGCCACGGGAACAGCCACATCCTGGTGGCCGGTCCCGCTCCTCCCCTCCCCTGGCAGACCTGGGGTTACCTGATTTTCTGGGTCGTGGCCGAGGAAATGCATATCCTCAACCTGGCGATCCACCCCGAGTACCGCCGCCGCGGCATTGCCCGGCAACTGTTGTCCGCCGGCCTGGCCCAGGCCCGGGAACTGGGCGCCCTGGTGGCCTGGCTGGAAGTGCGCCCCTCCAACGGCCCTGCCCGGGCGCTCTACGACTCCTTCGGGTTCAAGGAAGTGGGCCGCCGCCCCGGCTACTACGATGATACCCACGAAGACGCCATCCTGTTGACCCTGGAGTTTGAGGAAGAACCTCATTGAGGCAGGAATCGGTCAACGATCCGCCGGCCTCGCCGCTCCCTTCACCTCTCTTGGATTTTTTTCAGATCCCCTTAACCCTATTTTCGCCGCAGTGCAACTTTTTGTCCGCCTCAATCGTCTTAGAGATAAATGACACGGATAAGGAGGCCGAACATGGCTCTATCGAGGCAAGGCGAATTGGCGGGATCGGCGTGTTGTGCCGGGGTGGACCCGGTTCAGGCGGAGCCGGGCGGGGACGGGAAGAAAATCCTGGTGCTGGTGGCCGCAGATTCTCTGGGCAAGGGCGATGACGAACTCGGACGCAAGATCGTCGTCAACTTTATCAGGACCTTAAAGGAAATGGGGGACGACCTGTGGCGGCTGGTGCTCTTAAATTCGGGGGTCAAGCTGGCCGTGGCGGGTTCGGAAGTGTTGTCCCAGCTTCAAGAGCTGGCCGGTAAAGGGCTCGGCATCCTGGTCTGCGGTCCCTGCCTGAAGACTTTCAATCTCCTGGAACAGAAGCAGGTGGGGGAACTGACCAGCATGGTGGATATCGTCACCTCCATGCAGATGGCGGACAAGGTCATTTCCCTGGCCTGAGGGGTCCGTCTTTCCATCACCAGGGGGCAGCGAGGGGAGGGTGAGGGGAGGGCCGAGATCGTTGAGCCTCCGGCCTTCCCCTCACCATTCTCTTAAGCTGTGCCGCACTGGCAGCCGCCGGAGTGAGGCTGGGGGCTGGTAGTCAGGGTTTTCTTAAGGTATTGTTCCACCAGGGTTTCCGGGGCCTCCAGGGGAGCGCCGGCGATCACTTCGATGCCCTTGTGGGTCAGGAGCCCCTGGGCCTTTTCTCCCAGGGTGCCGGCGATGACATGGGTGATGCCCATCTCATCCAGCCATTCGGGGATGCCGCCGGGCTCGTGGGGCGGGGTGGGAACGATTTCCTTGGGGCCGATGGCGCCGTCTTTGACCTGAAAAATGGCAAAGTGAGAGGCGTGGCCGAACTTATCCGACAGCTTGCCGTTGTCCACGGGCAGAGCGAACTTCAGGACTCCCGGCTCCCGGGTGGCCAGCGGGGTCAAAGGCAAGGTCTCCAGGATGTAATCCACGATGGGCTTTAAGGCCTGGAAGAAACGGCTGTCGTCTTCCTTCACCTCCAGGAGTTTCCCCTGGTCCGAGGCCTCCACTACTGAGGGGTCAAAAGGCAAGGCTCCGAGGAAGGGTACCTTGGCATCCCGGGCGGTCCTTTCGCCGCCGCCGCGCTTGAACAGGGGCAGGTCTTTGCCGCAGTGGGGGCAGGCGTAGCCGCTCATGTTCTCGACGATGCCCACCACCTTCATATTGATCTTTTCGCAGAAATCCAGGGATTTGCGCACGTCCGCCAGGGAGATTTCCTGGGGAGTGGTGACGATGACGGCCAGGGCGCCAGGTATGGTCTGGGCCACGCTCATGGGCTCATCCCCGGTCCCCGGGGGTGAATCCACCACCAGGTAATCCAGGTCCCCCCACTGCACTTCGCTAAGGAACTGCCGGATGAGCTGGTGTTTCAAGGGACCCCGCCAGATCACCGCGACCTCGCGGTCCCGCATGATGGCTTCGACCGAGATCACCTTGAGGTTGTCAAACAGCTCCGGCGGCAGGGCGAACTGCGCGTGCAGCAGGTCCACCGGCTGCTTCAGGCCCAGCATCCGCAAGACATTGGGGCCGTGCAGATCCACGTCCATCAACCCGACTTTCTTGCCCCGGCGGGCCAGGGCCAGGGCCAGGCTGACGGCCACACTGCTCTTGCCCACTCCGCCCTTGCCGCTCATCACCACCAGTTTGTGGCGAATCTGCTTCAGGGCCCGGGTCAATTCCTTTTCTTGTTCGTCTTTCTCTGCAGCATGATGAGCCGGAGTGCAGCCCTCGCAAGCCTTGGGGTCTTCGCCGCAGGACTTGGGGTCGGCTCCATGGGGACATTTATCCATTGTGGAACTCCTCTTCACGTATTCGATAAAAGAGCCAGCCGCGCGGCCAAAAACCCGCGGCCGGATTCATCTCTCTAAAAATTATTATTTTACGTCTCTTTTTAGTAAGATGCAAGTATTGAACATATGATAATATGTTATCTCGCTTGCTAACATCCTCGCGTGAAAATTCCCAGGCTGGATTATTATCGTCAGGCTCCGGTTTGATGAGGCCGGCATCCACTAAGATCTGAATATCTTTGGTTTATATTGATTATAGCTTCATGGCAAGGCTGCATGATTGATCGTCCCGGTCCATTGACAGGAGCCTTTCCATGATTAATTTATAGCCTACTTTATAATATGCTTTCTGCTTAATTTCCTGAGATGAGGGAGGTTAGGTAATGGCAGAAGAAAAAGGTGGACTTTGCAGGTAGCCTTTCTCGTTTTTCTGCCTCTCTTTTAACCCCGGTATCTCATTCTCGCCCGAAAGGTTTACCCGCTTTTGTTTATTCCTCCATTGGTCCTACTCTAACTCCTTTTACAGATCCTTTTGGTAAATGAGAGGAGGCGGTAAGGTTTGCTGCCCAAAAGGAGGTGGGTCATGCAAAATTATGTCGCTTATCACCAGTTCGCAACGTTGCCCAACGGTCGAAAGGTGGTAATCCGGTTTCTCAATGGACGAGATCGGGCCGCTCTGATCCAATTCTTCCAGGCCGCTCCCAAGGAAGATCTTCAGTTTTGTAAGGAGGATGTAAAAAATCCAAGGGTGGTAGATTATTGGCTGAAAGCCGAAAATGCGCAAAGAATCATGGCGCTGGTGGCGGAAGATCTCGCAGCTAAAAAGATTGTTGCCAGCCTCAATCTCTATAGGGGGCAACATGCCGCCCTCAATGTCGGCGAGATCCATCAAATTCTCGTGGCCAGGCCTTTTCAAGGTTTGGGGTTAGGCTCATTGATTTTGGATCAATTGATTGACCTCACTGCCAAAGCAAACTTCCACTGGCTAAAAGTGGAGGTGATTACCGAATTGAAGAACGTCATCAAGGCCTTTCAGTCCAGGGGCTTTAAGGTCAGAGCCACCTTAGAAGACTACTTTAGGGACTTGCAGGGGGCAACATACGACGTGGTGCTGATGATGCGGAACCTCCTGAAGGAGGAGGATGATTTCTGATCTCTGGCTAGATGGTTAGATTCCCCGCCACCGGCCAAGAGGGACAAGCCGCTTTTGGCCGGAATTATCCCAGCATAATCATGGCGATAGCGCGGTACAGCGGCATGATAATGGCCCCCATAATGCCGGTATAAAAGAGGATGAGGATGAGGACGAACCCGACGGGCTGGAGGTAGGCATAGAGCCGGGCCAGCTCCCGGGGCAGAAAAAGCACCAGGATGTGGGAGCCGTCCAGGGGCGGGATGGGAATGAGGTTGAACAGGGCCAGGAAGATATTGATACTGACGCCGAAGTAAGCCATCTGCATGAGGCCGGGGTTGTTGATCCCCAGGCGCAGCACGACCGAGAACAGCGCGGCCAGGGCCAGGTTGCTGACGGGCCCGGCGGCGCTCACCGCGAACTCCCCCCAGCGGTAGTTGCGATAGTTGAGGGGGTTGACCGGCACCGGTTTGGCCCAGCCGAAGAGAATGCCGGCGTGGGTCATCAGGAGCAGCAGCGGCAGCAGGATGGTGCCGATGGGGTCGATGTGGGGGACCGGGTTGAGCGTGATCCGGCCCAGCATCCGGGCGGTGGGATCGCCGTTCAAAAGGGCCACGTAGCCGTGGGCCACTTCGTGGACGATGACCGAAAACAACAGGACCACGGCCATCAAGGCCGCTTCCAGGAGATAAGGAAAATTCATGCCGGGCATGTCAGGCTTCCTGGATCAAGGCTTCTCCAGCACCTTTCAGCCGCTCTAAGGCCGTGAGGGACGAGGCCTCGAAATAGAAGCGCACCACCGGCTCGGTGCCAGAGGGCCGGAAACAGACCCAACTGCCGTCTTCCAGGACGTACTTGTGGCCGTCCAGGGTGATATGCTCCTTCACCGCCAGGTCTGCGAACCTGGCCGGCGTGGTCTGAAGCCGCACCAGCAGCCGCGCCTTGACTTCCGGCGTCAGCGCAAAATTGAGGCGGCGGTTGTAAACCGGGCCCACCTTGGCAAACAGGTCCTGGATCAGTTCGGGGAGGCCCTTGCGCTTCCGGGCCACCATTTCGGCCACCATGAGCCCGGCCAGGATACCGTCTTTTTCCGGCAGATGGTGCTTCATGGAGAAGCCTTCGCTTTCCTCTCCTATCATGACCACCTGGTCGTTGTTGATATATTCCCCCAGGTACTTGAAGCCCACCTTGGTGACGTACACCGGCCGGTTATACCGGGCGGCGATCCGGTCGAGCAGGTGGGTGGTGGCCACGTTGCGGGCCACGCCGCCGTCCCAGCCCCGGGTCTCGATGAGATAGTCGAAGAGCAGGCCCAGGACCGTATTGGCATCATGGTAAACGCCCGCCGCGTCCATGACCCCGAAACGGTCGGCGTCGGCGTCCACCGCCAGCCCCAGGTGGGCCCCGCTCGCCTGGACGCGGGCCGAGAGTTCCGGGAGGAATTCCTCGGACGGCTCCGGCCGGTGCCCCCCGAAGTAGGGGTCCCGATAGCCGTGGAGGACCTCCACCTGCGCCCCCGCTTCTTTCAGGAAGGCGTCCAGGTAATCGTGGCCGGTGCCGTACAGGACGTCCACCACCACTTTGAGGCCAGCTTTCTTCAAGACCTCGAGGTCCACCAGTTCCCTGAGGTGCTGAAAATAGGATTCCCGGGGTTCGAGGTCCACCACCAGGCCTTGTTCCCGGGCCTGGGCCAAGGGCATGGTCCTGACGGCCGCGGCGGTCATCTTGCCGATAAGGGACTCGATGGCGTTGGTCACCGGCGCGGGCGCGGGCCCGCCGGTGGCGGGCGAAAACTTGATGCCGTTGTACTCCGGGGGATTGTGGCTGGCGGTGATATTGATGGCCCCGCCGTGTTTGCCATCCCGGACGGCCCAACTCACTACCGGCGTGGGGCAATCCCGGGTGGTAAAGTGGCTGGTGATGCCATTGCCGGCCATCACCTGGGCCGCGGCGGCTGCGAAGGCCTCGGACATAAAGCGGGTATCGTAGCCGATGACCACGCCCCGTTGGGCGAGGCCTTGTTGTTTCAGATAGTCGGAGATGCCCTGGCACACCAGGCGGGCGTTGGCGAAGGTGAAATCCTCCGCCAGAATGCCCCGCCAACCCGAGGTCCCGAATTTGATCTCTGTCATCTGGATTTATCCTTGGGGATGTTCTTCATCGGCCGGCAGCCAAGGGGCTGTGATCAGAGGCCAGGAGCTGATTTCCGGCCACTGATCACTGACTACGGGCCACTTTCTCACTTAGGTCCCCAAATCGTAGGATGCCAGATATTTTTCTTGCTCGGGGGTCAGGGTGTCGATATCCACCTGCATGGCCGCCAGTTTCAGCCGGGCGATCTCTCTGTCGATATCCTCCGGCACCGGGTAGACCTGCTTGGCGAACTTCTGGTGGTTCTGCGAAATGAATTCCGCGGACAGGGCCTGGTTGGCAAAGCTCATATCCATGACCGCCGAAGGATGGCCCTCAGCCGCGGCCAGGTTGACCAGGCGGCCTTCCGCCAGGAGATAAAGGCAGTTGCCGTTTTTCAGGGTAAATTCTTCCACTGCGTCCCGAATCTGGCGCCGGGCGGTGCTGAGGCCTTCCAGGGCCGCGATGTCGATCTCGACGTTGAAATGGCCGGAGTTGGAGAGAATAGCCCCGTCTTTCATGAGCTTGAAGTGCTCTTCCCGGATGACGTTGATGTCACCGGTGAGGGTGCAGAAGACGTCGCCGATCCGGGCGGCCTGCTCCATGGGCAGCACTTCATAGCCGTCCATCAGGGCCTCCAGGGCCTTGAGGGGGTTGACTTCGGTGACGATGACCCGGGCGCCCAGGCCCCGGGCCCGCATGGCCAGGCCCCGGCCGCACCAGCCGTAGCCGGCCACCACGAAGATGCCCCCGGCCATCAGCCGGTTGGTGGCCCGCAGGATGCCGTCCAAAGTGCTCTGGCCGGTGCCGTAGCGGTTATCGAAGAGGTACTTGGTCATGGCGTCGTTCACCGCGATGACCGGATAGCGCAGCACCCCGTCGGCGGCCATGGCCTTGAGGCGGATCACGCCGGTGGTGGTCTCCTCGGTGCCGGCGAAGACCTCGGGGAGCAGTTCCTGGCGCTTGGTGTGGATGGTGAAGACCAGATCGGCCCCGTCGTCCATGGTCATCTGCGGCTTCACTTCGAGGGCCTGGTTGATGTGCTTATAATAGGTATCGCCGTCTTCGCCCTTGATGGCAAAGGTGGGAATCTCTTCATACTTGGCCAGATACGCGGCCACGTCGTCCTGGGTGCTCAGGGGGTTCGAGGCACAGACGTGCACAATCGCGCCGCCGGCCTTCAGGGTGGCGGCCAGGACGCCGGTCTCGGTGGTGACGTGCAGGCAGGCGGCAATCCTGAGCCCGGCCAGGGGCTTTTCCCGCTCGAAGCGTTCCCGGATGGCGTTCAGCACCGGCATATCCCGCCGGGCCCATTCCACCCGCAACCGGCCCTTATCGGCCAAATTTATATCTTTAACATCGTAATTCATGCATGTCCTCATTTCGCCTGCGCGGCTTTTTGCGGCTGGCAGATACAGATGGGGGAGGGGCCTTTAAGCCCGGCCTTCTCCCGAAGCACGTCCACTTTGTTGACATATTCCCAGGTGAAGTCTGGATCGGTGCGCCCGAAATGGCCGTAAGCCGCAGTCTTCTTGAAGATGGGCCGCTGGAGCTCCAGATACTGGATCATGGACGCGGGCTTGAAGCTGAAGGTGGACTTGATGATATCCAGGAGCTTGTCCTCGGGAATGACCGCGGTGTCGTAGGTATAGACCATGACGGAAAGCGGATCGGGCAGGCCGATGGAGTAGGCCACCTGGACCTCACAGCGCTTGGCCAGTCCCGCGGCCACCACGTTCTTGGCCACGTGGCGCAGCATGTAGGACGTGGTCCGGTCCACCTTGGTGGGATCTTTGCCCGAAAAGGCGCCGCCGCCGTGATAACCCCGGCCGCCATAGGTATCCACGATAATTTTGCGGCCGGTGATGCCGCAGTCGCCCAAGGGGCCACCCACCACAAAGCGGCCGGTAGTGTTGACCAGAAATTTGGTGTCCACCAGCAGGTTGGCAGGGATGGTCTTCTTGATCACTTCCTCGATAATCGCCTCGCGCAAATCCTCATATTTGACGTCGGGATTATGCTGGGCCGCAATCACCACGGTATGCACGCTCTTGGGGGTGTTATTTTCATAGCGCACCGTCACCTGGGTCTTGCCGTCGGGCCGCAGGAACGGCAAAACGCCATCCTTTCTCACTTTGGCCAACCGCTCCGCCAGCCGATGCGCGTACCAGATGGGCATAGGCATCAGGTTTTCCGTCGAAGTGGAGGCGTAGCCGAACATCAACCCCTGGTCACCGGCGCCCTGCTCGGGGGAGAGCCCCCGGCCTTCCACCCCCTGGGCGATGTCGGGAGACTGCCGGTCCAAAGAGGTAAGCACCGCGCAGGTTTCCCAGTCGAAGCCCATGGATGAATCGTTATATCCGATCTCTTTGATAGTCTCACGGACGATGACGGGGAAATCCAGCCGCGCGGTGGTGGTGATCTCTCCGGCAATCATGGCCAGGCCGGTGGTCACCATAGTTTCGCACGCCACCCGCGCAAACTTGTCTTGGGCAATGATGGCATCTAAAATAGCGTCGGAGATCTGGTCCGCCACCTTATCGGGATGCCCCTCGGTCACTGACTCCGAGGTAAAAAGAAAATCGGATTTGGCCATCCTGGTCGGACTCCTTTGCAAAAAAAATAATCGCGGCGCGGGCCTGCGCCCGCGCCTATCCGAGTTAGCTTAAATTGATTTGGAGAAAAAAGCGAGAGGTTTTTCCGCCGAGGAGGTATTTTTGAGGCAGTTGCGTCGGTCCACCAGGACCACCTTGGGTTTATGGTGCTCCAGTTCGGCGGCTTCGTAAGTGGCGTAAGTGGTGATGATGATCACATCCCCCGGCGCGCCCTTGCGCGCCGCGGCGCCGTTCAAACAGATTACCCCGGAATTCTCTTCGCCTTCAATGGCATAGGTTTCAAACCGGTCGCCGTTGGAAACGTTGTACACATGGACCATTTCATAGGGCAGGATGTCCGCGGCCCGCATCAATTCCGCCGATATGGTGAGGGACCCCTCATAGTTCAAATCGGCCTGGGTCACGGTAGCCCGGTGAATTTTGGATTTCATCATTACACGCAACATAAACGGGACTCCGATAACATGGTATTGTCGATAAGGCGGGTTTTATTGATCCACACCGCCAGCAGCAAACGGGCTTCGCCCTCGATGGCCTCCACGTCCTCAAGGGTCTCGGGGTCCACCAGCGCGGCATAGTCGATGCGGGTATAGGGCGTTGAAGTGATAATCTCGCTCCCGGCGGCCAAAATCTGCTCCCGGTCCTTCTCCCCTGAGATTACCAGGTCCCGGGCCGCCAGTAGGGCCCGATACAGGCACAGGGCCGCGGCCCGCTCTGCCGGGTTCAAGTAAGCGTTCCGGGAACTCATGGCCAGTCCGTCCGGCTCCCGGACGATGGGCCGGCCTACGACCGTCACCGGCACGTCCAGGTCCGCGGCCATCCGTTTGATGACCTGCAACTGCTGATAGTCTTTTTCTCCGAACACGGCCGTGTGGGGCTGCACCTGGTGGAACAATTTGAGCACCACGGTGGCCACCCCGGTAAAGTGCCCCGGCCGGGAGGCGCCGCAGAGGCCCTGGGAGAGGGCCTCGACCGATACATAGGTCTGGTACCCCGGGGGATACATGGCCGCGGCCTCAGGGGTATAGAGGACGTCCACGCCCACCTCCCGGGCCAAAGCCGCATCCCGCTCCAGATCCCGGGGATAGCGCGCCAGATCTTCGGCCGGCCCGAACTGGGCGGGATTGACGAAGAGGCTCACCACCAGGCGGTCGGCCTGGGTTTTGCCATACTCCATCAGGCTCAAGTGCCCCCGGTGGAAAAACCCCATGGTGGGCACCAGGGCGATATTCAGGCCTTGCCCGCGCCACTGCCGGGCCCGGGCCTGCATATCCTGGGGAGCGCTGATAATTTCCATAAAAAAACCCCAGACCTGATTCTCTGGGGGGATGTCGCCCTCCGAGTCTCAGTCCGCCTACACCGGATCCAAGCTCTGGGTAAAAATCTATTAATTTTTACCACGTTGACCGGATCATTGTCAATATATTGTTAGATATTGACGGCTCCGGGAAGCAGGCCCGCCAAATATTTCCCGTGGGGAGGCGCAGGCGCGGCGGGGGAGGCTGGATTTTTCTCCTGAGGTAGGGTGCGCACTGCGCACCATTGACCTAGAGCAAAGCTGTCGTAGGGCGGGAAAGCGCAGCGCATCCCGCCTTCAGCCATTGGGTTGGTCCTGATTCTTGCCGCCATATATTCGCGCCTAGGTTCCTTATGGTATCTTCTTCTTCACGGTCACGCACACCGTCTGTGATGAGGGTTACCATGCGCGTCTGGAGATGGAATAATGCTAATGGCGGGATGCGCTGCGCTTTCCCGCCCTACTGTTACGGATTACAGCAACTCTCCCTGCTGATCTTTAGGGCTAGGCCCTTTATGCCGGCGGGCCGCTTTCTTGAAGGTCCCGGACGGGGCGAAGCGGGGGTACTGCAATTCCTTCCCGGCGAACAGCTCGGCGATGGTGAGGATTTGCAGCCGGGGGAAGCGGTGGCCGGGAAAAAATTCGGGCTCATAAAACCCCGCGGCCGCGGCCTCTTCCCGCATGGGTCTGGTGGGCGGCTTCAGGGTCAGAAACGCGCCGATGGCGGCCTGTTCCCGCTCCAGCACCCCTTTCAGGTCCCGGATGTCGCCCGCCTTGACGCCGCCGCTCTTCACCTGAATCAAGACGCGCTTGTATTTGCCGGAGTTGTCGTCATTGAAATGGATCACCCCGTCGATCCCCGAGTCTGCGCCCTTCTTTTTATCCTGGGCCGGGCGGGCCGCCACCCGGCCCAAGGTCCACCACTCGAACTGGTGGCGGTTGGCCAGGGCCAGGGCCTCGGCGCTGAGCACGTCGGCGGGCTCGCCGATCACCTCGAAGGGGGCCAGGTCCGGGTCGAAGCTGTCGTGCAGGCGCTGTTTGATGAGCGTGATGGCGAGATGGGTAACGTCGATGCCGATCCAGCGGCGTTTCAACCGCTCCGCCACGTTCAGGGCGGTGCCGCAGCCGCAGAAGGGGTCGAGCACCAAGTCGCCTGTGTTGCTGCTGGCCCGGATGATACGCTCCAACAGGGCTTCGGGCTTTTGGGTGGGGTAGCCGAGGCGTTCTTTGGCTTGGGCATTAATGGGTGGAATATCATCCCAGAAATCCTGAAGAGGCACCCCTTTAACTTCATCCAGATAACGTTTATATCTTGGCCATCCTCCTGCGGGTGGCCAATAAATCCTCCCTTCTGCATCCAATTTTTCCAAATTTTCAATAGTAAACTTCCAGTGATTTCCTTTGGCAGCGACATCGAAGTCGCGCCATTTTTCACCAGAAGAACCATGTCTAATTCCCATGGCCGTTAAATCACTTGCAGTCCAGCGGCGACCATCTTGGTCTATTTGTGTGTAATGAGATTTTATATGTTTTTCAGCATACTCAGTATGTATCGGATTCCATAAGTAAGAATCCGTTTTGGTGTAGAAAAATATCACGTCATGAACCGGCCCATATCTTTTTGCACTGCTATGGGCGCTCGTGCGCTTCCAACTGATTTCATTACGAAAATTTTTCGGACTGAAAATGACATCCAGCAACAATTTTACATAATGACTCGCGGTCGGATCGCAGTGCAGATACATGGACCCCGTGGGCTTCAGGACCCGGTGCAGTTCCACCAGGCGCACCGCCATCATGGTGAGGTAGGCCATCATATTGTTCTGGCCCAGGAAGGAACGCAGGGCCTGGAGCAGGTCGGCCAGTTTCCGGGGCCCCAGGGTGACCGCGTCCCGGTAAGCGCCTTCGGCCTCGACGCCCCATTGCCAGGTGTCTTCGAACGCGGTGATCTGGGCCGCGGATTTCTCGCCGCTCTTCTCGGCGAACAGGACGTTATAGGTGGCGTTGGAGTTGAAGGGCGGGTCGAGGTAGATCAGGTCCACGCTGCCCGCGGGGATATGCTGGCCCCGGAGGATATCCAGGTTGTCGCCGAAGTAAAGTTGATTCTTCCAGGTGTCCATGGCCTGGAATCCAGATTATCGTTTTACCGGCGGGAAGGAAAGAGAAAATTCACGGGAATGAGGGGCGGCTTGGCGGGTCTGTTCTCGTCCCCAAGCCCTGGTTGGGTTACCTCTGGGCTTTCAAGTTCAATTGTAACCAGAAAAAAAGTGGTGCGTAGGACGCACCCTACACTTTCTTAATGTAGGGTGCGTCCTACGCACCATGACTCTGCTTGGGAAAAAGACAAGGGCGACCCAACGGGTCGCCCCTACCTAAGGATTGGGGGTGGGGGTTTGGGGGAGTTTTTCGTAAGCGTAAGGGGCCTCTGCCCCTTAGCCCCCTCCCCCGCTTCCCTTGACCTTTTAACCTGCGGCTGCTTTGGGTTGCTGGGCCAGCCAGGCTTCCCGGAGTTCCTTATTCATGGGGCTGGGCCCCAGTTTCAAGGTGCGCTCCACCATTTCTTTAGCGATGGCGGCGAATTTCGGCCCTTCGGAGGAGGACAGGTTGAACATCTCGACCCGTTCCGGTTCTATCCCGAGTTGGGCGAAATCCTTCTTTACCTTGGTGACCCGTTTCCGGGCCCGGATGTTGCCCATGAGGTAATGGCACTCACCCTCGAGGCAACCCGCCACGAAGACGGCGTCCGCGCCGCCTTCAAAGGCCTTGAGCAGGTGGATGATGTCCACCCGCCCGGTGCAGGGCATCATGATGATCTTGATATCCGGGGGATATTGCAACCGCATCGAACCTGCCAGGTCCGCGGCGCTATACGCTCAGTAACGGCAGCAAAAGCCGATGATTTTGGGAGACCATGCAGTGGTCATAATTCCTCCTTTTCTCAACCCGCGGCCAGAGCCGTTTCCTGGGCGATGATCTGGGTGTCAGTGAAGTTCTTCAACTGAATGGCCTTGGCCGGGCACTCGGAGACGCAGACGCCGCAGCCCTGGCACTTGGCCGGGTCGATGTAGGCCGCGTCCACGGTGTAGTCGATGACCGGGACGTTGAAGGGGCAGGTGCGCACACAGGTGAGGCACACGGCGCACTTGTCCTGCTCCACCACGGCGACGATGCCGCCCACTTCCACGGTGTTCTTGGACAGGAAGGTGGCGGCCCGGCCCGCGGCGGCCTTGGCCTGGGCGATGGTCTCATCGATGGGCTTGGGATAATGGGCCAGGCCCGCCAGGAAGATGCCGTCGGAGGGCAGGTCCACCGGGCGCAGCTTGGCGTGGGCCTCGTTGAGGAAGCCCTCGGCGTTTCGGGGCACCTTGAAGATTTCGCCGATATCCTCCACGGGGTTCGGCAGGATCGCGGTGGCCAGGGTCAGCAGGTCGGGCTTCAGGATGACCGGCAGATCCAGGATGGGGTCGAGGACGGTGACCTGGAGCTTGCCGTCGCCCGTCTGTTCCACCTGGGGCTTGCCTTCGAGGTCGTAGCGGATGAACATCACGCCCAGTTCCCGGGCCTCTTTGTAGAGGAGTTCCTTTTCCCCGTAGGTGCGCAGGTCCCGATAGAGGATGAAGACGTCCATCTCGGGTTTGAGGCGTTTGAGCTCGATGGCCGCTTCCACCGAGTGGGTGCAGCAGAGGCGGCTGCAGTGGGCCGCTGGGGCTCCCGGGAGCCGACGCACTGAATGAAGACCGCCTGGTTGGCGTTCATCACCTGGGGGTCTTTGGCGGCGATAAGCTTATCCATTTCGAAGGAGGTCCGGACGTTGGAGTTCTGGCCGTAGAGGTACTCCTCGGGTTTGAAGCCAAAGCCGCCGGTGGCCATGACGGTGACGCCGTGGTCAAGCTGGCGTTCCCCCTCCGGAGTCGTGATGAGGGTGACGAAGTTGCCGATGAAACCGCTGGTGTCCTTGACCTTGGAGTTGAACAGGAGCTCGATTTTGGGGTGGGTCTCCACCTTTTTGATCAAGTCTTCCAGGTAGCCGCGGTAGTTATAGCCCCGGGAACTGGTGACCAGGTTCCAGGCCTGGCCGCCCAATTTATCGCCCTGCTCCACCAGGTAAACCTGGAAGCCCATGTTGGCGATGGACCGGGCCGCTTCCATGCCGGCGACGCCGCCGCCGATGACCAGGCCGGATTTCTGTACCGGGAAGGCCTGGCGGTGGAGGGGTTCGAGCTGCACGACCCGGGCCACCGCGCCCCGGATCAGGTCCTTAGCTTTGGCCAGGGCCTTTTCGGGCTCGTTCATGTGCACCCAGGAGTCCTGGTCGCGGATATTGGCCATATCGAAGAGGTAGGGGTTGAGACCCACCTGCTGGATGGTCTCCTGGAACATGGCCATGTGGGTCCGGGGGCTGCAGGAGGCCACCACCACCCGGTTGAGTTTATGTTCGGTAATGGCCGCCAGGATCTTGTCCTGGGTATCGGCGGAACAGGTGAACAGGTTCTGGTCGGCCAGGACCACGCCCGGCAGGGTCGCGACGTATTCGGTGAGGGCCGGGACGTTAATGACCCCGCCGATGTTGATGCCGCAGTTGCAGACGAAGACGCCCACCCGGGGTTCCTGGCCTTCGACGTCGATCTCAGGCGGCAGTTCCCGCTTTTTGACGGCGGTGCCCCGGGCCTCGTAGAGGAGTTCGCCCACGGCCCCGGCCGCGGCGGAGGCCTCCATGACCGACTGGGGGATGTCCTTGGGAGCCTGGAAGACGCCGCAGACATAGACCCCGTCCTTATTGGTGTTGACCGGCGTAAAGGGCGAGGTATCGGCGAAACGGGTTTCAGTTTTGACGTCGATGCCCATGGTTTTGGCCAGGGTCAGGGCGTCCTGGGAGGATTCCAGGCCCACCGAGAGGACCACCATGTCGAAGACCTCGGTCTTGAGCTCGCCTTTCTCCGAGAGGAAGCGGATGGCCAGGTCTCCGGAGTCCGCCACCGGGTCGATGGAGTGGACCCGGGAACGGAGGAAGCGGATGCCGTGCTCGTCCTGGGCCCGCCAGTAATATTTCTCGAAGTCCTTGCCATGGGTCCGCATGTCCATGAAGAAGATGGACGCGTCCAGCGTATAGTCCTTGCAATGCTCCTTGGCAATGACGGCCTGCTTGATGGCGTACATGCAGCAGACCGCGGAGCAGTAGCTGTTGTCGCAGTGGTTCAGGTCCCGGGAACCCACGCACTGGAGCCAGGCAACCTTCAAAGGCTCCTTGTGGTCCGAGGGCCGGACCAGGTGGCCGGCAAAAGGCCCGGAAGCGGAGAGAATGCGCTCGAACTCCAGGCTGGTGACCACGTTGGGGAAGTGGGCGTAATGATAGGCCCCGTATTTCTTGGGATCATAGACGGAAAAGCCCGGGGCCAGGATGACGGCGCCCACGTCCAGTTCCACCTTTTCGGGACCCAGGTCATGGGCCACGGCCTTGGCCTGGCAGGCCTGGACGCACTGCATGCACTCGGAACAGATGCCGCAGTTGATGCAGCGGGCCGCTTCTTCCAGGGCCTGCTCTTCTTTATAGCCCAGGTTGATTTCCTTGAAGCCCTTGATCCACTCCTCCACCGGCAGGGTTTCCATCAAGGCCCGATGCTTCTTCTGGATATCCGCGGGGACGGGGTTCCACTTGCCTTCTTCCTTGGGGATGGGCCTGACCGGCAGAGTCCGGCCGGCTTTCAAGTCTTTGCCGTCCAGGTACAAGTCGATGGAGGTGGCCGCTTCCCGGCCCGCCGCCACTGCGCCGATGGCGATCCAGGGACCGGTTTCGACGTCGCCGCCGGCAAAGACGCCCTCGCGGGAGGTGGCCTTGGTGACCGGGTCGGCCTGGATGAGGCCCCGGGGGGTCAGGGTAACGCCGTCTTTGTCGGTGATGAACTTCAGGTTGGTGCGCTGGCCGATGGCCATGATGACCACGTCCGCGTTCTCGGTCGAGGTTTTGTCGTCAAAATAGGTGGGGGAGAACCGGCCCTGCTCGTCGAAGACCCGTTCCACCGCCCTGAGGGTGAGGCCGCTGACCTTGCCGCCGGCGGCGTTGATCTCTTTGACGCCCCAGCGGTGCATGATCTTCACGCCTTCGTGTTCGGCCTCTTCCACTTCCCAGATGGAGGCGGGCATTTCTTCCCGGGTCTCCAGGGCGATCAGGGTGATCTCGCCGCCCTGGCGCCGGGCGGTGCGGGCCACGTCCATGGCCACGTTGCCGCCGCCGATGACCACCACCTTCTTGCCTTTCAGATCAAACTTCTTGCCCATGGCCGAGTCTTTGAGGTACTCGACGCCCCAGAGCACGCCCTGGGTGTCGGAACCCGGCACCGGCAGGCGCACGGAATCCTGGGCGCCGACCCCGAGGAAGACGGCGCTGAAACCGTCCCGGGTCAAAAGGTCGTTGATGGTGCGGTCGCCGCCGATGGGGGCGTTATAGTGAATCTCCACGCCGCAGCGCTTGATGTAATCGACTTCCCGGTCCAGGACTTCCCGGGGCAGCCGGTAGGCCGGGATGCCGTAGCGCAGCCAGCCGCCGGCTTCCGGCGCGGACTCGAAGATCACCGCTTTATAACCCTTGAGGGCCAGGTGGTAAGCGCAGCTTAATCCCGAGGGGCCGGCGCCGACGATGGCCACCTTCTGGCTCTTGGCGGGAGGCTCGGGCACCGGCAGGGCGCTCCAGTCCACGTTGTCGGCCACGAAGCGTTTCAGGTTGCAGATGGCGATGGACTCATCCACTTCCTGGCGGCGGCAGTCGGTCTCGCAGGGATGGGGGCAGATGCGGCCGATGGTGCCCGGCAGGGGCAGCCGGTCCATGATCAGGGCCAGGGCTTCGGGGTACTTGTGTTCTTTAATGAGCTGCACGTAGCCCTGGGCGCTGAGATTGGCCGGGCAGGCCCGCACGCAGGGGGCCCGGTCGGCCTTCTTGATGGCGAAGGTGGCGGGAATGGCCTGGGGATAGAGCCGGTAAATGGCTTTGCCTTCCGCCAGCCCCAGGTTGAATTCGTCAGGCACCCGCACGGGGCAGACCTCGGCACAGCTACCGCAACCGGTGCATTTGCTCGGGTCGACGTAACGGGGCTCTTTATCGATGCTGACCTTGAAATTCCCCGGGGACCCGGCAATAGCCTTCACTTCGGAGAGGGTGTGGATCTGGATGTTCAGGTGCCGGCCGCATTCCACCAACTTGGGCGAAATGATGCACATGGAGCAATCATTGGTGGGGAAGGTCTTATCCAACTGGGCCATGACCCCGCCGATGGCCGACTTCTTTTCCACTAAATGCACGTAAAATCCGGAATTAGCCAGGTCCAGGGCTGCCTGCACCCCGGCGATCCCGGCGCCTACCACCATTACTTGACCAACTGGACCTCGTGTTTCGGCTGCCATAGAAGCACCTTCCGTTTACTCAGAATATTTATACAACAAATTTCGTACAGATATTGTGAAATTACCCACTAGTACATCCTAAAAAATTAAGATCAAGAAGTCAAGCGAGAATGAAAAGCGCAGAACGATACGGGCTATCGGGTTGAAGGCGGCGCTTCGCCTTGATTAGCGCCGAAGAATGCTTAACTTTGTGGGAATCCGGCGCGGCCGGGCTTGGGGAAAAAAGTAGCAGGGCGGCAGGTTGGAGGGGGCAAAATTACCGGTGGCGCCCCGGTAAATCTCAGTCGCGAGCCCCACAGAAAGTGAAAAGGAAGGCAATAAGGATCACGTGACGATGGGAGGTGGCAACATGGTGCCATTAGCCGATATTCAGGCGGAAGTGCCGGGGTTCCTGGAAATCCTGGGGCTGGGCGAAGAGCCGCTGGGCATGTTTTATACGCCGGTGGAGCCGGCCGCAGGGTTTTCACCCCAAAGCGCGGTCTTGCCCAACGTGGACATGGAGGCCAGGGGGGAAGTGGATTGGGCCGCGACCTTTGAAAACTTCTCCTGCGTCGTCGGGATGATCTGGCGGGCCCGGAAGCTGGGGAAGCCCGCCTACTTCGACCAGGCCCGGTTCGGCTGCCTGGGCGGGGCCTTTTACTTGGGGTTTCTGAAGCCTCAACTGGAATACATCGTCCGCTACGTGTCCACCGGCATCCCCAACGTCCTGGAGGGGGAGTGCTACCTGGATTCTCCCGCCGCGGTGCGCCGGTTCTTTGAAACCCTGGACCCCCGGCCGGCGCCGGCCCAATTCTGCGTGTTCAAGGCCCTGAGCCAGTTTGCCCCGGAAGAGACCCCGGAGCTGGTGACCTTTTTCGCCAGGGGCGAAGTCATCGCCGGCCTCAACCAGTTGGCCACTTATGTCACCAACGACTTCGAGGCGGTGATGTCGCCGTTCGGGGCCGGCTGCGGCAACCTCGTGGCCTGGCCGCTGAAATACCTGGAACGGGGGCAGCTGAAGGCGGTGCTGGGGGGCTGGGACCCGTCGGACCGGCGCTTTTTAAAGCCCGATGAAATCACCTTTACCGTGCCCTGGGAGATGTTCGCCCGGATGGTGAGGCGCTACCGGGAGTCCTTCCTGACCAAATCCGCCTGGGGCACGGTGCGCAAAAAAATCGAGCTGAGCCGCAAGACCTGGAAGGAGACCTAAGGCGCGGGTTATCCGGGGGAGGTCGATTTGCCAAGGAGAGAAGGGACATGAAGGGTTGGTTGCCGAAATCAAGCCTGGTAAAATTTGCGCTGACCATCCTCCTGGCCTGGTTCTTGGCGGGCTGTGCCGGGGCGCCCGTATCCCCACCGGTTCATCATGCAGATGATCATCTCGTCCAGGGCGGATCGCTTACCGGGGAAGGGATGATCTACTTCCCATTGGGCGCCCCCAATGAGAAAAAGTAGGTATCATTCAGTTAATCGGCAAACAGGGCAGAGCCCATTTTAGCAATGGCGGCCTTGAGCTGGCAGGCCCGCCAGCCGAAATCGGTGACGCAGGCCGCGCCTGTCTTGATGAAGTCCGCGTCATAAGGATCGCGCAGCAGGTCCACCACCAGTTCCGGGGCGGCAGCTTGAAGCGCGTCCAGCAGGTTTTTATTGGAAGGATAGAGGTGCGCGTCAAAGCAGAAGAAAATAGTGAGGTCCGAGTTTTTGGCCAGGTGCACCGCCTGGTGAATCTCTGCCTCCGCCGGTTCGATGGAGACGATCAGAATCTCGGGATGCAGCCCGAATTTCTCGAACTCCTGCCGGACGAACTCCTGTTCCTGCAAGACTTCCCGTTCAATCATGATCTTGGCATCGAGAGAAGAAAACTGCGGAAAGATCACGCCCAGGCGTTTCTCGCCGGGTTTGAGCGGCAGTAATTTCTTTTCATCCTGGAGAACCTGCACCGAGGCGCGGCAGATGCCGGCCGCGAGCAGGGCGCCGGCGGGTTCGGCAGCAGGTTCGCCCCCGGCAAATCTTTGCGCCCGCTTTGATTTCAAGGCGGTGATTCGGGCGACGCTCTCCTCCAGTTCTTTGAGGGGCAGTTGCTTGCTTTTGTAGGCCTCAAGCAGTTTTTCGTACACCTCTTTCTGGGCTTTCAAGTCATGACAGACCAGGAGCAGATCATGCCCGGCTTGCGCCGCTAAAACCCCGGCTTGGCCGATGGGGCAGATGGCTTTAATGGCGCCCATTTCCAGATCATCGCTGGCAATGACCCCCGGGAAGTTGAGTTCGCGCCTGAGGTAATCGTAAATAATCCGACGGGAAAAGGTAGCGATCATGTTGGGATAGGGATCAAGCCGGGGATAGTAGGGATGTGACGACATCACCAGATCGACGCCGGCTTGAAGCGCGGCCGCGAAGGGCTTCAGATGCACCGCGGCCATCTCTTCCCAGGTGGAGTGAATGACCGGCAGGCCCAGATGGGCGTCCACGGGGGCATGCCCCTTGCCGGGAAAATGCTTGGCGCAGGCGGAAAGTCCGTGCTGCTGCATAGCCTTGATCCGGGCGGCGCCCATGGCCGCCACCTGGCGCCAATCCCGGCCGTAAGCCCGGATACCGATATTCGGGCTGTAGGCCTCGGTCAAGACGTCGAGCACCGGCCCCAGGTTCACGTCCATACCCAGCCGGCGCAGCTCCTTAGCCTCGATTTCGCCCTGCTGCCGGGCATAATCGAGATTGCCGGCCCTGCCCACCGCCAGATTGTCCGGGAACACGGTGATGCCGTCCCGGAACATGATGACCCGCCCGCCTTCATGGTCGGCGGTGACCAGCAGTCTGCGGCCGAGGGCCTCTTCCAGGCCGGCGATCAGCTTTTTGAGCTGCTGGGCAGAGTCAAAATTGATGCGGTAGAGAATCAGCCCGCCCGCATGGAGCTCCTGAAAATGACGGACAATCTCCGGCGTGATCCTGGTGCCGGGGATGCCGATAACCAGCCGTTCTCCCACGAGTTCTGCAAGTGTCATATCGATCCCATGTTAACCGCTTTCGGCGGCGATTTCTCAGGCCGCCGCGCCTTTCAGGTAGGCCTGTCTCCGGGCTTCGGGCAGCCTCTCGATGGCATACCGGAGCATGGTGCGGGGCATCTGACGGTAATGTTCGATTAGGAAAGCCTCCGCCACCGCGGTCTGGCGCTTTTGCACCTCCCGCAGCATCCAGCCCACAGCCTTATGGATCAAATCTTCCGGGTCCTTTAACAACAGGCGCGCCAGCCTCAGGGTGTCGTCAAAGTCCTGTTGCTTGATGAAGTGCAGGGTGGCGATGATGGCCAGGCGCCGCTCCCACAAATTCCCGGAGGCGGCCAACCGGGTCAGAAGGTCACGAGGGCGGTCCTCCAGGTAATGGCCCAGCAGGTGCGGGGCCGAGGCATCCACCAGGTCCCAGTTATTGACCAACCGGGTGTGTTCCAGGTAGAAGCGGTGGATCCGATCTCTGACGGCTTGGTCCCCCCGATAATATTGGCGAATCAGGATCAACAAAGCCAGCAGCCGGTCTTCGTGGAAGGCGGATTGGAGCAAGCGTTCAGCCTCAGCCTGGGAAAGGTCCTGATATTTCCGGGCCAAGCCTCTCAGGACCGGGACGCGGAGGCCCCGGAACCGGTCGCCCGCGCCGTATTCGCCCGGCCCGGTCTTAAAGAACCGCTGGAGAACGGCGACCCGCGAGGCGTCTGCCAGGCTTTCCAGGTCTCGTTCGATGGCGGGGATCAACATGGCGCGGCTAGACCTACGCTTAGAACAGTTCAAGGTTCAAAGTCGGGGTAGGGTGCGCACTGCGCACCATCAATCCAAGCTGATGGCGGGCGGAGGCCCACCCCACCGGGATTTTCATAATTTACGGGTGGGTTGCAGGCCCACCAGTCATTTTCATATCACCTATTTAAGCCTATTTCTCGCAATTCTTGCGGTTAACGGTGCAAAATTTTTTTTGATGCGGTAGTTTGGTTTTCTATGGAAATCTCCACCTTTCTTCCCCGCGGCAGCAGTCTGACCTGGCAGGATTACTCGGTTCTGCTGGCGCTGCTCGTGGTGATGGTCTTTATCGGCCTGTATTGCGGCCGGAAAGAAGAATCCACGGCCGACTTTTTCCTGGGGAAGAGGCAGATTCCGTGGTGGGCGGCCTGTCTGTCCTTTGTGGCGACGGAAATCAGCGCGGTTACCCTGATCTCGGTGCCCGCCATCGCCTATATGGAAAACTGGGAATATGCCCAGTTTTTTATCGGCTCTTTTCTGGCGCGGGTCGTTATCGCTTTTCTATTCATCCCGGCTTTTTACCGCTATAACTGCACCTCCATTTATGAATTTTTAAAATACCGGTTCGGGCCGGAGACCCAAATCGCCGGCTCGATCCTGTTTTTTATCACCCGCCTGCTGGCCTCCGGCGTCCGCCTGATGGTGGCTTGTCTGGCGGTGAGCGTCCTGATCGGCTGGCCGATCATCCCGACTATCCTGCTGTTCTCGGTCATCTGCATCCTCTATATCGCCTGGGGCGGGATCAAGGCGGTGGTGTGGACCAACGTGGTGCAGGCCCTGGTCTTCACGCTGGCGGGCGTGGCGGCCATCGGTTTCCTGCTCACGCAGATTGACGGCGGCGCCGCGGCCGTGGTGGCGATTGCCGGCCAGGCGGGCAAACTGAAAATCTTCAACTGGGGACCGGGGCTGATGGAAGCCGGGGCGCCGGTCTTCCTGAAGAGCCTGCTCACGGACCCTAACCTCCTGGTGCTGGCCACTTTGAACGGGTTTTTCGGCTCAATGGCGGCCTTCGGTACCGATCAGGAGACCATGCAGCGGCTGCTGACCGTGGAAACGAGGCGGGAAAGCCAGAAAACCATGCTTATGACCCCCATCGGCAGTTTTTTGGTGATGCTCATCTTCCTGTCCGTCGGGGCCTGCCTGTATGTCTTCTATGCCCAGCATCCCGGGCTGCCTCTGCCGGCCAAATTGGACAAAATTTTTCCGTATTTCATCGAGCAGACGATGCCCCCCATGATGCGGGGGCTGATGCTGGCGGCCATTGTGCTGGCGAGCATTGACTCGCCTTTAGGTTCCCTGACTTCTTCCTTTGTCACGGACATTTATCGTCCGGTGCTGTTTAAGTCGGCAACCGAACGCCACTATCTGTTCGTGTCCAGAATTTGCGTGGTGATTTTCGGGATTATCCTGGGGGTCATCGCCTTCATTTTCAGCCATTTTGAAAAATTCCTCTGGCTCGCCTTTAAAATCGGCGGGGTCACCTACGGCTCTCTCCTGGGCGTTTTTCTCCTCGGGCTGCTCACCACCAGGCGCTGCAACCGGGTCAACGTCGTGGCCATGACCCTGGCCGCCCTGGCCATGCTGGTGCTGCTGATTCTTTCCGAGAAGGACATCTTCCCGCTGGGCTGGACCTGGCTGTTGTTGATCGGCACTTTTTTGACGTTTGCCATCGGCTGGATTTTTGGAACTAAGGCGGAGGAAGCGGCGGCATCACGGTAGTTGCAGGGCGCTGGAGCGAAGCCACCCCTCACCCTAACCCTCTCCCCTCGCAGGGGAGAGGGGATTTTTTTGCGCTATATTAGGATCTTAATAAGGGTTGCGGCTACTCTTTGAGGGCAACTTGCTATTAATTTCCCGGCTGGTCAGCACTGCTCCTGGCGGTATAATAGCCGCCACTGGCCTGCACTGTCACCGGGCCTTCGAACATGGCGGAGAGATGGCGCGAGGTCAGGACCTCGGATTTGCGGCCGTCGAGGAGGACCCGGCCGTGCCGCAGGAGGACGACCCGGTCGATTTCCGGGAAGATCTCTTCGATGTGGTGGGTGACCAGGATGATGGTCTTGCCGTGGCGGGCCAGGTTTTGCAGGGTGCTGAGGAACCGGTGCCGGGCCATGAGGTCCAGCCCGGTGGTGGGCTCATCCAGGAGCAGGGCCCGGGGGTCCGAGACCAGGGCCCGGGCGATCATGACGCGGCGCACTTCCCCGGGGGACATGGCCTCGAGGTAGGCGTCCGCCAGGTGGGAGGCCTCCATCAGGGCTAGGGCCTGCCGGGCCTGCTCCCGCATGACCGGGGTGAAGTGGTGGTGCCGGAAGAGGCCGTAGGAGGCGAAGAAGCCCGAGATCACTGCGTCCAGGCCCCGGGTGCGCCGGGGCAGCGTGCCGGCCAGGATGGAATGCTGGAGGTCCGCGGAGACGATGCCCAAGAGCGAGCGCAGTTCGGTGACGTTCCAGAGCTCTTCCCCGAAGATCAGCAGGGGCGGGGTGCCGTCCTCGTGGGCCAGGGGGTAGTCGAGGTGGGCGATGAGCCGGATGAGGGAGGATTTGCCCGCGCCATTGGGGCCTAAGACCGCGGTGTGTTCGCCCTCCCGGATGGTCAGGGTGATGCGGTCCAGGACCCGGTTGCTGTTTTTGACTACCGTGGCGTCCCGTATCTGGAGGAGCGGGGTCCGGTCGTGGGATTGAGGCGTGTGCATCCCTCTTTTTAGATTTTTTTCCCCACCAGGACAAGGTTGAGCCAGGCGAAATAGATTTTTTCCCCCGAAATCTTGCGTATCTCCCCATGTCCTGCAACGCTAAGGCCGGGGAAACCACAGGCGGGACGCCTGTGGCTACCAGTTCCCCGACCCGTTCAAGGACTTAAGCGTGCCACTCCTTTTTCACCGCGATGGCGTCGATCTCCACGGAGACGTTCTTGGCCAGGCCCGCGGCCTGGATGGTGGTGCGGGCCGGGGGGTGCTGGGGGAAGAACTCGCCGTAAGCCCGGTTCATCTCCGCGAAATCGGCCATATCCTTCAGGTAGATCGTGGTTTTCACCACGTCTTTCAAGGTCAGGCCCACCGCGGCCAAAATGGCCTTGAGGTTGGCGATCACCTGGACGGTCTGCACCACGATATCTCCTTCCACCAGGCGGCCTCTGGCATCCATGGGGATTTGTCCGGAGATGAACACAAAGGGGCCAGCGGCCAGGGCCTGGGTATAGGGGCCGACTGGGACCGGGGCCTGATCGGTTTCGATGACGATTTTTTTCATGGTCGGGGTCTCCCTGGCATCGGAAGGTTATTGATGCCGTCACAAGGTTGAACAGCCTGACAGACACAAAAGTCTTGAAGAATTAGGAGCGTTTTGTTAATGCTATGGAAAAACCTTGGAGGTAAACCATGGGGTTGTGGTTGAAATGCCCGGGGTGCCAAACGAAAAACCCCCTGTCTTTAAAGGTCTGTCCCAACTGCGGGCAGGACCTGGTTAAACTGGCCACCCAGCAACGGGTCTATGTCATCGGGCCGGCCGAGTCCAACCCGGCGCCCGCTCCGGCCACGCCTCAGGCTGCAGCCCCGGCCGCGCCTGAGCCGATGCCGGCGGCGGCAGCCAGCGCACCGGCCGCCCCCGCGGCGGAGCCGGCGGCTCCGGCCAAGGCTGCCAAGAAGCCCAGAAAAACGAAGAAAAAGAAGGCTTAGGCCCGCTAATCTTAGGACACTTCCTGCATCACACCCTGCAGCAGCTCCACCAGTTGGGGTTCCGCCCGGGCCACCGTGTCGATGATGGCTTCAATGGCGATGGGGGCCATGGCGTCCGGCAGGTTGAGGTTGCTGATCACCGAGATTCCCAGGACCCGGAGGCCGGCATGCACCGCGGCAATGACTTCGGGCACGGTGGACATGCCCACCGCGTCCGCCCCGATCAGGCGCAGGAACCGGGTTTCGGCCGGGGTCTCCAGACTGGGGCCTTTGACGGCTACGTAAACTCCCTGGCGTAAGGTGAGGCTCAGGCGGCGGGCCGCGTTTTCGGCGGCCACCCGCAGGCCGCGGTCATAGACCTGGCTCATATCCGGGAAGCGGGGGCCCCAGGCGTCGAGATTGTCTCCCACCAGGGGATTGTCCCCGATCAGGTTGAGGTGGTCGCAGATGAGCATCAAGTCCCCGGCCTGAAAGAGGGGATTGAGACCGCCCGCGGCATTGGTGACCACCAGGGTCTTGACTCCCAGGCCTGCCATAACCCGCACCGGAAAGGTCACCTGGCGCAGGTCATAGCCTTCGTAGGCATGAAACCGGCCCTGCCAGAGCAGCACCTCCCGGCCGGACATGCGGCCCCAGGCGAGGCGGCCCTGATGGCTGGGGCTGGTGGCCGGCGGAAAATAGGGCAGCTTCGCATAAGCCAGAGAGCCGCCGCCTTCGAGCCGGTCGGCCCAGAGCCCCTGTCCGGTACCCAAGATAATGCCCCACTCCGGCGGCGCCGTAAGGCGCGGGGCGATGAAGCGCACGCATTCTTGCACCTGCGCCTGGTAAGTCCGGCTCAAAGGCCACTCCTTTCGGTCGCTAATCTGGCATAAGAATATGTCGCCTTCCCCGGTTCGTCAATGGCCGGACGTGGCGGTGGGAGATTTTCGCTTTCTCCTTGACAGTTTCCGGCGTAAACATAAATATATATAGTATTATGGTGAGGGAGAAAAAATGGGCAGACCCAAGAAATGCCGGTGGGTGGAAACTGAGCCGGGGATAACCTTTTTCAAACCCCGGGGCATTCCCCTCAGATCCTTGCAGCAGATTGTGATTACGGTGGATGAACTGGAAGCCATGCGCCTGGCCGACTTCCTGGAGATGACCCAGGAAGAAGTGGCGCAAAGGATGCAGGTGTCGCGGCCTACCGTGACCCGGATGTTGTCCCGGGCCCATCGGGCGGTGGCCGATGCCCTGGTGCACGGCAAGGCCATCTGTATCCAGGGGGGCGATTACCGCGTCGGCCAGCACTGCCAATATTGCGGGCAATGGTCTCAGCAGGAGAAGGGTGAGGAAGCCTCGGAAGGCTGCGCCTGTCAAGCTCCGGACGAAGAACCGAAAGAGCCGGCAGAGAATAAATAAATTTTTTCTAAAGATTTCCACGGGATGGCCCGAATACCCTGAAGGGGGAGACAAAGGGCATGGCCGAATCCAGCACATATAAAGAAGCCGGGGTCGATATTGATAAGGCGGACGCCTTTATCAAGTGCATTCAGCCCCTGGTGAAATCGACCTACCGCACCGGGGTCCTGGGGGAGATCGGGGCCTTCGGCGGCATGTTTCATTTGGGCGCGGACCGGTATCGCGATCCGGTGCTGGTGTCCGCCACCGACGGGGTGGGGACCAAGCTCAAAATCGCGGTCCTCATGAACCGCCACGATACCATCGGCATCGATTTGGTGGCCATGTGCGCCAACGACATCGTGGTGCACGGGGCCACCCCCCTGTTCTTCCTGGATTATCTGGCCATGGGGCAGTTGTCCACGGAAATCGCCACCAAGCTCATCGAGGGCATCGCCAACGGCTGCAAGCAGGCCCGGTGCTCCCTGATCGGCGGGGAGACCGCGGAGATGCCCGGTATCTATCAGCCCGGGGACTACGACCTGGCCGGCTTTGTGGTGGGCGTGGTGGAACGGGAAGGCATTATTGACGGCTCGAGCATCGGGGTGGGCCACCGCATCATCGGCCTGGCCTCGAGCGGCCTCCACGCCAACGGCTACTCGCTGGTGCGCCAGGTGCTCCTGGAGCAAAACCGCCTGCATGTGGACGACGTGATTCCGGAATTGGGGGGCCCCCTGGGCGAAGAACTCCTCAAACCCACCCGCATTTACGTGGAGACGGTGCTCAACCTGCTGCGGGATTTCCCGCTGAGCGGCATCTGCCACGTCACCGGCGGCGGCCTGACCGACAATCTGCCCCGGGTCCTGCCCAAGTCCTGCCAGGCGGTCATTCACCGGCAATCCTGGCCGGTGCCGCCCATCTTTCACCTGCTTAAAGCCAAGGGGAACATTCCCGACGAAGAGATGCTGCGCACCTTCAACAACGGCATCGGCCTGGCGGTGGTGGTGGCCGAAGAGCACGTCACCGACGTGCTGCTGCGTCTCCAGGGCTTGAATGAACAAGGCTTTATCATCGGCGAAATCGTAGAGCGCAAAAACGAGGACCCGCCTCTGGTGTACGTCTGATGATCTTGAGGGGAGGGCCAAAATGCCCTCCCCTGGTGCCATGAACGATGGGGCAGACCTCCGTGCCTGCCATTAGAAGCGAAACCGTCCAAGATATTCCTGTAGCGCTTCACGCTTCTGCTGGTCCAGCTCCGGACATTGTTCAGGGGTCTTGCCGCCCTGGCCCACCTCGACCGCGAAGACCATGCAGGTCGGCGCCCCGCAGCGGCGGCAGTTGGTCTTGGGTAACAACTTGAGGATTTCCAGGACCCGGGGCCGGGCCGCACACGCAAAGCTGGGTTGAATCTCTTCCCGCCTCTCCCAAACGTCGTTGATCTCTCGTTGCAGCCACGCCAAGATCTCCTCGGCCTCAGCCTCATCTTTGACGATATTGATGGCGATCTCCCGGGGATGCAGCGTCACCAGCTTGCCCGGCAATTTTAAGGTCAGCGAGGGCGGCTCGGTCAGGTATTCATAACCTTTAAGCACGGTATTCAAGTAAGGCAGCGCCGCGCTGATATCCGCCGAAAGCGCCGCGAAACAGCGCAGATGCTGGGCGCTGGGATTAGGCGGCCGCACATAAGACGTGGTATAACTCTCGAGCAACATGCGCCTGCCCTCCTTTATCTGAACCACTACCGCAGTTTTTTCATTATTATTTCCCTGCCTCCCATATAAGTAAAATTAATATATTTTATATTGTTTATAAGCCGTAATTATGAAGGAACTGGCGTCTCGCCTGTGCCTAAACCCCCACCATAAAGGGCGGACCCACAGGTCCGCCCCTACATTTCTCTGGCTGAAAGCTGGCCGCTGATAGCTGACAGCTTTTCCCGCTCACAGCTTACTGCTCAGCGCTCACTCCCTCAATCCACCCAGTAATTCGGCGCTTCTTTCATGATGATGACGTCGTGCACGTGGGATTCCTTTAAGCCCGCGGGGCTGATGCGCACGAATTTGGCCTTCTCCTGGAGTTCCTTGATGGTCCGGGCTCCCACGTAGCCCATGCCGGACCTGAGGCCGCCCATCAACTGGAAGATGACGTCCGCCAGTTTGCCCCGGGACGGCACCCGCCCCACGATGCCCTCCGGCACCAACTTGTCCTCCAGGTTGACGTCTTCCTGGCAGTAGCGGTCCCGGCTGCCGGCCTTCATGGCCTCAACGGACCCCATACCCCGGTAGATCTTGTAGCTGCGGCCCTGAAAGATCACCGTCTCTCCCGGGGACTCCTCGGTGCCGGCGAAGAGGCTGCCGATCATTACCACGTCCGCGCCCGCGGCCAGGGCCTTGGTGACGTCGCCGGAGTACTTGATGCCGCCGTCGGCCACCAGGGGGATGTCCGCGGATTTGGCCGCCCGGGCGCACTCCATGATGGCGGAGAGCTGGGGTACCCCCACCCCGGCGATCACCCGGGTGGTGCAGATGGAGCCGGGCCCGACCCCCACCTTGACCGCGTCCACCCCGGCCTTGATCAGGGCCCGGGCCCCGTCCGCGGTGGCGATATTGCCGGCGATCAGCTCGGCGTCAGGGAAGTTCCGTTTGGTCGCCTCCACCGTCTCGATCACCCGCCAGGAGTGCCCATGGGCCGTATCGATGACGATGACGTCCACCCCGGCCTTGATCAGGGCCTCGATGCGGGGCTCCCGGTCGGGACCCACCCCGATGGCGGCCCCCACCCGCAGACGCCCGAACTCGTCTTTGCAGGACCAGGGGTACTTGCGGATCTTTTCGATATCTTTAATGGTGATGAGCCCGTTGAGGTTGCCGGCTTCGTCCACCACCAGCAGCTTTTCGATGCGGTACTTATGGAGCAGGGCCTTGGATTCCTCCAGGGTGATGCCCACCTTGGCCGTGACCAGGTGCTCCTTGGTCATGACCTCGGTGACCTTCTGATCCAGGTTGGTTTCGAAGCGCAGGTCCCGGTTGGTGACGATGCCCACCAACTTCTTGCCTTCCACCACCGGAATGCCCGAAATGCGGTAGCGTTCCATCAGTTGGAGGACGTCGGCGATGCGGGCTTCGGGCCCGATGGTCACCGGGTCGATGATCATCCCGGACTCCGACTTTTTGACCTTCTCCACCTCCAGGGCCTGGGCTTCGATGGGCAGGTTGCGGTGCAGGATGCCGATGCCCCCCTGGCGGGCCAGGGAGATGGCCGTGTCCGCTTCGGTGACCGTGTCCATGGCGGAACTCAGCAGGGGAATATTGAGGGTAATGCGCCGGGTCAGGCGGGTGCTGAGGTCGGCTTCGCTGGGCAGCACCGCCGAAGCCCCGGGCAGCAGCAGCACATCGTCAAAAGTATAGGCATAGGGGATGGGGGGTATGGAGTCCTGGGACATACGCTTTATCCTTTACGATTCGAATTTCCGGCGGCGCGACATCAGCCATGAAATTCTCAACTTAGGTTAAAAGGGTGATTCTTCTTCTGTATGCGGTTCGATCTCTATAAATTAATCATTCCAAATCGAGGCGGAACGGTAAAATTGATTATTTTATCCCTTTTGGGCAATTTTCGAAACTCAAAATTTACGAGCCACCTCCTGCAAGACCCCTTCCAGCAGTCCCGCGTCGATCACCACCAGGGAGTCCTGGCGGCAGACCTCCAGGATGCTGAGGACGATCAGGGCTCCGGCCACCATGACCCCGGCCTTGGCGGGCTCCAGCCCGATCAGCCGGGCCCGCTCAGTTTCCGGCAGCCGGGCCATCTGTTCCGCCAGGGCCGCCACCTGCGCCCGGCTCAGGACCAGGTTATTGATCTGTTTCGGGTCATACGCCTCAAGCTTTAATTGCATGGCCGCCAGCGTGGTCACGGCCCCGGCGGTGCCCACCAGGCGCGGCGCCGCGTTGATCAGGGGCGCCAGGCGCTGCCCATAGAATCCGCCCAACTCGGCCACGATCGCGGCGTGCAGAGCCGCCACCCGCTCGGGCTCAGGCGGGTCTCCCAAGGGCCGGGCCTGGCTCAGGGTCAGGACCCCCAGGGGCAGGCTGGCGAAGACCGGCTCCTGGCCCGGGCGCACCAGGGCGAATTCGGAGCTGCCCCCGCCCACGTCGAAGACCAGCACCGCCGGCGCCTGCAGCGCCTCCGGGTCCAGGACCGACAGCACCCCGGCCAGCGACAGCCGGGCCTCCTCTTCCGGCGCCAGGACCTCGACGGACAGGCCCAGAGCTTCCCGGACCCGGTCCAGAAAGACCAGGCGGTTGCCGGCCTGGCGCAGGGCCTGGGTGCCCACGGCCCGGTACACCTCCACGCCCTGGGCGGTCATGATCTGCTGAAAAGTTTTAAGGGCCGCCAGGGTCCGGGCCCTGCCTTCCGGGGCCAACTCGCCGGTGGCCGCGAGCCCCTGTCCCAGGCCGGTGATCTCCCGGCGGTGGAGCACCACCCGGAAGCGGCCTCCGGCGGTGGTCTCGGCCACCGCCAGGCGCACCGTCAGGCTGCCCAGGTCCAGCGCCGCAAAGCGACGTCCAGAGGTTTCAGTCATCGTCTTCCAAAGGTGAGAATCGCAGTAAGGACCGGATTAAAACTCGCCCCTGCGGGGCCACCTGCACGCCAGCTAAACGCTATCATCTGGAGATGTTCACCCCCGAGAATAAAAAATCCCCCCTGCCCCCCTTTTTCAAAGGGGGGTTCTAAAGTCCCCCTTTGGCAAAGGGGGATTTAGGGGGATTTGAAGTTTTTCACGGTAAAGCCTGCGGATGAAGTCTTCTCGATCTCAGTCTTTGTCAATTACAAAAATTTCCGGCAGGGTCCGGCTTTGCTCGCCGCAGTCCAGGCCGTAGCCCACTAAAAATCCCTTCTCCACCGGAAAGCCTACATAATCCAAGGGCACTTCCACTTGCCGACGCTCCTTCTTGTCGATCAGGCAGCAGATCTTGAGAGAGCGGGGCTGGTGCGTGAGGAGGTGCCGGCGCAGAAAGTCCAGGGTAAGGCCCAGATCGATGATATCTTCCACAATCAGCACGTCCCGGTCCTTGAGGGGTAGTTCCACATCCTTGGTGACATGCACCTCCCCGCTGGAAGTGGTGCCGGCGCCGTAACTGCACAAGCGGACGAAATCCACTTCCACGGCGAATGGCAGGGCCCGCACCAGGTCCGCCATGAAGATGAACGCCCCTTTCAGGACCCCCACCATCACCAGGTCCCGGCCCGCATAATCCCGGCTGATCTGCTCTCCCAGTTCCGCCACCCGCCGGGCAATGGCGTCTTTGGAGATGAGGCACCGCTTGCGACTGCTCATGAATATCCTCCCTGCTGGGTTAACAATAAGGAAAGGAGCCGGGGTTGTCAAACCCTAAACCAGCGGGGCCGGCCGCGGCGCCGCGGCCCCAGCGGGAGGGTTCCTGCCGGACTATCTTCCTGAGATCCCCAAAAAACTTGCCTGAAGATATCTCTGGATTCATCTAAATCGCCGATCGCGCCGAAATATAGTCAGAAAACTCTGGCATCCCAGGGGAGAGGAAAACATGGAAACCAAGGTTGTCCAGGTTGATCCCGGTTCGCCCCGGCGGCAGGAAGAGGAACCGGCCCGGAATCAGGCTGAAAGCCCGGTTCCGCCCACCCCCCTCTGGCTGATTCCCCTGGATTTATGGGGACCCCCGGCCAGGACCGGCGAAACTCCGGCGCCCGCCCAGCCGGTGGCCGATAAAGAGGTCGCCATCCTGAGCGCCGACGATGTGATCCTGGCCCGCCAGTCAGCCCGGGAAACTGCCCGGGAGTTGGGATTCAGCGCCATGGACCAGACCCGCATCGCCACGGCCACCGCCGAACTGAGCCGCAACGTCTATCAATACGCCGGCCAGGGCACCGTAACTATTCACCCGATCACTCTTGAGGACGCCAGGGGCCTGGAGATTGTCTTCGCAGACCGGGGCCCCGGCATTCCGAACCTCGAGCAGGCCCTGGAAGATGGCTTTAGCGCCGCAAACCACCGGGGCCAGGGTTTACCGGGATCCAGGCGCCTGGTGGACGAATTTGCCGTTGACAGCCAGGCGGGAGTGGGCACCCGCATCACCATCAGAAAATGGCTGACTAAAAAGAATAATTCCCCTCCCCCTGCGCCATCCCGAGATTTCCTTTCATTTTGAAGGGCAGGGGACCCCGTCTAGGAGGAAATTGCCGGACTGAACCAAACGTCCGGCGGTCGCTTATGGGGAAAAAACTGCTTTTTATCTGGTTGGCGCTGGCGCTCACCCTCATCGTGGTGGGCGAGTGGTGGGCCTGCCACCAAACTACCGGCCTGATTACCGCTGACAGCCGGCGCGACTTAATCCTGGGGACCCTCCCCGGGTTTGCCATTCTCATCATTATCTTCGGCTTGCTCATCCGGGAGAATAGGGCCCGTACTCAAGGGGCAGCCTGCTTGCAGCGCACCGACCTGGCCTTGCAGCAGAGCGAGGCGCAGTATCGCCTGCTGGTCAACAACCTGAACCATGGCCTGGTCATGGTGAACCAGGAGCACTGTTTTACCTTCGTCAACCCCAGGTTCTGCGACCTGCTGGGCTATTCCCGGGAGGAACTGATAGGGGGCCAGATTTTCGAGTTCTTCGACCAGGAAAACCAAGACATCATCCGGGACCAACTGGACAGGCGGGAACGGGGCGAACAGACCCCTTATGAAATTACCTGGACCCGGAAAGATGGGGCCCAGATTATTGCCCTCATTACCCCGATACCCGCGTTTGAGCCTGGCAATCCACTGAATTTCCCCTTCTGTTCCGTGGCCGTCGTTACCGACATCACCGACCGCAAGCGGGCCGAAGCCCAGGCCCGGCAGCACCTGCAATCTCTCCGCCTCCTTATCGCCGGCGTCGAAAAGCTGGCCCAAATCCGCGATCCCGAGGCCCTGGTGCCGGAGATTTGCCGGTTGGTGGTGGAGGCCTTTAAGACCGGCCTGGTATGCCTGGCGCGGGTCGAACCCTCCGGGCTGATCCGGCCCCTCTATTGGACCGAGGAGGCGGCTCCCGGTCTCGATCATCCGGAGATGCGCCTCGACGACCCCGCCATAAGTCACGGTCCCCTGGGCCGGGCCATCGCCACCGGCAAACCGATGCTCAGTAACGACGCGGATCGCCAAGACGGGAACGTCCCCTGGGCGGCGGCTGCGAGCCGGGGCTACCGGGCCCTGGCCGTTTTTCCCCTCACCGACGGGCATCGGACCTTTGCCTGCCTGAATATTTATGCCGACCAGCCGGACTTTTTCACCCCGGAGCGCCTGGACCTCCTCCAGGCCTTTGCCGGTATCGCCGCGGCGGCCATGGAACACACCCGCTTGAGCCACAAGGTCGAAATCCAACTCCAGCAATTGCAGTCCTTGCGCCAGATAGCTTTGGCCATCAATAGCAGTCTGGACCTGCGTACTACTCTGGACGTCCTGCTCGACCAGGTCGCGGCCCGGTTGCAGGTGGATGCCGCCACCGTCCTCCTCTTCAATCCGCGCACCTCGATCCTGGAGTTTGCCGCGGCCCGCGGGTTTAAATCGGACCGCATCAACCAGATCCAGGTGCCCCTGGACCGGGGCTGTGCCGGCTCTGTCGCCCTCCAGCAGCAACCGGTCTATATCCCTGATCTGGCCGTGATCCGGGGCCGGTGCAGCCGCGGCGACTTATTCAATGCAGAGGGATTTGTCAGCTATTATGGGGTGCCGCTCATGCACCAGGGACAGATCAAGGGAGTAATCGAAATTCTGCATCGCTCCAGGTTCGAAGCCGATGCCGCCATGCAGGAATTTGTCGAGGCCCTGACCGGCCCCGCGGCCATCGCCCTCGATAACGCCACCCTGTTTGCCGAAATGCAACGCTCCCATCAGGAACTCAGCCAGGCCTACGCAGCCACCCTGGAGGGCTGGGCCATGGCCCTGGAATTGCGGGATTTTGAAACCAAGGGGCACTCCCAGCGGGTCACCGGATTGACCCTTAAACTGGCCCGGGCCCTGGGGGTCGCCGAGGCGGACCTGGCCCATATCTATCGGGGCGCCCTGCTGCACGATATCGGCAAAATCGCGGTCCCCGACTCCATCCTGCTCAAAGAGGGCCCCTTAACCTCGGAGGAATGGGTGATCATGCGGCAGCACCCCATCTTTGCCTATGAGCTCCTGGCCCCCATCGCCTATCTGCGGCCGGCTCTGGACATCCCCTTCTGCCATCATGAAAAATGGGATGGCACCGGCTACCCCAGGGGCCTGAAGGGCGAGGAAATTCCCCTGGCGGCCCGCATCTTCTCCGTGGCGGATGTCTGGGACGCCCTGGGGAGCGACCGGCCCTACCGTCCAGCCTGGCCCCCGGAAAAGATCAAGGCCCATTTGCAGGAACAGGCCGGCGAACAATTCGATCCCGGGGTGGTGAAAGTCTTTTTAGAGGAATTCCTGTCCACTCCCGAGGCCCCCGCCTGAGGCCAGGCCGCAATTAAACAGGCGGCGCCGGCGTCTGGGCGGGTGCAGGCCCAGGCTGGAGCTTGGGAACGAGCCATTCATGTTCCAAGGCAACACCCAAAACCATGAAAATGTGGCGATTCCAACTTGTTTGATGGTAGCACATCGCGGCCTTCAGGCCGCAACCAAACTAAAAAATTGCGGGCGTTTTCCTCTTGTAGTAAGTTTCGGGTTTACGACAACCAAAAAACTTGCCAACAGAAAGGAAAACGCCGTGAAATCCTTTATACAAAAACATGAGCACGATGTCATGGGTTCTCTTTCTGGCTTTGACCGTTTGGTCTTCCGGGGCATTCTGCGGCGGCTGTTCTATCCCCAGGGTATGGATTATTGCCTGGCCTT
>JALNYP010000215.1 GCA_023229795.1 Syntrophobacterales bacterium
CGCCAGGAGCAGCATTGCCATGGAAGGACTTAACCTGTTGTAAAAACGCATCAAAAGAGTAGGGACCGACGTTCATAATCTTATCACCGAGAATAACCGGGAGCTTAGATAGAGTTCACCCACACCCCAGGGGAAGGCGAGGGGTGGGGGTGAAGTCGGAGATTTATGCTACCCTGTCCAAACTGACCGCGCACACCTTGTATTCCGGGGTCTTGGTAACGGGGTCCAAGGCCGCATTGGTCAGGCGGTTGGCGGCGTTTTCGGCGTAATGCAGCGGGATGAACACCACCCCGGGCTTGACCCGCTCGGTTACCAAAGCCTTGACCATGATGCTGCCCCGGCGGCTGCTGGCCTTAACCTGCTCCCCCGGCTGGATATGCAAGCGGTGGGCATCTTCAGGATGGATTTCCACTTCCACCACCGGATTTTCATGATGGAGGGAGGGACATCGCCGGGTCATGGTGCCGGTGAGATATTGGGTGAAGAGGGTGCCGGTGGTCAGCCAGAACGGGTACACGGCGTCCGGCCCCTCCGCCGGCGGCCGATAGTCGATGGACTGAAAGGCCCCCAACCCCCGGGCGAATCTGTCTTTATGCAAATATTGGGTGCCGGGGTGGTCCGGGGTGGGGCAGGGCCAGCAAAGCCCTTTCTCATTGAGGCGCTCAAAAGTCATGCCCCCGAAGGCCGGGGTCAGGGACGCCATTTCGTTGAAAATATCCTCCCCCGAGCCATAATTCATGGGATACCCCATGCGGCTGGAAAGTTCCTGGATGGTCTGCCAGTTGGTCTTGCCCGGGATGGGGTCGATGGCCGGCCGGACCCGCTGCACCCGGCGCTCGGAGCTGGAGAAGGTGCCGTCCGATTCCGCAAACGAGGTCGCGGGGAGTACCAGATGGGCAAACTCCGTAGTGGGGGTGGGGAAGATGTCCATGACCAGCAAGAACTCCAGGGCTTGCATGGCCTTTTCCACCCGGTTGACATCGGGGTAGCTTGTCACCGGATTGGCTCCAAAGACCACCAGCCCTTTAACTTTCCCTTCCAGGATGGCATCGATCTGCTCGAACATGGTGAGGCCGGGGGAGGGGGATAACTTGGCGTTCCAGGCCTTGGCAAACTTCTCCAGGTTCTCCGGGATGGTGATATACTGGTAGCCGGGCAAGACGTTAGGCAGCGCGCCCATGTCACAGGCCCCCTGCACATTGTTCTGTCCCCGGATGGGATTGACCCCGGTGGAGGGCCGGCCGATATGGCCGCAAAGCATGGCCAGGTTGGCCAAACTCTTGACGTTGTCGGTGCCGGTGGAATGTTGAGTGATGCCCAAGACGTAGCAGATGGCGCTGGCCTCGGATTGGGCGTACCATTCCGCCGCCTGTTGGAGGTGGGCAACCGGCACTCCGGTGATCTCGGAGACCCGCGCCGGGGGAAATTTATCGATCATCTCCACCAGGGCCGGGAAGTTCTCCGTCCGCGCCTCGATAAAGGCCTGATTATGCCACCCATTCTTATAAATAAGGTGCATGATGCCGTTGATCAGGGCCACGTCGGTTCCCAGGCGGTGCTGTATATGCAGATGGGCCAGGGAGGCGATCTGGGTCCTCCGGGGGTCGACCACGATGAGCTTGGCCCCATTGGCCTTGGCCCGCATCAGGCGCATGGAGGCAATGGGGTGGGCCACCGTAGTGTTAGTACCGATGGCGAAGATACAATTGGCGTGTTCCAACTCGGCAAAGGAGTTGGTCATCGCCCCACTGCCAAAGGCGGCGGCCAGCCCGGCCACCGTGGGCGCGTGTCAGAGACGGGCGCAGTGATCTATGTGGTTGTGGCCGAAAACGGCCCGGGCAAATTTTTGGAATACATAGGTTTCCTCGTTGGTGCAGCGGGCCGAGCCCGCGAAGACGACGCTCTCCGCACCATACCTGTCCTTGAGACTCGTTAACTGGGCGGCGCCATAATCCAGGGCGTCATCCCAGGTGGTTTCCTGCAGAGAACCGCCCTGGCGGATGAGAGGCTTGGTCAGGCGGTCTTTATGCTGGATAAATTCATGGACATTCCAGCCTTTGATACAGAGGCTGGCTTCGTTGGACGGTCCGGTTTTCGCCGGCAGGGTGCCAATGATCTGCCCATCCAACACCTGTAAGAGGAGGTTGCAACCTACGGCGCAGTAAGGACACGTGGTAAGAACCGAGCGGAAATCCATGCCAATCTCCTTTTTGTTATTCTATACATAGAATAGCGTTACCAAAAAATTAATGAGGAATTAGCTGGGCAACCGGCTCGGTCTGGAGGTGGCTACCCTTTTTGGCTATTCTATCTGTAAAATAGCGCTGATAAAGAAAATCTAAAAAATTACTCAACATCCTGATTTTTCAGCCATTCCTGAAACTTGGTTGCCACCTCCCAGAATTGGGCAATGGCCGCCTCCCCGGCGGGGGTGAGCCAGGCCCGGCCGCCGTTCTTGCCTCCGAAGGTCCGGGCCACCAATTCTTCCCCGGCCAGACGGTTCATGTTGGCCACCAGGGTCCAGGCATGGCTGTAAGCCATCTCCAGAGAGCGGGCGGCGGCGG
>JALNYP010000216.1 GCA_023229795.1 Syntrophobacterales bacterium
CCTCCTGTTGATCCTGGCCGGGGGACTCATCGGTAAATTTTGGGGCGTGGACGGCCAGTTAGCCATCGATCAGGGAGAGGTGGCCGGCGCTTTTCAGGTGGGGCCCCGGGTGGAAAAGCCGCTTAATTTTCAGGTGCGCCTGGATAAATTCCAGGTTTCCTATTACGAACCGGGGGGCAGCCCCAAGGAATTCCGCTCGGATTTGACCTTCATGCAAGATGGCCGGGAAGTCGCCCATGCTACCTGCCGGGTCAATGAGCCCGTGACTTTCGGGGGTTTAACCTTTTATCAGTCTTCCTACGGTAGCCAAGCCAGCGGCCCTGTTCGCCTCAAGGTGCAACTGGGTGAACTCACCGAGTCCATCGAGGCGCCCTTGCGCCGACCGGCGGACTTGCCCGGCGGCCGGGGCCGGGTCATCCCGATGAAGGTGGACGGCAACTTCCAGGGCTACGGGCCGGCAGTGCTCCTGGCCTTTAGCCCCGGCTCCGGTCATCCCCAGGTATTTTGGATCCTGAAAGATCACCCCGAGTTGGGCCAGCAACCCGGCCCCTACCGGTTCACCGTAGAGTCCCTCCCCTTCAGCTATTATTCCGTCTTCCAGGTGAAGCGTGATCCCGGGGTGGGGTGGGTGTATGCCGGCTTTCTCCTGTTTTTGCCCGGACTCTACCTGGCCTTCTTCCGGCCGGTGGAGCGCTGGGCCCTGGTGGTGGCCAAAACCCCCCAAGGCAGATGGCAGGGCCGCCTGCTGGGAGCCAGCCCCCGCCAGCGGGAGGAATTTGCCGCCCGCCAGGAACGGCTCCTCATGGAGTTGAAGCGAGGGATTCCGTCATGATCAGCCAAATCCTTGGTGGCGTCATGTTGATTTATCTCATGGCGGCCATCCTGTTTTTGATGGCGGAGTTATGGTCGTCGGCCCGGCTTAAGGATGCAGGCCGGATCACGCTGTGGCTGGGACTGGGGCTGCATACCGGGGCGCTTCTGGGAAGATGGTGGGAATCCTACCACCTGGCCGTGGGCCACACCCCGGCCGCGGCGTGGGCCGAAAAACTGCAACTCATCGTTATCCAGGTCCCGCTTTCCAACTTCTATGAATCCCTGATCTTTTTCGCCTGGTGTCTGCCGGCCCTGGGCCTCCTGGCCTTTCGGCGCTACCTCAAGGGCTACCTGGGGGCCCTGGTGGCGCTGCTCGCCAGCCTGCTGTTGGCTTACGCCTCTTTCGGGGTGGACAGCAGTATAAAACCCTTGATGCCGGCCCTGAAGAGCAACTGGCTGCTGGTCCACGTGGTGACGGCCTTCCTGGGCTACGCCGCCTTTGCCCTGGCCTTCGGGACCGCCATCCTCTATCTCTTTCAGGAACGGCGGCCCCGGCCATCGCTCCCCCCTCTGCCCCAGTTGGACAGCCTCATCTACCGGACCACCGTTTTGGGATTTCTCCTCCTGACCCTGGGAATCGCCACCGGGGCGGTGTGGGCCGAAACCGCCTGGGGCCGTTACTGGAGCTGGGATCCCAAGGAAACCTGGTCGTTGATCACCTGGTTTATTTACGCCGCCCTGCTCCACGCCCGGCTCTTGAAAGGCTGGCACGGCCGCCGCATCGCCTGGCTGGCGGTGCTGGGTTTTATGGCGGTCCTGTTCACCTACCTAGGCGTCAGCTTTCTCCTCAGCGGCCTCCACTCCTACCTCACCTGAAACAGGCAGGGGCTGAGAACGGCTGGTCCTCAACCCCGGGTGCATTAATACCATTTGGCGATCAATGGACAATTTTTGTAGGGGGGGACCTGCGTGTCCCCCCAAGAGGGCGCACACACAGGTGCGCCCCTACAATAGCTTTTCTTACTTCTATGGGTTCAACTTGGTAGCAGGGGGGCCCATCACCTCCGGGGGTATGAGGCCGGACGCCGGGGTGGCCGGCAGGCGCCTGGATCACACCGGCACTTTACTGGGTTTACAGAGCAACTCCGGGGCAGTCGCCAGCCGCCCGCACTCACAAACATACTTCAAGTCTTCCATCTTGCCCTTGCAGTAATGTTTGACGTGGGGCGATTTCTTGCCGCAGTAAGAGCAGGTGGTGGTTTCCGTCGAGGGCGCGCACAAATGGCCGGGGTCTTCCGCCACCGCACCACAGGTTTTACAGGTATGAGCCATAACTCCTCCTCAATATGATTAGGATTTGTGGAAAAAATAAGGTGTAAATAACCCATGTCAATAGGAGGCGGGCGATCAATGTTTGTCCCGGGGGCAGCAAGCCCGGCCGTCCGGCAAGGACAGCCCCGGACAGGAGGGATTGGCGGGGGTGACAGGGAGGACTTCAGGCTGACAGGGTCAGGGAGACGGCGGCGGCGTCCAGGGTGGCCCACGCCCCCAGGGGCAGGGTGTGGTTGTCCGTCTGGTGCCCCACTGGCAGGCCCATGAGCACCGGTACCTCCAGGGGCGTCAGGGCCGTGGTCAAGACCTCCAGCAGGCCGTCTTTGGACCCGCAGTGGGTAAACGCACCCAGCACCACTCCCATAACTCCGTCCAGGACCCGGGCGAAGAGCAGGTGGTGGAGCATGCGGTCCAG
>JALNYP010000217.1 GCA_023229795.1 Syntrophobacterales bacterium
GATTATCTTAACAATCGTGGTAATTACGGGTACTTTACGTTGGACCTGCCCCGTAGCTTGATCAGGTTTAGTTTGAGAAAAACCTGTATTCACAATCATAAGACCAACCAAGAGACCAACAATGATCACCCAAAGCATTTTTTTATGGTTCATTTTCTTTCTCCTTAGAGCATTTTTTTAGGTTACATAAGAGTATAAAAAACTCGGTGATTGGTTTACCCAACCGAGGCAAAACTTCAATGTTCCTTTTTGAGTTCGAAATTCCATTTCCAGATCTCGTAGATGGCCGGGTATACCATCAACTCCATGAGAAAAGAGGTGAAAATCCCGCCGATCATGGGGGCGGCGATGCGTTTCATGACGTCGGCCCCGGCTCCTGTGGCCCACATGATGGGAATCAGCCCCAAGAGCAGGGTGGCGGCGGTCATGAACTTGGGCCGGATACGCTTGGCTGCGCCGTCAATGATGGCGCTGTGCAGTTGGGGAAGGGTTTTAAGCCGCCCTTCGGCCTTAGCCTGGGCGTAGGCCAGGTCAAGATACAGAAGCATGAAGATGCCCGTTTCAGCGTCCACCCCCAACAGGGCGATCAGACCGACCCAGACCGCAATGCTCAGGTTGTAGCCCAGCAGAAAGAGGAACCAGATGGCCCCCACCGCCGAGAACGGCACCGCCAGTATGATCAGCATGGTCTTGGGGATGGACCGGGTATTCATATAGAGGAGCAGGAAGATCAGAAACAGGGTCAGGGGCACCACCAGCAGCAAGCGCTGCTTCACCCGTTGCGCCGCCTCATACTGGCCGCTCCAGGAGATGGCGTAACCCGGTGGCAGCTTCACCTTGTCCTTGAGCACCTGGGCCGCGTCCTCCACATAACCGTTGGGGTCTCGCCCGGCGATATCGATATACACGTAGCCGGTCAACAAACCGTCTTCATTGCGGATCATGGCCGGCCCGCTGGCCACCTTGATGCTGGCCAGCTGGCCCAGGGGGATTTGCCGCTTGCCGTCCGCAGCCGGCACCAGAATCCGCTCCAGGGCGCTGAAATCGGACCGGAAATCCCGCTGGTAACGCACATTCACCGTGTACCGTTCTCGCCCTTCCACGGTGGTAGTGACGTTTTCACCGCCGATGGCATTCTGCATCACGTCCTGGACTTCATCGATGCTTAGACCATAGCGGGCCAATGCCTCCCGATTCCAGGCAAAATCGAGAAAATAGCCGCTCCCGGTGCGCTCGGCAAAGACATTGCGGGTCCCCTTGACGCTGGGCAACAGGGATTCAATGTGCGAGCCGATTTCTTCGATCGTTTTGAGATTGGCCCCGGAGATCTTGATCCCTATGGGGGTCCGCAAACCGGTGCTCAACATCTCGATGCGGCCCTTGATGGGCATGGTCCAGGCATTGGACAGGCCCGGCAGGGTTAGGGCCTCATTCATCTCAGTGATGAGTTTTTCCTGGGTCAGATGGGGCCGCCACTGCGATTTGGGCTTCAGGGTAATCAGCGTTTCCAGCATGGACACCGGGGCCGGGTCCGTTGAGGTCTCGGCCCGGCCGGCCTTGCCCAGGACCCGGTCCACTTCGGGAAAGCCCTTGATAATGCGATCCGTGACCTGGAGCACTTTTTGGGCTTCACCGATGGAAATTCCCGGCATGGTGGAGGGCATGTAGAGAATGGCCCCCTCCTCCAGGGGCGGCATAAATTCCGAGCCCAGGTGCGTATATGCGGGGATCGTCAGGAGCATCAGCCCAACGGCCCCTCCGATCACCCACCATTTCCGCCGCAGTGACCAGATGACTAACGGTTCATAAAACCGGATCAAGCGCCGGCTGATGGGGTGCTTCTCCTCGGGATGGATGGTGCCCACCAGCATGGAATTGGTCAACCGGCATAACCAGGGCGGCCGGAAATTGAAATTCTGCATGTGGGTAAACAACAGTCGCAGGGCCGGGTCCAGGGTAATGGCCAACACTGCGGCCACCAGCATGGACAGGTTCTTGGTATAGGCCAGGGGCTTGAACATCCGGCCTTCTACCGACTCCAGGCTCAGTACGGGCAGGAACGCCACCGCGATCACCAGCAAGGCAAAGAAACTGGGCCCCGCTACCTCCTTGACCGCCTTGACCACAACCTCCTGGTAGTTTTCCAGCCGGCCCGACTGGTGCCACTTCTCCAGCTTCTTGTGGACCTGCTCCACCACCACGATGGCGGCGTCCACCAAAGCCCCCACCGCGATGATGATCCCCCCCAGGGACATGATGTTGGCCGTGACCCCCATCATCCGGAAGGGAATGAAAGAAATCAGCACCGCCACCGGGATGGTGATCACCGGGATGATGGCGCTGGGGAAGTGCCACAGAAAGATCAAGATCACCAGGGAGACGGTGATCAGCACTTCCACCAGGGTGGACTTCATGTTGCCGATGGCCCGCTGGATCAAGTCGGAGCGATCATAGATGGGAACGATGGCCACGCCGCTGGGGAGCCCCGGTTCGATCTCCTTGATCTTGGCCTTGACGCGCTCGATAACCTCCATGGCGTTTTGCCCCTGGCGCATC
>JALNYP010000218.1 GCA_023229795.1 Syntrophobacterales bacterium
TCCGCCCTGTAGGTTGGCCCCGTCTCGTCTATACGTGCCTTGGCTGAAAGCTGACCGCTGATAGCTTTTTCATTAAAAGGAGCGCCTGAGAAGCGGATGCGGGTTACCGGGTTTTGGCAAAGCTGGCTCTTGCCCCTTATCCTGGTGCTGACCCTGGTGGGGGTTTCCCGGGGCCTGGGGGCCGAGGCCGCCGCCCCCGAACCGGCCGTAGTAGGGTCACCCCCGAGGGCACCGGCCCCGCCGCCGCCTGAAGCGCCGCAGGCCACCGGCCATGTAGACTTCACGCTCCACTCCTTCCGCATCGTCGGGGCCAAAACGGAGCTGGTCAAAAACCTCAAGAAGGAATTATCCATCAAGCTGCCGTCGTTCTGGCCGCCCTGGGGCACGCCGCCCCCATTCCGGCTCCAGGACCTGGAATACGACGTGGAGCGCCTGAAGGATTTTTACCGCCGCCAGGGTTTTTTCCACACGGAGATCAAACCCGAAATCAACTACGGCCCGAAAGGGGCGGTGGATGTCACCCTGAAGATTGACGAAGGCCCCTGGGTCAAGGTCACCGACATTGACGTAGAGGTCGCCGGGGCAATGGACCTGTCGGAACTGAGGCGGAAATGGCCCCTCAACCCCGGGGACCGTTTCGTCGAAAAGCCTTACGACAATCTCAAAAATCTCTACCTTAACTACCTGCCCAACCACGGCTACCCCAAGGTCAAAGTGAAGGGGCGGGTTTACCTGAACGAAACAACCAATACCGCCAAGATTCTCCTCACCGTCAATCCCGGCCCTCTCTGCTATTTCGGCCAGGTGAGGATCAAAGACGAGGCGAAACTGGAGACTCCCGAGGCCGCCATCCTGGAGAAGCTCACCTTCAAAACCGGTCAAATTTTCAACCAGGAGAAGCTCTTCGACACCCAGCGGAAACTCTACGCCACCGATCTCTTCAGGAGTGTGGTCCTGACGCCGGAGCAGGTTCCCCCGCAGGACCCCACCATTCCCATTGTCGTTGAACTGGTAGAGAAGAAGAAACGGTCCTTGAAAGTGGGGTTGGGGTATGGGGATGAAGAGAAGTTTCGGGCCCGGCTGGGGCTGCGGTATCGGAACCTGTGGGGCGGCGGCCGGCTCCTGGACCTGGATGCCCGGTATTCCTCCCTGGGCTACCTGGTCTCGGAATCATTTTCCAACCCGGTGGTGTTCGGCTCCTCCTTTGACTTCGTGCAACAGAGCGGCGCCCGGCGCCGGGATCTGCCGGGCTTCAACGACCGGGCCTTTTTCACCCAGTCCCGGCTGGAACGGGACATTCCCTGGGACCTGCGGGTCTACTTCGGTCATGGCCTGGAATTCGCCCGCCCCTTCAACCTCCCGGTGGAAACCCTGATCCGCCTCGAGGGGACCGAACCGGAGAAAATGTACCGGGCTTCCTTTGCTCTCCTGGGCCTGCGCCAGGACACGACCGACAGCCACATTGCCCCCCAGCGGGGAGGGATCTTGAATTTGGCCAACGAGTATGCCCCCACCTTCCTGGGCTCCGGACTCCAGTTCGTCCAGTCGGTGCTGGACTGGCGGCGCTACCAGGCCATCGGCGAGTCAAAAATCGTCGCCGCGGGGCGCGTCAGGTTTGGCCTCATCCAACCCATCCAATCCACCACCCAAATTCCCATATCCCGGCTTTTCTTCAGTGGCGGGGCCACCAGCGTCCGGGGCTATAAGCTGAACTACCTGGGCCCCCGCAACCTCAACGGCGACCCCGTCGGCGGCGAAACGGTCCTGGAATTCAGTCTCGAAGGGCGATTCCCCATCCCCATTTACGAAAAAATCGGCGGGGTGATCTTCCTGGATGCGGGCAATGTCTTTTCCCGGATTCACAACCTCGACCTGGGGCAGTTAAAATATTCACCGGGGGTCGGGCTGCGCTATCTCTCCCCCATCGGGGCCATCGGCGTGGATATTGCGTTCCCCCTTAACCGCATCAATTACCAGCAGGATAGCCCCTACCAGATCCACTTTACCGTGGGCTACGGCTTTTAGGGGGAAGGAGGCGAGATGCGACGGGCAATGATGGTCATGGTTTCTCTGCTGCTCCTCCTGAGCTGGGGAAAAACCGCTGCCAGCGCCATCCTGCCGGATCTCACAAATTGGGGCGGAGACTATCTACTCTCCCTGGTCCAGGATAAAGTAAACGGCAAGGTTACGGCCCGGGAAATCTCCGGCAATCCCTTATCCGGAGTAGTTTATCAGGATCTGACGATTACCGATCCGGACGGCAAGATCTTTCTCAGCATAGATCGATTTGAGGCGCGCCTTTCCCTGGCGTCAATCCCTACCTTCCGCCTGGACCTGGGGGCCATGGCCCTTAATAATCCCCGGGTTTACCTGGACCGGGATAAATCCGGCCAGTGGAATGTCGGCCACCTCCTCAAGGCCGAAAAGCCGGCCACGCTCGCCGCACCCGCCGAACCCCAAGGTTTCATGGGAAAAATCGGCACCTATTTATTCCGGGGCCTGGAACTCTCCAACCTGGTGGTGCACGGGGGGGAGTTGTTTATTACCGAAGGCGG
>JALNYP010000219.1 GCA_023229795.1 Syntrophobacterales bacterium
AAATCATAAAGGAGAGAGGATGTCAACTTTCAACCAGGTTTACGATCTGCTTGAGCCCAGAAACTAATTGCTAACAGCTAACAGCTAACAGCTAAGAGCTAACCATGTGGCGTCGTATCCGGCACATTATCATCAAGGAATTCATCCAGGTCCTGCGGGACAAAAAGCTCCGCTTCTTCCTCATCGTGCCGCCCCTGGTGCAGCTGCTCACCTATGGCTACGTGGTCAACTTCGACATCAAGCATGTGGCCCTGGCCGTGTTCGATGAAAGCCGCACCATGGAGAGCCGGCAGCTCATCGACCGGTTCACCTCCAATGACTGGTTCAACGTCAAGTACTTCGTCGCCAGCCAGAAAGAGCTGCTGCACTTAGTCGACCGGGGCGACATCACCATGGCCCTGTGGTTCCAGTGGGATTTTGCCACCCGGATGCGCCAGGGTAAATCGGGCCGGCTCCAGGTGATTGTGGACGCCACCGATTCCAACGCCGCCCTCATCGTCAGCCGTTATGCCGGCACGGTGATCGCCGATTATAACCAGCAGCAGTTAAATCAGCGCTTGGCCCGCCAGGGGCAGGCGTGGGCGGGCCAGTCCGGGACTCCCCTGGACATCGAGCCCCGGGCCTGGTTCAACCCCAACCTCATCAGCCGCTATTCCATGGTGCCCGGGGTCATCGCCATGGTGGTGCTGCTGGTCAGCCTGATGCTCACCGCCCTGTCCGTGGTGCGGGAAAAAGAGATCGGCACCATGGAGCAGATCCTGGTGACCCCCATCCGGCCCATCGAACTGATGCTGGGCAAGACCATTCCCTTTGTGATCATCTCCATGCTGGAAGTGGCCATGGTCACGGCCTTGGGGATCCTGTGGTTCGAAGTGCCTTTCCGGGGCAGCTTCCTGGTGCTGCTCCTGGGCACCATGGCCTTTCTGTTCAATTCCGTGGGCCTGGGGCTGCTGATTTCCACGGTCTCTTCCACCCAGCAGCAGGCCATGATGGCCGGCAACCTGTTTCTGACCCCGGCCATTCTCCTGTCCGGGCTCATCTTTCCCATCGCCAACATGCCGGTGTTCTTTCAGTACTTGACGTATCTCAACCCCTTGATGTACTTTGTCATCGTGACCCAGGGGATCTTTCTCAAGGGCGCCGGCCTGGTCCTCCTGTGGCCCCAGATCACCGCCATGACCGTCCTGGGTATGGGCATGCTGGCCCTGGCCGTGGCCCGCTTCAAGGTGCATATTGCCTGAGGCGAACGGCCGTCAGACCGTATTATTTGCTTGGCTATGGCTTGGCGGAGCCATATACTTATAAAATTGAGCCGGATGAGCCTGGGGCACAGTTGTCGCTGTTTAGACCTACTCAAATTGCCACCGGTTCCGGCGAAACCTTGAGACCTCGACCCTCCATGCATAGCTCCCGAAATCAGCGCGGTTTTAGGTCCGGGCCCCTGGCCTGGTTAGCTCTGGTCCTGTCGGTCTCCCTGTTTACCGGTGCCTGTTCGGGCGAGAAAAAGCCGCCCCCGCCCCCGCCGGTGCCGGTCCTGGTGGCCACGGTGACCGAGAAGACCGTGCCCGTGGAGTTGAAGGTCATCGGCAACGTCGAGCCCTACTCCACCGTGTCCATCAAGTCGCGCCTGTCAGGCCAGTTGGTCCAGGTCAATTTTAAGGAAGGCCAGGACGTGAAACAGGGCGAACTCCTCTTCGTTATTGACCCGCGCCCGCATGAGGCAGCTCTCAGACAGGTGGAGGCCAACCTTGCCCGGGATAAGGCCCTGGCCACCAAGGCCCAGGCCGACGCCGGGCGCTACGCCGAGTTGATCCGGAAACAGTTCGTCAGCCAGCAGGATTACGATCAGGCCAAGGCCACCGCCGAGTCCCTGGGTGCCACGGTCAACGCCGATCAAGTGGCGGTGCAAAACGCCAAGCTTAATCTCAGTTATTGTTATATCAAGGCCCCCATCAGCGGCCGCACCGGCAGCCTCATTGCTCACCAGGGCAACATGATCAAGGACAACGCCGATACCGCCATGGTGGTCATCAACCAGATCCAGCCTATCTATGTGTCGTTTGCTCTCCCGGAACAAAACCTGGCGGCAGTCCGGCAGTACATGGCAACGGCGAAGGTGCCAGTTTCGGCCGTCATCGCCGGGCAGGAGAACAACCCCGAGATGGGGGTCCTGAGCTTTATCGACAACACCGTGGACAGAACCACGGGGACTATCTTGTGCAAGGCGACCTTTACCAACGAGTCCAAGCGCCTGTGGCCGGGGCTGTTCGTCAACGTGGTGGTGCAGCTCTCAACCCAGCCCAACGCCATTCTGGTCTCTTCCCAGGCCGTTCAGACGAGCCAGGAAGGGCAGATTGTTTTCGTGGTGAAGCCCGACCTGACCGTGGAGATTCGCCCCGTGGAAGTGGGGCGCCCCATCGACGGCGAGGTCATCATCACCAAGGGGCTCAAGCCCGGGGAACGGGTCGTGACCGACGGCCAGCTCCGGCTGGTACCGGGAGCCAAGGTGGAGATCAAGACCGGGCTCTAAACGTCCCGGAGCGGCCCTATGCAC
>JALNYP010000220.1 GCA_023229795.1 Syntrophobacterales bacterium
CCAGGCCAGGGGCAGGGAGACCCGGAAAAAGACCCCGGCCTCGGAGGCGCCCAGCGTGCGGGCGGCATTTTCCAGATTATGATCCACTCCTTCGAACGCAGCCCGGGCCGTCTTGTAGATCAGGGGCAAAGACACCACCGCCGCGGCCAGGGCCGCACCTTGCCAGGTAAATATCAAGGAAATCCCAAAGGTTGCTTTCAGCCAGCGGCCCAGCCAGCCCTGGTTGCCGATGAGGACGATGAGATAGTACCCCAGGACCGTGGGCGGCATGACCAGGGGCAGGGTGCACAGCGAGTCCAGGCCCTCCCGGCCCCAAAACCGGCTCCGGGCCACCAGGAAGGCCAGCAGCACCCCCACGACAAAAGTCGCCAGGGTCGCCACCCCGGCCACCTTTAACGTCAACCATAAGGGGGTCAGATCTACACCGATATGCACGCGGTCACTCCATAATCCCAACAATATTTTATCTAAAGGAAGAGCAAGCTTTATACCACCAAAAAAGCTATTTACTTAACTGACTATATATTCTTATAAATTAGTTATTTTCTCTTGATTCGAGACCACCTTTCCGAATCTTATTATTTACAATAATGTATTTTATACAGTTGGCATTGATGTTAATTTATTCATTATTGTAATTTTTTAATTACGCCAACCACCTTGAACCCAGTGGGCGGCGAATTTTGACCTTAGGAAATTACTTACCGAAGGGGCACTTGGGGAAGGTGCAGACCTTGCACTCCAGGCAAAAAGCTCCATGGCCCAATTTAGCCAGGTCGCGCCGGCTGGGAAAGAGCCCCGCTAGCAACCGGGGCAGGAGAAGGTCAAAACTGGTGGTTTTGAAGTATAGGGCGCAGGCCGGCACGCCCATGACCTGGACCGGACCGATCCGGGCCAACAAGGTCATGGCTCCCGGCAGGATAGGCGCGCCGTAACAGAGGTCGGTGGCGCCCGCGTCTATCAGGCCCTGGCGCGTCACGTCATCCGGGTCCACGGACAGGCCCGCGGTGGTCACCAACAGGTCGATTCCCGCATCCAGGAGATCTTGCGCCCCGGTGCGGATAGCTTCCCGATCATCGGGCACAATGAGAGATTTCACCACCTGACCCTGCAATTTCTCTACCTTAGCGGTGATGATGGGGGCGAACTTGTCTTCTATCAGCCCCAAAAACACCTCAGTCCCGGTGACCATGATCCCCACCCGGGGCTGCCGCAGCGGCAAAACCTGAAACAACGGTCCTTCGTCAAGCATCGCCAGGGCTTTCAAAAAGTCAATCCGGGGCAGAAACAGCGGTATGGCCCGGGTCGCAGCCAGGGGGCGGCCCTGTGCCATAAGGGTGTAGCCGGCTCGCGACGCGGCCATGACCCCGGGCACCAGGTTGAACTTTTCCAGGCGCGCTTCATCCACCACCAGCAGACCGTCGTGCACCGCCACCAGTTTGACTTTGCCTTCCCGGGGAGGGGTATCAGCAAAGGTCACGCCGGCCCCGGCCATGGCCCGGGCAAAGGTCACGGCGGCCTCGTCTTCGTGCACCCATTCCGGCCCCGGACCATCCTCGCTCATCACATAGAGATGCCGCCGGCCCATGTGCTGCAGCCGGCAAAGGTCGCCCACAGTAATGACTTCTCCCTGCTTGACGGCCGCACCTTTGCTCTCGCCGGGGATGATCCGGGTCATGTCGTGCAGGGCCCGGCGGCCGACGGCCTTCTCCGCGGGGATGGCCTGCAGGAACGGGGCCGCGTTGGTGCTTTCCGCGTCTTCCAGGTAAGGCGCTTCACCCTGGCAGGCCCGGCAGATGCCCCCATCTTTGGCCGGATAGGCCTCCCGGCACAAGGGGCAGATGACCATGTTGCCCCGATGCTTCCGGGTAAGAAAATGGGGTCGAATTTGGATGGTGCGCCAGCTCAGGATCCGGGGCCCGGCTTCCCGAATCTGGGCCATGAGCAGGTCTTTATCTTGCTCGGACTTCGGTTTGAGCTTGAGATACCAGCTATTGATTTCGGGCCAATCCGCCACTTTGGCGGCATCCATCCAGACCCGCACCCCGGACCCCTCGAACTTATCGTAGAGGTTGACGGCGAACCGGCCCAGGTTGATCACTTTGAGCCAACCGTTGCCGATGGTGCACGGGGTGAGGAGCTGCACCGCGTCCGGGAGACAGGCCGCGGTTTCGCTGATGGCATCGAAGAGCACGCCGTCCGGGACCTGCCGCATGGCCAGGTCCACCATAAAACCGCCGATGACCAGTCCCGGCGCCACGTTCCCGTGGAAGTTTTTCACCAGGTTCAGATAATCGTCAAACTCGTAAGGGCCGATCTGCATGTTTATTTCTGTTCTCCGTGAATTACACTGCCTTTTCCGGTGAATGTAAGGTGGGCACGCCCAACACCACAGGCTGGAAAGCCTGTGCCACCAAATCTTCTCATAATTTTCGAGTGGGCCAAAGGCCATGAACCACTATTCTTCTATAACCGAATTGGGCCGCCTTTTCCAGATTCCGTTTTTCACCGGCAGCGTGCCGATAATCTTGCCATCCAGCACCTGAAAAACG
>JALNYP010000085.1 GCA_023229795.1 Syntrophobacterales bacterium
TTGGCTTGCTTCAGCTCTTTCGCCAAACTCTCTAACGCGCCCTCCGGCAACTCCTTGGGTGTACGCATGCCTTCCTCCTTTCAGAGAAAAGCATACCATAAGTTGTCAATAGACTGCAACTTAGTATTACGTATCTTGGGGCGGCAGTTACCTCGGGTGCGGCAGCGGCACTTACACCCTGAGCGGCACCGGCAGCCTGGCGGTCGCTGGTAACGAGTATGTAGGCAACGCCGGCAGCGGCGCCTTCACCCAGAGCGGCGGCACTCACACGGTGGGCACCCTTTCCCTGGGCTATTTATGCGCCGCCGCTAGCGGCACCTATAACCTGAGCGGCGGCACCAACACGGTAAGCAATTGCCTTTATCTGGGCCATAACTCCGGCGCCAGCGGCACCTATTCCCTGAGCGATGGCAGCCTGGCGGCGGCTATCGAATTAATCGGCTACTCCGGTAGCGGCAGCTTCACCCAGAGCGGCGGCGCCAACACGGTAAGCAACTGCCTTTGGCTGGGCGTCAATCCCGGCGGCAGCGGCTCCTACGACCTGAGCGGCGGCAGCCTGGCGGCGACCTACAACGGCGGCGTCAGCGAGTACGTCGGCTACGCCGGCAACGGCGCCTTCACCCAGACGGGCGGCACCCATACGATGGCCGGCACCCTCTACCTGGGTTATGCCTCCGGCGCCAGCGGCAGCTATAACCTGAGCGGCAGCGGCAGCACCCTGACGGTCTCCGGTAACGAGTTCGTAGGTTTCTCCGGCCGCGGCGCCTTTACCCAAAGCGGTGGCAGCCAGACGGTGGCCGGCGGCCTTTATCTGGGCAATAACGCCGACGCCAGCGGCAGCTATAACCTGAGCGACAGCGGCAGCGGCAGCTATCTCTCGGTGGGCGGCTCGGAGTATATCGGCACCTCCGGCAGCGGCAGCTTTACCCAGAGCGGCGGCACCCATACCGTGACCGGCGACCTCTATCTAGGCTCCAATGCTATCGGCTACAGCGTCAACGGCACCGGTTCCTATAACCTGGGCGGCGGCAGTCTCTCGGTGGGCGGCTCGGAATACGTCGGCGACATCGGCACGGCCAGCTTTACTCAAAGCGGCGGCACCAATACGGTGACCGGCGCCCTGACCCTGGCCGCCAATTCCGGCGCCAACGGCACCTATACCCTGAGCGGCGGCAGCCTGGCGGCCGGGACCGTCACCTGAACCCCGGGGGGATTTTCAACCAGACCGGCGGCAGCCTGAATGCCACCACCTTCAACCAGCAGGGGGGCACGGTGCAGGGGAGCTTGGAGAACCGGGGGGCCTTTAACTACTCCAGCGGCGCCTTCAGCGGCCGCCTCCTCAACTACGGCACTATGAGCCTGTCCGACACCTTCACTTTCGGGAATGGCCTGATGCAGACAGCCGGGGCCACTCCCATCAATCTCAGCAGCACCCAAAGTCTAACCCTGAATGGCGCCGGCCTGGACAACCAGGGGACTATCACCCTGAGCGGTGGTACTCTGAGCGGCACTACATTGAATAATAATGCCACCTTGAGCGGCTACGGCACCATCACGACGGGGTTGACCAACAGCAGCACCGGCAACGTCACTCTGACGGGGGGCACCACTATGGTGACCGGCAACGTCACTAACTACGGCACGATGAAGAACATGCAGACTACCGTCACCTGGGCCGGGAGCTTCACCAACGCCGGAGCTTATATTAGTGACCCGGGCACCCAGTATTTTACCGATTTGGTGATTGAACCGGGCGGCTATCTGTCGGGCGGAGCGGGCGACCTGTGGAGCCTCAGCGGCAACTTCAGCAGCCAGAGCACCCAAAACCTCCTGTGGAACACGAGGCTCTCGGACCTGGCCTTCACCGGCGGCACCAGCCATCAGCTCTATCTCACCGGGGCCGACCTGGGGGCCTCCATGGCGGGCTATAACAACAACTTTGCCTGGGGCAGCCTGGATCTCACCGGTCAGAGCCTGAACCTGTTGGATGGTAACGATACCCAGGGCGGCGCCTTGTACCTGGGTAAGATCTTGGGCCTGATCTTCGCCGGCGACACCGTCACCGATATTACCAGCATTGTCGGCCTCAACCTCTATTATGACTCATCCCAAAACCCCGACCTGGGAGGCCTGACCTACAACCTCAGCGGGGGCGGTTTCCTGGCACCGGTGGAGAACCCGGTCCCGCTGCCGGCAAGCGCCTGGATGTTGTTGAGCGGTCTGGCGGGCTTGGGGATCTTGAGAATGAGGGGCAGGGCCCAAAAAGGCTAAGAACCCCACAAACTTAATTAAATCATTGGCAGGGTCACAGCCCTCCCTTTTTTATGTGGCTTATGGTACTCCGAAAAGCCCCAGCAGGGGCAAATATACGACAGACGTTTGTGTCGCTCACTTGCTATTATCAACATTAATCTAAAATATTAGATAGTTACATATACGATCACCATATCCCCCTGAGTCATATGACACAGCAGAGAAAAAAACCGCCCTCTTTTTCGCCAACCTCGCCCTAAGTTGCACGCCTCCCTATCTGGGTCAATCGTCGCATCCCCTCTGGCAATCCTGCTTTTTTTCCATAAACTGGCACCTATGCGGGACCAAAATCGGGCCAGGCGGAAGAAGTTTTCAGGAAACGGTTTGTCTCCGGCACTACTCATAGACGAGGGCGGTTTGTCGCGGCAGAGAAGCGGAACTAAACGTGGAAAAAGCGAAACGTTTCGAGGCAGTTCCGTTAATAAGCGATAAATATCAGGAACTTAATGGCGCCGATCCCGTTTTTATCGTTGGAACCGAAACGTTACAAGCGTACTAATTTAAGGTAAATTACCGAAATGTGCCAGGTGTCCTGAGAAATTATGCTTAACACTCAGTATTTATTGCTAAATTTAGTCATGCAAAAAATGATCCCTAAAAAATTTCCCCACCCTGTCACCAAAAAACGCCCCAGGCTGACGCGCGGCAGAGTTCTTGCCAGCCCCAACCCTTATCACCACATCCCCAAAAATGCCGGATATGGTCTGGAGGCGGGTAGTTCTGGACTCCCTGATGAGTCCCGAATCATTGCAGATTGCAGGTATTTGAAGTTTGAGGTTAAATAGAGGAAAGGCCAAGGGGTCGCTCCTGAATAAGTTAACCTAAACGGGGAAGGCGTGATGAAAAAAGCCAATCCAAGTGTGCTGGTTTTTGCTTCCGGGACCAAAACCGGGGGCGGCTCGGGATTTGAGACCATGGTAAGGGCGACGCGGGCTCAACCGCCGATTTTGGACGCTTGGATCTGTGCGGTGGTCACCAATCATTTTGGGGGCGGCGTTTGGCAGAAGGCCCAAGCCCTGGGGGTACAGGCGGAATACTGGGCCGGCCCCTATGTGGCCAGGGGCTACCAGAATTTTGTGAAGTATTTCAACGCGGATTACGTCATGCTCTCCGGCTGGCTGAAACAAGTATCCGGCCTGGACCCGGCGAGGACGATTAATATCCATCCCGGGCCTTTGCCCCGCTTTGGCGGGCCCAAACTTTACGGGCATTATGTGCACGAAGCGGTGATGGCCGCGTATCAGCGCGGGGAAATTACCCACAGCGCGGTCACCATGCATTTTGTGGATGAGATCTATGACAACGGCCCGGTATTTTTTGCTCTCCCGGTTCCCATTGAGCCGGGAGATACCCCGGAGACGTTGGCGGCGAAGGTGAATCAGGCTGAACATATCTGGCAGCCCCGGGTGCTCAACTATGTAGTGCATGGCCAGGTGCGCCTGATCGGCCAGGAAGTGGTCTATGAAACGGCAGAACTGAAGCGGTTGCTGAGGCCGGAAGGGTAGTTAAGGCAAAAACGGTAGAATTAAGCAGAACCGCGCCTCAATCAGGGCAGGCTCCGCCGGGGGCCTGCCTTCTTCCGGGGCCAAATAATCGGGCTACCCGAAAAACTCGGCCAGGGCCGCAGCCATCCCGTCGATCTCGGCGGGGGCAAACCACCTGATCTCCGGGTCGGAGCCGAACCAGGTGAGTTGGCGCTTGGCGTAGCGGCGGGTGTCCCGGGCCAAGAGGGTCAGGGCCTCCTCCCAGGTCCAGCGCCCGGTAAGAAAATTAATGAGGTGGCGGTAGCCCAGGGCCTGCAAGGGTTTGAGCTCCGGCGGATAGCGGGTCAGCAGGCCCTCGACTTCCTCGAGCCAGCCGGCCGCGAGCATGACCTGGACCCGCTGGTCGATGCGCCGGTAGAGCTCCTCCCGGGGCAGCCGCAGGCCCAGCTTCAGCACCCGGTAGGGGGCGTCCTGGAAGCGGTGGGCCTTGATGAGGGCGGACAGGGGCCGGCCGGTGGCCTCCCGCACTTCCAGGGCCCGGATGATCCGGTAGGTGTCGTGGGGGTGGAGCCGGGCCGCGGTGTCCGGGTCCAGATGGAGGAGGCGGGCGTAGAGCGCGGGGAGCCCCAGGTCGCTCAACTCCCGGCGCAGGCGGGCCCGCACCTGGGGGGCGGGGCCGCCTTCGGGGAAGAGGCCCGCGAGCAGGGCCTTGATATAGAGGCCGGTGCCGCCCACCACCAGGGGAGGGACGCCCCGGGCGTGCAGCGCGGCCAGGACGGCCCGGGCCTCAAGGCAGTAACGGTCCGCGTCATAGGGCTCGGACGGGTCGGCCACGTCGATGAGGTGGTGGACCACCCGGGCCCGTTCGGCCGGCGTGGGCTTGGCGGTGCCGATGTCCAGCTCCCGGTAGATCTGCAGCGAGTCGGCGTTGACGATCTCGGCGCCCAGGCCCTCGGCCAGGGCCAGGGCCACCGCGGTCTTGCCTACCGCAGTGGGGCCGACCAGGGCCGCCACCCGGGGTTTGTCTAGATGATTGGGCGTGGTAGCTTCCATTTGATCATAAGGCTGAAGTTGGCTTTACTTTGAAAATAACCTTGGGGGTAAAAGGCGAAGAGGGGAAAAAGAAAAAAATAATCTAAGGAGGTTTTTCCCGTTTCGCCTTTTGCCCTTTTCCCCTTTTCGCCCCCGTGTTTACCGGCGAAAGCTCTGGCGAATATCCTGGTAGCTGATGACCCGCCACAGGGGCCGCCCGTGGGGGCAGTGGGAGGACACGGGAATTTCGTCCAACTGGGCCAAAAGCGCGCCGATCTCCTCCGGGGCCAGGGGGTCGCCGGCCTTGATGGCCCCCCGGCAGGCCATGTAGGTCAGGGCCTGTTCCCTGACCTCCTGGGGGCGGCTTAAGCTCTTGGCCGGCGCCAGGGCCTCGACGGCTTCGGCCACCACGGCTTCGAGATCGGCCGCGGCCAGGCAGGCCGGCGCCGCAGTAATGAGAAAGCTGGCCCCGCCGAAGGGCTCTAAGACCAGGCCGGCCTGGGCCAGGGCCTCCAGGTGCTCGCCCACCCAGTCGGCCTGGGCCGGGGGGATTTCCACCACCCGGGGGAAGAGCAGGGTTTGTTTCACCGCGGCCGGGCCTTTGGCCTTCAAGGTCTCGTAGAGGACGCGTTCGTGGGCGGCGTGCTGGTCGATCAAGATGAGCCCGTCGGGGCCCTGGGCCAGGATGTAGGTCAGGGCGAGCTGGCCGATCACGGTGAGGTCTTGAAAACGCCAGCCCCTGGGGCCCGGGGCCGCGGCCGGGAGCGGGGCCGCACCGCCCGCCGGGAAGGAAAACGGCGGGGGGGCGGCGGCTGGCGCGGCCTGCCAGGGAAAGAGCGCCTGCCCCGGGGTTTCCGCGGCCCGGGGGGGCGGCTCGGGCTGGAAGCTGACGGTGTAGCGGGGAGGCTCGCCGTGCAGGGGGCCCAGGCCCCGGCGCAGGGCGGTGAGGAGCAACGGATAGAGGCGCCCCGGCTCCTGAAAGCGGATTTCGGTCTTGGCGGGGTGGACGTTGACGTCCACGGCCTCCGGCGGCAGGCTCAGGCTGATCAGCGCCGCGGGGTGGCGGCCCCGGGGCACCAGCCCCGCATAGACCTCCCGCAGGGCCGCGCCCAGGAGGCGGTCTTGCACCACCCGGCCGTTCACCAGAAAGACCTGAAAGCGGGCGGTGCCCAGGGTAAAATCGGGCTCGGAGATCAGGCCGGCCACCTGCCAGGGCTTCTCCCCCAGGCAGACGGGCAGCATATGCGCGGCAAGTTCGGCCTTCCACACCGCGGCCACCCGTTCGAGTAAGCTTACCGGCCCTGGGGCAGCCAGCAAGGTCCGGGAGGGCGTGGCCAGCGCAAAATGGACCTGGGGGTAGCCCAGGGCGAGGCTGCGCAGGGCCTCGAGGATCTGGGCCCGCTCGGCGTCGGGGCTTTTCAGAAACTTGCGCCGGGCCGGGGTGTTGAAGAAGAGTTCCGCCACCTCCACCGTGGTGCCGGAGGCCGCGGCCGCGGGCCCGGCCTCGAGGATCTCGCCGGCCTGGGCCACCAGGCGAAAGCCCGCCTTCGCCCCCGGCGGGCAACTGGTCAGGGTCAGCCGGCTCACCGTGGCGATGGACGGCAAGGCCTCGCCCCGAAAGCCCAGGGTCTGGATGCTGAGCAGATCGGTTTCAGCCGCGAGCTTGCTGGTGGCGTGGCGCCTGAGGCTGAGGGGCACCTCCTCCGGGGTCATGCCGCAGCCGTCGTCCACCACCCGGATGAGGCTGGCCCCGCCGTCGGCCACGGTCACCGTAATGGTGCGGGCCCCGGCGTCCAGGGCGTTTTCCACCAGCTCCTTGACCACCGCAGCGGGGCGGGTGATGACCTCCCCGGCGGCGATTTGCGCGGCCACCTGGGGGTCCAAAATGCGGATGCGGCTCACGGATTCCCCCTTGCCTTGCCCTGCTCCCTGGTTTATCATGTGCCCTAAGGAGGGCTGTCTCCGGTTCTTCTTACCCGCCCTGCCGGCCATGCGGAACTGGCCTTCTTCTGGCCGGCGGGCTTTTTATTAGCAATTAGCTGTTAGCGGTTAGCTGTTAGCCGTCAGGAGAGGGGTGATGTGAGTGGCCACCCCTGCTTTTAGCTGAAAGCTGACGGCTGAAAGCTACTTCTCACTATACCAAAAAATCGCACCAGGCGGGAGGTTCTCATGGCCCGGGACCCGGCAACGCCAGTTCCCCTGACCCCCAAAGAAGAACTCATCCTCAAGGCGGCCAAGGAGATCGTGGTCAAATTCATCGAAGTGGGACGCGTCTCCCCGGCGTCGTTTGGCGACACCTTTACCATGGTCATCGACACCTTGCGCCGATCTCTTAAAGAGGGGTAAAAGGGAAAGAGGCGAAAAGGCGAAAGTGCCCGGATTATTTCTTCGCCTTTTTCCCTTTTCGCCTGGCCCGTTCAGAGGAAGAGTGACGTTCAAGGCCAATATCGGTATTGGCTAATAATTTATGGTCACAGGAACCAGCATGCGACGCAGCGGCAACCGCGACCTCAAGGAACTGAGGCCCATCAGCCTGACCCCGAATTACCTGGATTTTGCCGAAGGCTCCTGCCTGATCACCTGGGGGCGCACCCGGGTCATCTGCGCGGCCACGGTGAGCGAGCGGGTGCCGCCCTTTCGGGTGGCGAGCGGCGGCGGTTGGGTCACCGGGGAGTACGCCATGCTGCCTCCGGCCACCCACCCCCGGCAGGACCGGGAATCCTTAAAAGGCCGGGTGGGCGGCCGCACCCTGGAGATCCAGCGCCTTATCGGCCGCTCGCTCCGGGCGGTGGTGGATCTTAACGCCCTGGGGCCCCGCACCGTCACCCTGGACTGCGACGTCATCCAGGCCGACGGCGGCACCCGCACCGCCAGCATCACCGGGGCCTTCGTGGCCCTGTGCCTGGCCCTGGAAAACCTGCGCCGCCGGGGTCTGCTGGACGCCTCCCCGATCACCGGCCAGGTGGCCGCGGTGAGCGTGGGGCTGTTTGGAGAGCGGCTGCTCCTGGATCTGGACTACGAGGAGGACTTCCAGGCCGCGGTGGACGCCAATTTTGTGGGCACCGGCGCGGGCGATCTGGTGGAGGTGCAGTTGACCGGGGAGAGCGGGCCTTTTCCGGCGGCGAAGCTCAACGACATGCTGGAGTTGGCCCAGGTGGGGCTGAAACAGCTGACCCGTATCCAGGAAGAGGCGTTGACCCCATGGCTGCCCCTACCCTGGTGATGGCCAGCCGCAATGCCGGTAAAATCAGGGAACTCCAGGAGATCCTGAAAGACACCGGCATCACGCTCCTGAGCCTGGCGAATTTCCCCGAGTTGCCCGAAACGCCCGAAGTGGGCGCCACTTTTGCCGAAAACGCCGCGGCCAAGGCCCTGGAGGTGGCCAAGGCCACCGGTTACCCGGCCCTGGCGGATGATTCGGGCCTGGTGGTGGAGGCCCTGGGGGGCGCGCCCGGGGTGTATTCGGCCCGCTACGCGGCAGACGTCACCGCGCCCCGGCCGCCTGCCGACGCGGACAACTGGCAAAAGCTGCTGCGCGAGCTGGCCGCGGTGCGCCCTGAGGCCCGGGGGGCCCACTTCGTCTGCGAACTCGCCCTGGCCTGGCCCGACGGGCGGCTCCGGCGCTTCCGGGGGGAGTGCCAGGGCGTCATCGCCAGGGAGCCCCGGGGGGAGCAGGGCTTCGGCTACGACCCGGTCTTCTGGGTGCCGGAGTACCAGGCCACCATGGCCGAATTGGGGCCGGAGGTGAAGAACCGCATCAGCCACCGGGCCCGGGCCCTGGCGGCCTTCAAGGCGCAGTTGCCCGCCTTGAAAGACGAACTCGCCTGAGATATATCCATAAAGTCGATGTCGGGACGTAGCGCAGCCTGGTTAGCGCGCCTGCTTTGGGAGCAGGAAGTCGGCGGTTCGAATCCGCCCGTCCCGACCAGTATTCCCCCGCTGAATCCTGGCTATTCCGGTGGGGGCGACCGGTTGCCAAACCAGTCGCCCTGGGCAATTTGAGGTTAACCCTGCTGCTCCAGGGGTACGAAAAGCTTGCCGTTATCCCTTTGCACCAGGAGCAAGAGATGATCCTTATCCTTGGACCGGTCAATCTTCTCCAGGACCTCCTTAACTGAACCCACCGGCTGGCGGTTGACCTCCAAGATAAGGTCCCCCGGCTGCAAACCGGCTGCAGCCGCCCGGCTCCCCGGCTCTAGGCCGGCGACCACCGCGCCTTTGCCCTCCTTGAGGTGGAACCGCTGCGCCATTTGGGGATTTAGGTCCCTGAGTTGCAAACCCCACTTTCCAGCGGTTGGATGCACCGGCTTCTCAGATACGGTCTGATCTCCAGGGAGCTCCTCCACTTTCATGGAGAGTTTCTGTTCTTGCCCATTTCTCAGAATGGTTACCGTGGCCTCCTGACCCACCGGGGTGGCCGCGACCAGGGCGGGCAAATGGTGGCTGTCCTCCACCACCTTGCCGTTGTAGGCGATGATGACGTCGCCGCGTTTGATTCCCCCCTGGTCAGCGGGGCCTCCGGCAACGACATCGGCCACCAGCGCCCCCTGACGATCCCGAAGGTTTAAGGCCTTCGCCAGTTCCGGGGTGATGGACTGGATGTTGACGCCCAGGTAACTCCGGGTCACTGCGCCCGTGGAAATCAGTTGGGGCACCAGCGGCTTGGCCGTATTCACCGGGATGGCAAAGCCGATACCCTGACCGTTAGGCAGGATGGCAGTGTTGATACCCACCAGCTCACCTTGCATGTTAATCAGGGGACCGCCGGAGTTCCCGGGGTTGATGGAGGCGTCGGTCTGAATGAAGTCATCATAAGGTCCAGCCCCGATGACCCGCCCTTTGGCGCTGACTATGCCAGAAGTCACCGTGTTGTTCAAACCGAAGGGATTGCCGATGGCGACCACCCAATCGCCCACTTTCAGTTGATCGGAGTCCCCCATGGCGACCGCGGGAAAGGACTCTTTGGATTTTACCTTCAGAACCGCGAGATCCGTTTTGGGATCCCGTCCAACCACCCGAGCCTTGTACTCTTTTTGATTGGCGAAGGTGACGGTCACCTCTTTGGCGCCTTCGACCACATGGTTGTTAGTCAGGATGTAGCCCTCCTTACCGATGACCACCCCCGATCCCGCGCCCTGGGTTCGGCGGCTCTCTGGAGCCTGGGGCATTTCCTGAAAAAACCGCTTAAACAGATCTCCCATGGGTCCATCGGGAATCTCCATCTCCGGCCGGTTGAAGCCCGCCTTTTCGACCTTTACCACCTTGATGTTGACCACGGACGGGCTCAGCTTTTCTGCGAGTCCGGAAAAAGAATCAGGCCTGGACGCAGGTGCGGCAATAGCACCTTGAGGTGGGGTGATTTGATTTTGAGCCGCCGCGGGGCGCGCCCAGTTCAGGCCTGACGATACCACCAGGCCTATGGCCAGGCAGGAAATGGCTACGGTGGTGAGAGTCATGACCTTGAAATATCTGGTATCCAGGAGTTGTTTCCAGCTGCTGCGGTGCATCTTTGTCCTCCTTTGAGGCTTTACGGGTTCTTAAGTCCTGCCGGCCCGTGACTGGGCCGACCTGACAACTGCTATTCAAATAACCCGGCAAGATTAAAGGAAGATTAATCGATGATTAAGATATGCTAATTTTTAAAAAAGGGGGGGGACTATGAACGTTAGGAAGTAGAAGAAACTGATGGAGTGCATTCCGCGGGCAGGGAAACCGTGAAGGTGCTGCCCTGGCCCGGGGTGCTCTCCACCTCAATCCTGCCCCCATGGGCCACGGCAATGGATTGGGCGATACTCAGTCCCAGACCCGCTCCTCCGCCTCTCTGCGACCTGGCTTCGGCAGCCCGGTAAAAACGGTTGAATATCTGTTCTTGCTCATCCTGGCTCAAGCCCATCCCCGTGTCAGAGATTCCCACCTGGGCCCGCTTGCCGTCACAGCGTAGGGATAGCGTGACCCTGCCGCCCGCCGGGGTATACTTAATGGCGTTGTCGATCAGGTTCAAGAGCAGCCTCTTGAAGTGCTCCCGGTCTCCCTGGATGGAAGCAGGCTCGACCAAACCGTAATTAAGGTTGACGGCCTGGTTCTCCGCCAGCCGCCGCATTTGTTCTCCGACTTCTTTCAAGAGTTCCTGCAACTTCACGGGCCTCAGGTCCAGCCGCAACACCCCCCGGTCCGCCCGGGCCAACAACAGGAGACCTTCCACCAGAGAACTGATTCTATCAATCTCCTCGAGGCTGCTGTTGAGAACCCCCCGGTATTCCTCCGGACTTCTGGGCGCCCGCAGGGCCACTTCGATTTCGCCCTTCAGAATGGTGAGGGGCGTTTGCAGTTCATGGGCCGCGTCAGCACTGAACTGGCGGGTCTGACGAAAGGAGTCATCCAACCGGCCCAGCATGTCGTTAAGCGTCTTCGCCAACCGGTCCAGTTCATCGCCGGTTCCCGTTTCCTGGAGGCGTCCCGCCAGGTACTCCCCACTGATCCTGCGAGCCGCCTGCGTCATTCTGTCCACAGGTTTTAGGGCGCGCCTGGCCAACACCCATCCCCCCATGGTCGCCAACACCAGGCCGAGAGGCAGAACAGCCCCCATAATCAAGAGAAAGCGGCGTTGGGTTTTGAAGACATTTTCCAGGGATATCCCCACTTGAACCAAATTGATCACCCGTCCCCCTTTAATTACCGGCCTGGTCAGAACCCGGAAGGGATATGAGCCTGTGCTCTCGATGGTCTCAAAGGTGGATACCCCCCGCAAAGCATTCTTCAGGGCGGTGGGGCTGAGGGGGAGCTTAACGGCTGGGGAGCCGGGTCGGTTGAGATCAGGCCGGCCCTGGGTATCAAACAATTCCAGGGAAGGGTTTAACGGCGAGAAGCCGAGGTAGTGGCGAAAAAGCTCATCCACGTCCCGGGGGAGGAAGGTACTGCGCTGAGCCCGGGCCTGCTCCGCCGACACTGTGGCCACCCCGTCCAGAGCGGCATCGATGTCATGGGAGAGACTGTAGGCTAAAAGACCATAGGCTGCGCTACCCAAGAATAGGAGGGTGACGCAGAGAATGCCGGCGTACCAGAAAGTGAGCCGGGCCCCGATGGACCTGATGCGCATGGGCTACTCCACTTGCAGCACGTAACCGGCGCCGCGCACCGTATGGATCAATTTCGGCTCCCGACCGGCGTCGATCTTTTTTCTCAAATAGTTAACGTACACGTCAATGATATTACTCATGGGGTCGAAATCATAATCCCAGACATGTTCGGCAATCATGGTTCTGGTGAGCACCCGCCCGCGGTGCCGCATGAAGTAGTCCAGCAGGGCGAACTCCTTGGTGGAGAGGTCTATCCTCTCGGTTCCCCGGGAGACAATCCGTTGCGCTGGATCAAGGGTGAGGTCTGCCACCTGGAGCAGCGGCGGCGCGGTTTCCACTCGCCGTCTGAGCAGGGCTCTGATCCTGGCCAGGAGTTCTTGAAAGGAAAAGGGCTTGGTCAGGTAGTCGTCCGCCCCGGTATCCAAACCGAGAACCTTGTCTTCGATGGCTGCCCGCACGGTAAGGAGCAGGACGGGGGCTTTACCCTGGTTTTTGCGAAACTCTCGGAGCACTCCTAGCCCATCCAGTTTCGGAAGATTGATATCCAGGATTATCAGGTCATGGACCCCATCCAGGGCCATCAACAAGCCCTCACGGCCATCAAAGGCCAGATCTATGGCATAGCCCTCTTCCTCAAGCCCCTTCTTAATAAAGCCCGCCACCTTTTTCTCGTCTTCGACCACGAGAATGCGCATCAAATGAGCTTCCTGTGATGAGATTCACGGTACTCTGATCAATTTTTCGTAGTTGCTCTCGGACTATTTTACCAATTTTCTTTAAACGGGCCTAATTCTGCCGTTAGGACGGCAGGTCTCCGTTCTCAATTTCACAGGCCAATCCCTCCAATCGACCCTTGACGAGCGGCCGATCGAAGTATATGAGAAATTTTATTAATCCTTGTGGGCTCATCTCTGAAATATTACGCCGCGGTGATTCAGAATCCGGTAGAGCACTAATTTCAGGGGATCGGTCACCAGGAGTTCCACCACCGCCATACCCCACACCAACCCTGCGAGTTGCCAACTGATGGGAGGCATCCACCAGCCGAAGATGGCGATGGCGGTGGCCAAAGCTCGACTGACAACTCCGGACCAGACCATCAGGGCACTGGGTTTGAGGGACCAGAACATCCCCTGAGTGCGGCCCATGTAGATATATAAATATCCGGAGACGGTGAATTTCAGGAAATTGAGGGTCTGGAGGGGGCCCTGGTCGAGGTGGAGGATTTCCAGGCCGATATAGAACATTACGAAAGAAAAGAGCACTCCCATGAGGCCCAGATAAGTGGCGACACTCATCACTACCCGCATGTCCCATCTTACCGGATCGTTGTCAGGCCGGACATTATCATAAGCAATGGAGAGGATGGGGATGTCGTTCAGGAGCACCTGCAATATGACCATAATGGCGGTCACTGCGTAAAAATTGAAAATCACCAGGGACAGGGTGATGAAAAGCAGCACTCGCAGGATGCCGCCGATACGATAGATGGCGTAACTGTTCATGCGCTGGAAGATTTTGCGGGCCTCCCGGATGGCGTCGATGATCACTGAGAGCCCCGGTTGGGTCAGGACGATGGCCGCGGCGGATTTCGCCGCATCGGTGGCGCCGTCCACGGCAATCCCCACATCGGCTTTCTTTAAGGCCGGGGCGTCGTTGAC
>JALNYP010000221.1 GCA_023229795.1 Syntrophobacterales bacterium
CGGCGCACCATGCCCCCGTAAAACAGGGCCAGGGCCGGAGTCATCAGCAGGACCAGCGAGCAGCACACCAAAAGCCAGGCGGTGTCGCCGGAGTTAAGGGCCCCCTCCATGCCGTTACTCCTTTTAATACGTTAATTAGTGCTGCAAAAACGACAAGTTTGTAACCCCAGCGGCTGGGCAAACAAGTAGGCTGGAGGAGGGCGACCTCCGCCCAGCCTACTGGATTCATGGACCGATCAGTAGCGCTGCCGGTGCGGTGATGCGGCGCTTACAGAATCGGGAGATAACGCTCGATCTCGTAGTTGCTCACGTGCATCCGGTAAGCATCCCACTCGATCTTTTTGTTTTCCAGGAACTTGTTGAAGATATGCTCGCCCAGGGCTTCTTTGACCAGGGCGCTGTTTTCCACTTCGGTGATGGCCTCGTGGAGGCTGCCGGGCAACTCCTGGATCCCCGTCTTCTCGCGTTCGGCTGGCGTCATGTGGTAGATGTCCACTTCCACCGGTTCGGGCAGGGGATAATTGTTCTCGATACCCTTGAGGCCGGCGGCCAGCATCACCGAGAAGGCCAGGTAGGGGTTGCAGGCCGGGTCGGGGGCGCGGTATTCGCACCGGGTGGCGGTTTCTTTGCCGGGCTTGTACATGGGCACCCTGACTAAGGCGGAACGGTTCCGCCGGGCCCAGGCGACGTAGACCGGAGCTTCGTAGCCGGGCACCAGGCGCTTGTAGGAGTTCACCCACTGGCTGCAGATGCCGGTGATCTCCCGGGCATGTTTCAGCAGACCGGCGATGTAGCTCTTGCCGATGGCCGACAGATGATACTCGTCGCTGGCGTCGTAGAAGGCGTTCTTGTTACCCAGGAACAGGGACTGGTGGGTGTGCATGCCGCTGCCGTTAATGCCGAAGATGGGCTTGGGCATGAACGTGGCATAGACCCCGTTGATCATGGCAATGGCCTTTACCGTGGCCTTCATGGTCATGGTCTTGTCGGCCATGCGCATGGCTTCGTCGTAGCGCATGTCGATTTCGTGCTGGGAGTCGGCCACTTCGTGGTGACTATACTCGATGCGCACCCCCATGCTCTCCAGGGCGAAGATGGTGGCCCGCCGCAAGTCATTGCCGCCATCCAGGGGCGGGGCGTCGAAATAACCGCCCCGGTCCAGGACTTCGGTGCCGGTGTTGTTGGCGAAATAGAAGAACTCCAGTTCCGGTCCCAGATAATTGGTGTAGCCTTTCTCGGCGGCCTTGGCCAACATGCGCTTCAGGACATAACGCGGGTCGCCCGGATAGGGGGTGCCGTCGGGCTGCAGGATGTCGCAGAACATCCGGGCCACGGGTTTTTCGTCGGGGCGCCACGGCAGGACCTGGAAGGTGGTGGGGTCGGGCTTGGCGATCATGTCGCTTTCTTCAATGCGGGAAAATCCCTCGATGGAGGACCCGTCAAACCCCATCCCCTCAGTCATGGCCTCTTCCAGTTCGGACGGGCGAATGGAAAAGCTTTTCAACACTCCCAGGATGTCGGTGAACCAAATCTGAATAAAGCTTACCTCTTTATCCTTGACAATGCGGGACACATCCTCTGCGGTTTGGCAGGTTTGGCAGTGCACGGTATTCCTCCTGAACAGAAAATTTGATTACCTCACAGCAAGTATTATACCAGACTGATTATTTAGGAAAATCATAAACTTAACCAAATCATAGTTTACATTATTGTAGATTTGTCCAAAAAATTACTGACAAGATTGTCAATATTCCCCGTCAAGTAAGGGGAGGACCGATCCCTGGCTGCGGTGTGGAGGGCGATTGCGCGGGTGCGCCCCGACAGACCGTGAGCTTTTCTTATTTCTCTGAGCGCAAGGCGGTATTATACCAAGTTGCAATCAAAAGACTATTATTTGTCATTCTGAGCGCAGCGAAGAATCTATCTTTTTAAGCAGCCGAGATTCTTCACTCCGCTGCGCTCCGTTCAGAATGACATGAATATTCAATGTGTTTTGACTGCAACTTGGTATTAATCCTGGTGGCGGTACTATTCTTTAATTAACTGAACCTTGAACCTTGAACCTTGAACTTTGAACTTGTCTAAGCTATCAGGTGGTTGCGGGGAAGATCGGCTGCAGCGAGAACGCGGGGCGGGCGGAGGCGCGCCGGATGTGGGGGTAAGGGCCGGGAGGGCGCCCGCCACTTACGGCGCCCCCCCGGGTCTTGGTCAGGATTAACGCCGATAGCCCAGGATTTTTTCCACCTCGGCCGCATCCGCATCCATGACATAGGGGATGCCGGAGACTTTGGCGGCCTCTTCCGTGAGAGCAAAGAGATCGTTCCGGTCGATATACTTCAGGGCGAACTTGCGGGCCCCGGCCATGAACTGCTGCAGCCCCTGGGTCATGCGGCTGATATAGCTGTACATCCCGATGGCGCCGGCGGGAATCCGGCCATACTGGCTCAGGGGATAGTCCCGGCGCAGGGTGGCTGCCTCGGCGAAGTGCTCCACGTAGGCCTCTTTGCAGTCCCGTTCTTCCCGCAAGCACATCTCCTCC
>JALNYP010000222.1 GCA_023229795.1 Syntrophobacterales bacterium
CCTGGGGCTGGCCAACGGCAAGCTCAATCGGGACCAGGAAGCCCGGGTCCAGTTTGCCGAGGCCATCCGCCTGGACCCCGCCATGGCCAAGGCCCACAAAAACCTGGGGCTGGCCTACCTCAACCTGGGGATGCTGGATCAAGCCCGGAAATCCTTGCAGGAGGCAGTGCGGCTGGACCCCAAAGATCCCCAGGCCCATTACGCCCTCTGCGTCTATTATGCCCGGGCGGGCGACACCCAGGCCGCCAATCGGGAATTCCAGGCCCTGAAGAGTTTGGACCCGAAACTGGCTGCCCAGCTCACTGACCTGATGCGCCCCGGTGCGCCCGCCAAGAAGCCGTGAATCGGGGTGACGGCTGCCCGGTCTCGATACGATGATGCAAGGATGCCCATGAGTTCCGTTTTATGATCCCGCCCACCCTGATTGAGGGCGTGCGGCTTAACTGCGATATCGCCAGTGCCGGGCAAGCCGGACATTTCTCCCTGTGCGGTCTCTTGATGCGCCTGCGCCAGCTCTACAAGTGGGAGCACGGGCTGGCTCCCTGGGTGGAGCCCGAAGTTGCAGCCGCCTTGGAGTGGATCGCCCGGCGGGAGCGAACCTGGGATGACCTGGAAGAGGCGTCCTGGCGCGCCCTTCCCTGGGGCGCGGCCGCCATCGACCCCTTTGCGGTGGAGACCCTCAACCGCCACCTCATGGCCCAGGGGCTGGCGTATGGCGCCGGCTTGAGCCGTGGCCTGACCCCCACCTTCTTCCTGGGTGAACTCCTGGAGGAGCGGCGGGTAGGGGAGTTGACCATCCTGATTTTAGGGCCGGAACTGGCCCGGGACCTGGACGCTTCCCCGGCCCTGTGCCAGGGGACCCTGATCTATGCCCGCCGCCAGGCCCTGGCCTTTTACCTCTGGGACCATTTGTCCGACCCTACCCAGCAGGGCAACGCCTACCTGCAACTCGCCCTGAAATCCTATAAGATCAACCTCAAGGACCTGCTCTCTGACCCCGAGGGCCACCAGGAGCAGTTCAATGCCTTTCTGGCCGGGGAGTTGGAAGCGGTCATCCGCCACGAGATGGGGGAAGCCCTGGAGCCCAGCTTACGAGAAGCCTTCCCCGCCGTGCTGCAACGCTTCCCGCAAACCCGGCTGGAAATCTGGGTGCGGACCCTCAAAGACGCCCTGGCCGACGTCAACGATTGGGGCCGCCTGGCTTATATCGTCGCCGAGCAGCGCCTGCCGTCCCTGGCGGTGATGCTGGCCTGGCGCCCGGGGCTCCTGCCGGCGCTGCTGCCGGAGTTGGCGCCGGCCTTTCAGGATCTGCTGGCCACCGGCGACTGGGGCGTTATGGACGCGGCCCGGCGCCAGGCCCTTTCCCGCCTGCGGGAGATGGCCGCCGGCCTCAACACCCTGCTGGAGGCCCCGGAAGCCGCTGCGCCCGCCTGGCTCCAGGACGAACTCCACCGCCGCTACCTGGCACCTCTGGGGCTATGAAGCTGTTAGGCTTCTGAGGGAGGGGGCCAAGGGGGCACCCGCCCACTTACAATCCCTTCTTAAACTCCCTTTCCAAGCCCCTGTAGGGGCGGACCTATGTGTCCGCCCTGCCAGGAGGGCGCACACGCAGGTGCACCCCTACATAAAAATGTAGGGTCAGAGGGATTCTTTATGAAAAATTCCCCCGGCCCTCCCCCCAAATAACCATGCTTCCCTTCCCTTTGTTCCCTCCCCGCCCCACAGACCTTTTGCTTTTTCTGCCGCAGCCAGCTATAATTGATTGAAAAAAATTAAGGGGTTGAGGGGAGGGAGGCCGGGAGCCGTCCGGCGCCGCCCCCGTACCCGCCCCCAGACAACGATGCTCGATCCCCATCAAGAAAAAGTGCTCATCCTGGACTTCGGCTCCCAGTACACCCAGCTCATTGCCCGGCGGGTGCGGGAACTCAAGGTTTACTGCGAAATCCACCCCTACATCATGCCGCTGGCGAGCATTCGGGAATTTGCCCCCCAGGCCATCATCCTGTCGGGAGGTCCCCGGAGCGTCTATGACCGGGACGCCCCTACCGTGGACCCGGACCTGTTCAGCCTCGGGGTGCCGATCCTGGGCATCTGCTACGGCATCCAACTCCTCAACCATCTTCTGGGCGGCGAGGTGGCCCCGGCCGGGGCCCGGGAATACGGCCACAAAACCTTCACCATCAGCAATTTTGACGATCTGTTCTACGGCCTGAACTCCCAAGAGCAGGTCTGGATGAGCCACGGCGACCGGGTGGAACGCCTGGCGCCGGGGTTCGAGGTGATCGGCCGCAGCGACTCCTGCCCCACCGGGGCCATCCGGGACCTCTCCCGGCGGCTCTACGGGGTACAGTTTCATCCCGAAGTGCACCACACGCCCCGGGGCAAGGAGATCCTCAGCAACTTCCTGTTCCGCATCTGCAAGCTCAATCCCCTGTGGACCATGGCCTCCTTCATCGAGACCGCCACCGAGAGCATCCGGCAGCAGGTGGGCGACGGCCAGGTCATCTGCGCCCTGTCCGGCGGGGTGGACTCCTCCGT
>JALNYP010000223.1 GCA_023229795.1 Syntrophobacterales bacterium
TCTGGAGAATATCTCCGAGATTCACGTTGACCTGGAGCGGGGATTCACCCTCTATGCCAACGGCGTGGGGGTCGCTCTGGATGTAGGCCTCCAGGAGTATTCGGAAAAATTGCAAAAATTTGCCCAGTTGTGGCCCGTATTAGTGCAAAAGGGATTATTGTCCAAAATTAACCGTATCAACCTCAACTATCCCCGCCGGGCGCTCGTCACCCTGAAGGGGATGGAAGCAAACCCATAGGATAGAATCGTGCCTCAAGATCTCATCGTCGGTTTGGACATCGGCACCACCAAGATTTGCGCCGTAGTGGGCGAAGTGCGGGACCAGCAATTAGACATCGTGGGCCTGGGCTCGGCACCCACCGGTGGTGGACTGCGCAAAGGGGTGGTGGTAAATATTGAAAACACCGTGAAGGCCATCCGTCGGGCCGTGGAAGAAGCTGAAACCATGGCCGGCTGCGAAATCCGCTCGGTGTACGCCGGGGTCGGCGGCGGCCAGACCAAGGTCATACACAGCCAGGGCATCATCGCCATCAAGGACCGCGAGGTGACCCCGGCGGACATGGACCGGGTCATCGATACCGCCCGCACCGTGGCTATCCCCTCCGACCGGGAAGTCATCCATACCCTGGTGCAGGAATTTTTGATCGACGGCCAGGACGGCATCAAGGACCCGGTGGGCATCCACGGGGTGCGCCTGGAGTGCAAGGTCCACATCGTCACCGGGGCCGTCCCGGCGCTCAATAATATTCTCCGATGCGCCAACCGGGCCAGCCTGGAAGTGAACGGCATCGTCCTGCAAAGCCTGGCCGCCGGGGAAGCGGTCCTCACCGATGAAGAAAAGGAACTGGGCGTGGCCCTCATCGACTTCGGCGGCGGGGTCACGAACCTGGCCATCTTTGCCGAAAACGCCCTGCGGCACAACTTCGTCCTGCCGGTGGGCGGCAACAACCTGACCAACGACATTGCCGTGGGGTTGCCCACCTCCCTGACTCATGCCGAAGAACTCAAGAAACATTACGGCGCCTGTCTCAATGCCCTGACCGACCCGGATGAACTCATCGAGGTTGCGGGCCTCACCGGCCGGGAGACCCAGACCATGCCCCGTAGCCGCCTGGCGGATATCATCCACATGCGGGTGGCGGAAATTTTGACTCTGCTGGGCAAAGAGGTCCAGCGGGCCCGGTTCAGCCATCCCCTCCACTCCGGCGCGGTACTGGTGGGCGGCACGTCCCTGGTGGACGGCCTGATGGAGTTGGCCGGCGAAACCTTTAACATGCACACCCGGATCGGCTATCCCATGGGGGTCAGCGGCCTCATCGACGTGATCCACGACCCGTCCTACGCCACCGCAGTGGGACTGGCCCTGTACGGTTTCCGGGGTCAACAAAAAGCCCAGCGTACCCCGGACCGATGGTCCGGCAGCAACCGCGGTTATGGGCGCTCCTCCGGCGGCGGCTTCATGGCCAAGATTAAAAAATGGTTCCGCGAAGTGGTATGATGGCGCGAAACGTGCTATCATGGTTTTGAGGGGGTAGCATATGAAAATACAATTAGTCCCCAACGAATTGTCGGCTAAGATCAAGGTCTTAGGAGTCGGCGGCGCCGGCGGCAACGCCATTAATGATATGATTTCCTCCCAGATGGTGGGCGTCGATTTCATCGCCGCCAACACCGATGCTCAGGCCCTGGAGCGGAGCCTGGCCCCGGTCAAGATCCAGTTGGGTCCCGATGTGACCAAGGGTCTGGGGGCCGGCGGCGATCCCGAAGTGGGCCGGAAGGCCGCCCTGGAAGAGGCCGAGCACCTCAAGCAGGTCCTCCAGGGGGCCGACATGGTGTTCATCGCCGCGGGCATGGGCGGCGGCACCGGTACCGGCGGCGCCCCGGTGGTGGCCGAACTCAGCCGGGAATTGGGGGCCCTGACCGTGGCCGTGGTGAGCAAGCCCTTCGAATTCGAAGGCAAGATGAAGCGGCGCCTCGCCGACAACGGCATCGAGGAGTTGCGCAAGGTGGTAGACACCATCATCACCATCCCCAACGACCGCCTCTTCTCCCTGAGCTCCAAGAACTCCCGGATCAAGGACGTCTTTGGCATGGCCAATGAAGTCCTGGGCTTTGCCGTGCGGGGGATTTCCGACCTTATTATGGTACCCGGCTTTATCAACGTCGATTTTGCCGATGTCCGCACGGTCATGAAAGAACGGGGCATGGCCCTCATGGGCACCGGCATCGCCAGCGGCGGTAACCGGGCCGCCGACGCCGCCCACAAGGCCATCTCCAGCCCCCTTCTGGAAGACATCTCCATCCGCGGCGCCCGGGGCATCCTCATTAACATCACCTCCGCCCCCGACATCTCCATGGAAGAATTGAAGGAGATCTGCGGCATCGTCCAGGAAGAAGCCCACGAAGAGGCCATCATCAAGTGGGGCCTGGTCTGGGACGAAGGCCTGGCCGAAGAGATCCGGGTGACGGTCATCGCCACCGGCATCGGCAAGCGAGCCGAAGCCGAGCGGGCCGCCTGGTCCCAGGCGGCGGCCG
>JALNYP010000224.1 GCA_023229795.1 Syntrophobacterales bacterium
AATCGGCGCAACCCACGAGCCGTCAAGCGCAAGATGAGCAATTTCCCTCTGCGGCGTCGCGGCTCTGATCCAATGTTCAAACTCAACCCCCAATTGGCAATTAAGATAATTAAGTGAACAGTATTGGGTCTAAAACAACCCCGTCGGGGGAGATTGATCCCCCAAGGGACCCGTCTCCTCCGACAGAAGGCCAGGAAGGAGGAGACTTCATGGCTTCTTATTCATTTTCCTCGATTGATCTCTACGAGAATTGCCCCTGGGCCTATCGTAAGGTAAAAAAAGAGGGAATCAAACGAATTACCTCAGAACCCCAGGCAACTGGCAGAACGGTGCACAACCGGGTCGCCAATTACCTGGAGCGCCTTATCAAGAGCAGAAATCGCACCGATTTGGAGTGGGCCGAACGGAACCCGCTGACCAATAGCGATTGTGCCACCATCTGGCAACGCTTCTACCGCAATTTCACTCTGCCCGACATGCAAGACCCGGGAGTAGAAACCAAGCTGGGGTTTGACAGACACTGGCGCCCGGTAGATTTTTTCGATCCCGAGGTCCGGTTTCGGTGTGTCCTGGACTTTCACTACCGGCAAAACCTCCTGGGAGTGGTAACTGACTGGAAAACCAACTGGAGCATGCCGGAAAGCATAGAGAAGAATCTGCAGCTTCGCATTTACGGCTGGGCCCTCAAGCGAGCCGTCTATCGCGATGTGGAGGAGATCCTTCTGCGACTGCACTTCCTCCGCTTCGGCGCTAACCGGCAAGTGCTCTTGACTGCGGACGACCTGGCGGGCGTGCCGGCAGAACTGGATGCGATGATCGCCCGGATCGAGGCTGACGAGAAATTTGAGCCGACTCCCGGGTCCTTCTGTGGCTGGTGCGGCGTTACGGCCCACTGCCCGGAGGCAGCCAAGGCCCTGGTGCCGGTGGAAATCATGCACCCGGTGAACCATGAGGGCGCGGTTGAGGCCGCAAAATTACTGCTGGCGATGCAGGCCATGGGCCATGCCATCAAGGAGCACCTCAAGACTTATGTGCGGGTCAATGGGCCCATAGTGGTGGGAGATATGCTTTACGGACCGTTCACCACTGCCTCTTACGATCTCGACCCTGAAAAAGTAACCGGCTACCTGCTGGATAGGGGCGTGGATCGTGAGGCCGTATGGGGTGTTTTAAACCTCAGCAAGGATTCCCTGGAAAAGGGGCTCAAGAAAGCAGGATTTAAAAGACAGCGGAAACGGGAACGGGATGAGTTAATGCGAGACATCCTGTCCTGGACCCCGATCATTGAAGAGGAAAATATCGGGTTTCGCAAGATCAAGGCGGAAAATCAACCTGTTGAACGGGCTGAAGCCGCATAGGAGGGAAAAGCAATGCCCATTTATGAATACCAATGCATCGATTGCAGTGAGCGGGAGCAGCGGGTTGCCGGGTTGGAAGATGAAACTGCCCTCTGCGCAAGCTGCGGTGGCCTGATGCTGCGGCAGGACGACGGGGACCCCTTCACCCCCTACTTCTCAGTTCCCATATCGTTTAAGGACCGGGAGAATGATTCTGAAAAGCCTTGAATTTGAAATCAGGTGGCGACTCCGGGAACTTATCCAGGAGCACGGTGCGGCTGTGGTGATGAACACCCAAGCCGGACAAAAGCTCTTTCGGAACCTGGAGGCTGTCGAGAAGTCCAACGCAGAAAAGCTGGCTGCATAAACCATCTTCGCCAGGAGAACACCCCTTCTGGCATAAAAGGAGAAGAGAATGAACAGAGTCATCTTGATTGGAAATTTGGGCGCTGATCCGGATCTGCGGTACACCCCCGGCGGCACTGCGGTGTGCAAGTTCTCACTGGCCACCACCCGGCGGTTCAAGGACCGGGAAGGAGAAAGGCAGGAAAAGACCGAATGGCACCGCATCGTGGCCTGGGCCAAACTGGCGGAGATTTGCGGCCAGTACCTCACCAAGGGCAAACAGGTGATGATCGAAGGCCGGATCGAGTACGGGTCCTACGAAAAGGACGGTGTGAAGCACTACACCACGGACATCATCGCCGAAAACATGCAGATGCTGGGAGGCCTCGGCCAGGGCAATGGCAATCGGTCTCAAGGTGATGAATCTTTTACCCCGCCCCCGGGCGGAGGTCCGGACGACGACATTCCGTTCTGAGTGAACTGGTAAGCCGCTCAACCATGGCTTAACCGCCTGAACCTACCAACCCCGCTGGGGGGAAGCAACCCCCATGGGGGGAGAGCTTCCTCCTGGCCGGGAACAACCTGGAGGAAGACTCATGCAAATCACAATCAAAGATTTCCTCAGGATAGAATTCCTCAGTCTGGACCTGCAAGCCCCCATCAATATCTTCGTGGGCGAAAACCAGGCAGGAAAATCCAGCATAGGGCATGCCTTACGCTGGTGTCTGACCGGAGAGTGCGACGTGAAGTCGTATAAGTAATTGTTTTTGACTCATCAATTATGTGAGTACAAAACCTCCTGTTCCGTCAGGAGTAGCCTACCAGGACATGCGGAGACGGCAACGTCTCGGT
>JALNYP010000086.1 GCA_023229795.1 Syntrophobacterales bacterium
GAGCGTGATATGGACCGAAAACCCGACGTCCAGGAAGCCAGTATCTGTGTAGTGTGCGCCTGGCGGCAGGATTGCGTCAAAAAATTCTCCTTTACCGGCCAGCACTGCCAGGAGTTCACCCGGGATCTCACGATCAAGACCAAGCCGGTGGGGGAGGCGCCACCGAAGGAAGGGGAAAAAGGGTAAAAGGGGAAATGGCGAAAAGGGAGAGGACAGAAACCTATTCCCCGGCCCTCGTCCCAAAAGATGCCTTCTCGTCCCCAAGCTTAGCCTGGGGATGCATAAATTTGGCGCAAGCTTTGCCTGGGCGCCTTAATTTAGCCTGAAAAGTTCCGGTGTGCGCAGGCTGAAGCCTGCGGCTACCAATTGATAATCTTTTGACGTTTTCAGGCGAGAGCTTGGGAGCGAGTTGAAAACTGAGAAAGCTGAGTATACATGCGCCTGAAGAAAATCCTTCGTGAACTTATCACCGCCAGTGTCGAACGCGCCCGGGAGACGGGCCAACTGGCCTTTGAGACCCTACCCGCCTTCGACGTGGAGACGCCCCGGCAGGCCGACCACGGCGACCTGGCCACCAACCTGGCCCTGGTGTTGGCCAAGCAGGCCAAGCTGCCGCCCCGGAAAGTGGCCGAAGCCATCATTAACAACCTCGCGGCGCCGGAGGGCATGCTCGACAAAGTCGAGATGGCCGGGCCCGGCTTCATCAATTTTTTCATCGCCGACGCCTTCTGGTACCAGGTGATCATCGAAATTGAGCGGGTGGGCCGGACTTACGGCGACAGCGACCTGGGCGCCGGGCAGAAGGTGCAGGTGGAGTTCGTCAGCGCCAACCCCACCGGCCCCCTGCACATCGGCCATGGCCGGGGCGCAGCCCTGGGGGATGCCCTGGCCAATCTGCTCGCGGCCACGGGCCATGAGGTGGTGCGGGAATACTACATCAACGACGTGGGCAACCAGATCATGACCCTGGGGAAATCCCTCTATTTCCGGTTGCGGGAGCTCAGGGGCGAGGTCATCGAGTTTCCCGAGGATGGTTACCAGGGCGGTTACATGAAGGACCTGGCCCGGAAATACCTGGCGGAGGGCCGGCCGGTGGTGCCGATTCCGGCTCAGGAAGACGACCTGAAAGAGTTGGGCCGCTACGCCGGCGACGTCATCCTGGACGAAATCAAGCAGGATCTGGACGATTTCGGGGTCAGCTTCGATACCTGGTTCAGCGAAACCGAGCTCTATCGCCAGGGTCTGGTGGAGCGGAGCTTTGCGTTACTCAAGGAGCACGACTACCTCTATGAGGCCGACGGCGCCCTCTGGTTCAGGGCCACCGCCTTCGGGGACGAAAAGGACCGGGTAGTGCGCCGCAGCAACGAGGCTTTCACCTACTTTGCCTCGGATATCGCTTACCATCTCTATAAATTCCAGCAGGGTTATAACCTGGTAGTGGATATCTGGGGGGCCGACCACCACGGCTATGTGCCCCGGCTGCAAGCGGCGGTGCAGGCTTTGGGCTGTGAGGGCCAGTTGAAAGTGATCCTGGTGCAACTGGTATCGCTCTTGCGCGCGGGGGAACCGGTGGCCATGACCACCCGGGGCGGCACCTTTGTCACCTTGCGGGAAGTCATCGACGAAGTGGGCAAAGATGCGGCCCGGTTTATCTTTCTCACCCGGCGGCCCGACGCCCAACTGGAGTTCGACCTGGAAGTGGCCAAACAGCAGAGCAGCGACAACCCGGTGTACTATGTCCAGTATGCCCACGCCCGGCTGGCCTCGGTCTTCCGCCAGGCCGAAGCGCAGGCTCTCAACTTGACGGAGTCCGACTTCGCCTTATTTCCCTTGTTGACGGCCCCCGAAGAATTGACCATCCTCAAGATGTTGGCCAACTATCCTGAACTGGTGGAAGGCGCGGCCCGTAATTTAGAGCCGCATCGCATCACTTATTGCTTGACGGAACTGGCCGCTCAATTGCATAGTTACTACTATAAACATCGCTTTATCTCTGAAGACGCCAACCTGAGCCGAGCCCGGCTCTGGCTGGTGCGGGGCGTAAAAACCGTGTTGGCCCATGGCTTGCAAATCTTAGGGGTGGAGGCCCCGGAAACCATGTAATCGGCGGGGGAATCGATTGCGGGGACAATTGCATTTACCAGGTTTCCAGGAAAAGCAACCCAAGGGGGGTGAAGTGGAGACAGGCCGGGGGAAGAAGGGCAAAAAGGCCGGTTGGCATCTGACGCTGAGGCTCAAGGACACCATCTTCGCCGGTATCGGGGTGGTGGGTCTCATGATGATGAGTTTCGCCCTGGGTGCCCTGGCCGGCCGCGGCGATATCTACCGGGCGGCTTATTCCTGGGGGTTGCTGTCCCCGGATACACCCCAGGTGGCCCAGTGGCTGCCCCCGCCCACTGCTCCCGCGGTGGCACCGGCAGCCGCGCCGGGGACCGCGGGCGCGCCCACCAGCGCGCCGCTTACCGTAGCCGCGGGAACCCCCGCCCCCGGAGTAGCTCCGGCCGCCGTCCCGCCGGCGCCTGGAACCCCGGTGACCGTGGCCGCCAAGCCCGCACCGGCCCCGCCGGTGACCGGGTCCATTGTGCCATTGGCGCCTCCCGTACCGGCGGCGACGGCCAGCCATAAAAAAGACAAGGGTAAAACCGGGACTTCCCATCGCGATCACAAATCCCGGGAAGAAGAGATGCGCAAGGTGCGCCAGGAGATGGTCCAGAAGCTCAAGTTCCAGAATAGCTTCGACACAGGCCCCAAACCGAAGGTACCCAAAGCCAAAGACCGCGACAAAGCCAAGGCTCAGCCCAAGCACGTGCAGGTCGCCCAGTATCGGACCAGCAAGGAGGCCCAGGCCAAGGTGGCCGAGTTACAGAAAAAAGGCGTCAAGGCAACGGTCAAAACGACCAAGGATGCCAAAGGGGCCTGCTATACCGTTTATAAGAGCGCGCCCGCGCCTCAGCCTGGCACCGAAAAAGTGGCTCAAAAGCCTGACAAGAGCGGCGGCGCCACCCACAAACCCAAAACCGATTAGCCCCAACCGGGGTCTTGGCGGCCTGGGAGAGGATCCGGGAGGAAGCCGCTGGCGGTTCTCCCCATGATTATCCCCTTAAGGCAGGGACGCTTGCCTGCCTTGGTCTCGGGGTCTGGCTTTCCCCTTTTCGCCCCTTCCCCCCTTCCCCTTTTTGCTTTCTATGCTATCATCGGATAGCCATTCATCTTATTTTTTCGGAGGCCCCATGGATATACTCGATAGCCTCGCCCCCATCTTTAAGCCCAAGAGCGTCGCCGTCATCGGCGCCTCCACCGCGCCCGGCAAGCTGGGCCACGACATCCTGGCCAACCTGAAAAACGGCGGCTTCCCCGGGACCCTGTACCCCATCAACCCCAAGGCCGCCGAAATCCTGGGACTGCCGGTTTATAAAAATATCACCGACACCCCCAAGGCCCCGGAGATGGCCGTGGTGGTGATCCCCGCCAAACTAGTCGCCGCTACTCTGACCCAATGCGCCGAGAAAGGGGTCAAGGCCGCGGTGGTCATCACCGGCGGCTTTGCCGAGGCCGGCCCCGACGGCGAAAAGCTCCAGGACGAACTGGCCCAGGTGGTGCGCCAGACGGGGATTCGGGTCATCGGCCCCAACTGCCAGGGCGTCAACATGCCCCATGAGCACATGTGCGCCTCCTGGCCGCTGATCACAACCCGGGGGAAGATCGCGTTTGCGTCGCAGTCCGGCACCGTGGGCGCGGCCTTCCTGGACATGGCCGCGGCCGAACACCTGGGGGTGAGCGGCTTCGTGTCCCTGGGCAACCGGGTGGACGTGGATGAGGCCGAAGTCCTCATGTACTTCAACCAGGACCCCCATACCGAAGTCATAGCCCTGTACCTGGAAGGGGTAAAACGGGCCTCCTACTTCCTCGACGCCTTAAGAGAGGCCGAAAAGCCCGTGGTCATTCTTAAGGCCGGGCGAACCACCCAGGGGAGCCGCGCCGCGGAGTCCCACACCAAGTCCATGGCCGGCGCCGACGCCATCTATGAGGCCCTGTTTCGCAAGTACCGGGTCCACCGGGCCGATACTCTGGAGGAACTCTTCGACTTTGCCAAGGCCCTGGCCTACCTGCCCAAGCCCAAGGGCCGCCGGCTGATGATCAGCACCTCATCGGGGGGCGCGGCCATTCTGGCTATCGATGAAGCCGAAAAGAACGGCCTCACGGTCCCGGAACCCAATCCCATTCTGAAGGAGCGGCTGCGGGAAATGCTGCCGGCCCACTGCGCGGTGGGCAACCCGGTGGACCTGACCGGCGACGCCATCAGCGCCCCGGAGTTGTATAAGCAGGTGATGGACAAGACCCGGGACGACTACGACACCCAGGTGGTGATCTTCGGCGATCCCATCCCCGGAGCCGCCCAGCAGGTCACCCCGGGCGCCTCGGAGCTGGTCGTCTTCCTGGGCGGGGCCGACGTGGAGCGGGAAGAGCGGCAGAAGCTCTATGAGGCCGGGGTCCCCGTGTTTCCCACCCCGGAGCGGGGCATCAAAGCCCTGGCCCAGTTTTTCCGTTTCGAACCCCAGCCGGCCCAGGCCCCGGGGATGCCCAAGATCGCGGTGGCCGAAGGGCTGCGCCTGCTGCCGGCTCTGGAGGCCGCGAGCCTCCTGACCAAGGCCGGTATCCCCACCGCGGCCGCCCTCCTGGCCATAGATGCCGAAGAAGCAGTAAAGCTTGCCCAACAATTCGGCTACCCGGTGGCCATGAAAATCGCCTCGCCCCACATCGCCCATAAGACTGACATGGGCGGGGTTTATTTGGGCCTGGAAAACGACGAGGAAGTGCGCCAGGCTTACCAGGAGATCATGGACGCCACCCAGCTTTACGAGCGCTGGGCCACGATCGACGGCGTCACCGTCTCCCCCATGGCCAAACCCGGGGGGCTGGAGGTCATCCTGGGCACCATCACCGATCCCCAGTACGGCCCCACCCTGATGTTCGGCCTGGGCGGCATCAATACCGAGATCTATAAGGATGTGGCTTTCTGTATTCTGCCGGCCGAGGATAGCGAATTAGAGGATCTTATGAAAAAAATCAAGGGTTACCCCCTACTCACCGGCTACCGGGGCCAACCTCGCCGGGATACAAAAGCCTTGCTCATGGTCATGAAGGCCCTGGCCCGTTTCGCCGAAAAACACCCGGAACTGGACCAGGTCGAATTGAACCCGCTGCTGCTTTATGATAAGGGGCTGTTTGCGGTGGATGTGAGGATATTTTCGCGGATTTAATGCGAGCTGCGTTTTGCGCACCCTCATGCGAAGCAGAGCTTCGCAAAAAAATTGTCATTCCCAAGCTGGAGCTTGGGAACGAGTAAATTGACCTGGCTTTTCAGAGGTTCGGGGGTTAATGGTATAATCCAGACGTGGGAGGCGGGGCTATGAGGCACTTTAAGATCATTGTCGAAAGGCACCCGGACGGCTATGTGGCTTACCCTTTGGGGTTGAAAGGGGTAGCCGTGGGACAGGGTAATACCTACGAGGAGGCCTTGGCAGATGTCAAATCCGCCATCGCTTTTCATATCGACACCTTTGGACCGGAAGTGTTGGAGGTAGAACCGCCTATCCTGGAAGCGTTCGTGGCGGAGGCAGGAATCGACATCTGATGCTTAAGTTTCCTGTTGATGCCCCCAATGCCCGGGTCGTTAGGACATTAGAAGAATTAGGCTTTCGGCTGATCAGGAAAAGAGAACACATCGCCCTGCTGCGGGAGAATCCTGACGGCAGTAAAACCCCGCTGACCATGCCTAATCATCTCTATATCAAGTCATCCACCTTGAGAACCATCTGCACCCAGGCAGGAATTTCCCGAGAAGATTTTTTATCTGCCTTTGATAAGAGCTAAATGACTCCCTTAGAATTTTTCCGTCTGCAAACCCGCCAGGAAGTCCTGGCCCTCTATGAGCGCTTTCTGCCAGTGGGCACGGAGCAGGTCGAACTGGCCGCGGCTCAAGGCCGGGTGACCGTTGCGGCCATTACCGCGCCGGAGGCCGTGCCGGGGTTTCTCCGGGCCACTATGGACGGCTATGCGGTCCGGGCCCAGGATACCTTCGGGGCCAGCGTCGGCGCGCCCCAGTATCTGGAGGTCAAAGGGGAAGTGCCCATGGGCGCGGCCCCGGAGCGCGGCGTGGGTCCCGGCGAAACCTTGCGGGTGGCCACCGGCGCCATGCTGCCCAATGGTGCGGACGCGGTGGTGATGCTCGAATACACCGCGGAGCACCCGGACGGCACCCTGGAGGTGCGCCGGGCCGTGGCCCCCGGTGAAAACGTCCTGGCGCCGGGAGAGGATGTGGCCCGAGGCGAGGTGATCTTCCCGGCGGGGCGGCGGCTGCGCCCCCAGGAGGTCGGCCTTTTGGCCGCCCTGGGCCTGACTGCGGTAACGGTTTACCGCAAACCCCGGGTGGCCATCCTTTCTTCCGGCGATGAGATTGTACCCCTGGAAGGACGGCCCCGGCCGGGGCAGGTGCGGGATTCCAATGCCTACCTGGCCGCGGCCCAGGTGGCCGAGTGGGGCGGCCTCCCCTTGATGCAGGGCATCGTGCCCGATGACTTCGCGGCGTTGCGGGGCGCCCTGGCGCAGGCGTTGGAGGCGGCCGATCTGATCCTGGTCTCCGGCGGCAGTTCCGTAGGGGTGCGGGACCTGACCCTGAACGCCATCCAGGACCTGCCCGGCGCCGACGTCCTGGTGCACGGGGTGGCGCTGAGGCCCGGCAAGCCCACCATCCTGGCGTCCCTGGGGACCCCGGGACTTAAGCCCCTGCTGGGGCTGCCGGGGCACCCGGCTTCCGCCGCGGTGGTCATGGAAGTGCTGGGGCGGCCGTTGCTCACGCGCCTGGCCGGGCTGACCGATCCGGCGTCCTGGGGTCGGAGCGTGAGCGCACGGCTCTCCCGCAACCTGGCCGGGGCCACGGGGCGGGAGGATTACGTGCGGGTGCGCCTCCGCCGGGACGATCACATCGTCTGGGCCGACCCGGTCCTGGGGCCTTCGGGGCTCCTCTCCCCCCTGGTGAAGAGCGACGGCCTGGTGATGATCCCCCTGGGAGTGGAAGGCCTCTTCAAGGGGGAGGAAGTGATGGTGCAATTATTCGGGTGGTCCTGACAACTCTTCTTCACACAAGCTTATTTCCATTTCAATTTAATTTAGGATAGTTTGACCGGCGCCTGGCCGGATATCGCTGATTTATGCCTTATTCCAAGATGATAGCTAATTTCATCCAAGAAGGTTGGCTATGGTTATTATCCTGGTTCCATTGACTATTTTCAGATATGCCCTTATCTTGCTGGCTATAACCGATCTAACGGTATCTGCTGAATCTCTTTTTTTTATAAATTTCCATTGATTTTTTCAAAAGCCTATGGCATCGTGTGTGCTATGAGGGGGCTTTAGCTTTATAAAGGCTCGTTTGAGGCTCGCAACTTGATGAAAAGGTTTGGAAATTTGGATTAATGACGTGATTTTCCTGATTAAATAATATCGGCTAACATTAAGAGCAGAGGTTGTTATGTTTAAGGTAGCTGATAGAAAGGATGAAAACCTAACTACTGTTGTTCAAATCAATCCTAAGGATGGTTTTTATGAAAGCCAGTCCTTTAGTGCGGATAAAGATTACCGGAAATTGTTAGAAGATAAAATTAAGGAAAAGAAATTAAATTTAGAAAATAATGAAGTGGAGATGAAGGGAAGTTCGAGAGAAAATCTCCAGAAAAAAAGGAAGTGGATGTCTGAAGTTGTAAAACCTATATTAGAAATAAAGGATATACTTGAAAGAACTGGGTTAGTTGAAATAAGATTAATGTATAGAAATAAGAAAGTCACCTCTAATGATCTTAAGAACATTATTATCAAGTCGACAGAATACGATGAATCCCAAATTGTCAAATCCGGATTTAAATTAGATATAGATTTTTGTCCTCGCTCCGCTGCTCTGAATAATAAACGGGATTGTTTTCTAGTTCAATTGTTGGGCAAGACCACGGAGCCTGAAATTCTGAAAAAATACTATAGCTTGGACTCCTTAATGGAGTTCATTATAAATTATTGTTCAGAGTACATAGCTGCATTCTCAGACCAGGGCTGAAGGCGGGATGCGCTTCGCTTTCCCGCCCTACGACTACTGACTTCCCCAAACCGGTAAGCAGTGCCCCAGCCTCGCAGCGCCTCCCGCCATTAGCTTTATTCCACCGCTATACTTCGAACGTTATCATCTGCGCCCATCCAAGGGTATAAAGCCTCGCTCTCCTTTCTGCAAACGCCGGGCTGAAAGCTGAAGGGGGGATGCGCTACGCTTTCCCGCTACGGCTACTCGTGTGGTCGCATCTTTATGTCTTGGTGGTGAGGTTTGCTTCAGGTCAGGTGGGAATAACCCGCGATCCCGGGAAGACCGGGTTACTTCTCCCGCCAGACCACGATGAGGCCGAGGCTGAGCCAGAAGGCCTCCCGGATACGCCGCAGGATGCTGAAGGCCGCGCCCAGGGTGAAACCCAGATTAAAGCCCAGGGCCAGGAGGATGTTGCCGCCTTCCTGCACCCCCATGGCCGCGGGGATGAAGAATCCGAGGGCCGTGAAGAGCATGGCCAGGGAGTCCAGGCACAGGGCCAGGCCCCAACTGATGGGGTGGCCCAGGAGCCAGAACATCAGATAGACCTCGACCGAATGGAGCAGCCAGCTTAAGAAGAACAGGAGAAAGGCCAGGGCCGCCCGGGCCGGATATTGCCGGTAGAAACCGGACATGGCCGTATCCAGGTCCAGCAAAAATCCCTCCTGCGCCTGGAGACATTGCGGCAACCAGCCTCGCCGGGAGAGGAAGCGGTAGCTGTTGCCGCAGGGGCCCCGGCTCGAGACCACCACGAAGGTGATGCCCGCCGCGGCCAAGCCGAGGGCCGCCAGACCCAGGAAGAGCATGTGTTTGGCCGCTTCCGGCAGAAAATGCGGGGCCAGGGCCAGCCCGGTAAAGATATACAGGATGAGGCTTAAGACCAGGATGCCCTTCTGGATCACCACTGAGGCGCTGGCCTTTTCCAGCGGCAGGCCTTCGGCCTGGAGCCGGGAAGCCTTGAAGGGCTCGCCCCCTAAGGAGGCGGTGGGAGTGAGCTGGTTTAAGGCCTCCCCTCCCAGGCGCAGCCAGAAGAGGCGCCAGACCGTGGTCTTTTCCGGCAATTGGACGATGATGAACTTCCAGGACAGGGACTCCAGCCAGTTGACCAACCCGTAGGGCAAAAGGAGCAAGGGCCAGTACCAGCCTACCTGCAAGAGATAATGGCTCAGAGTATCCCAGCCGACTTCCTGCAAAATCCAGACAAAGAAAATAGAGGCGATCGCCAGGAGGATAAGATTGAGGCTGCGCAACTACATAATCCTTCTTGCCTAAGGGCGCAAATGGTCATGGACCGGCCGCGTGAGGCCGGTATCTGGTCATCATACCAGAGTGGGCCGGATCAAGGAAGGGCTTCGGCGCGGGTTTCTTCGGCGCGGACCTGCCTGGGGAGGCGGCGCATGAGAAACACCAGGGGCAGGAGGCAGAGAAAGACGATGGTGAAGAACCAGTAGTCGTCGCAGAAGGCCAGCATCCTCGCCTGGCGCAGGACTTCGTTATAGAGCCCGGCCACGGCCTGGGGGGCGTTCCATAACTGCCAGTTGCTCCCCAGATCGGGCAGGGCCTGGGACATGCGATGCTGCCATTCGGTAAAAGGCAGGGAAAAGGGAGTGAGGTGCTCCACCAGGCGGCTTTGATGGAACTGCGACCGCCGGGCCAGAAGGGTGGTGGCGGTGGCGATCCCAAAGGAGCCCCCCAGGTTGCGCATCAGGTTGAAGATGCCCGTGGCGTTGCCCATTTTCTCCTGGGAGATGCGGGACATGGTCAGGGTGGTGAGGGACACGAAGGTACTGCCCAGCCCAAAGCCTTGGATGAACCGGGGCCACCAGGCGGAGAAAAAATTGATATTGGTGTCGTAGTTGCTCATGAGATACACCGCGTAGGCGTTGATGACCAGACCTACAAACACCAGTTTGCGGCTGTCCACCACGGTGGTCAGCCGGCCCACTATCGGCATGATCATCAGGGAGCCGATGCCTCCGAAGGCCAGGGCCCAGCCTGCCAGGGTGGCGTCATACCCCATCAGGGTCTGGAGATAGAGGGGCAGGAGCATGATGCTGCCGTAGAGCACGAACCCGAAAAAGAACATGATGGTCACCCCGGCGGCATAGTTCCGCTCCTTGAACAGGCGCAGTTCCACCACCGGGTGTCTGGTTTTGAGCTCATGATAGATCAGGACAATCAAGGCCACCGCGGCGATGATGGCCAGGCGGGTAATGAAGGCCGACGAGAACCAGTCTTCCCGCTCGCCCTTGTCCAAGACTACCTGCAGGGCCCCCAGACCCACGACCAACAGGCCCAACCCCCAATAGTCGATGCTGCCGGCCCGCTGGGACCGGATATAAGGCGGGTCGAAGATGAACATAAAGGTCATCAACAGGGATAAAAGACCGATGGGCAGGTTGATATAGAAGGCCCAGCGCCAGGTCAGGTTGTCGGTGACCCAGCCGCCCATGACCGGCCCCACGATAGGCGCGATGATCACCCCGATGCCCCAGAGGGCCATGGCCATGCCCCGCTCCTCCACCGGGAAGGTTTCGAGGAGAATGGCCTGGGAGATGGGCTGGAGCGCGCCGCCGCCGACGCCCTGGATGATGCGGAAGACGATGAGCATGCCCAGGTTGGTGGCCATGCCGCACAACATGGAACTGATGGTGAACAGGCCGATGCAAAGCATCAAAAAGCGTTTGCGGCCGAACAGCGCCGACAGCCAGCCGGTAATGGGCAGGATGACCGCGTTGGAGACCAGATAGGCCGTTAGGATCCAGGTGGTTTCGTCCTCGGAGGAGGCCAGGCTGCCGGCGATATGGGGCAGGGCCACGTTGACCACCGTGGTGTCCACGATCTCCATGAAGGTGCCGGCCATCACCGCAATGGTGATGAGCCATTTGTTGACCTGGACCTGGTTATTCGGGGTGTTCATCACGTTTGGTCAGTTTGAAAAGTCTAGGAAATTGGCGTCAAAGGCTTTCTGGCGTTTAGCTCTCGACATCCGGCAGTCCATCACCCCCAAAGCTCAAGAGCCGGAAGCCGGTCATTTTGGGGCGGGCGGGACATTCTCGCTGGATAACAGCCGTTTGCCGGTGCGCTCCCGGGTATCGATGGTGACCTCGGTGGACATCCCCAGGCGCAGCGGCCGGTTGTCGGGGAGGGGAGGAAGCAGCGTGATTTTGACGGGGATGCGTTGGACCACCTTGACCCAGTTGCCGGTGGCGTTTTCCGGGGGCAACAGGGAGAAGGCGGAGCCGGTGCCGGCCATGATGGAATCGACCTTGCCCTTAAACTCGACGCCGGGGTACATATCCACGCTCACTCTGGCGGGCTGGCCGAGATAGACGTGGGTGAGTTCCGTCTCCTTGTAGTTGGCTTGAATCCACAATTGGGAGCTCTTCAGAGGTACCAGCATCATCAAGGGCTGGCCCGGCTGGACCCAGTTGCCCACCTCCACCTGCCGCTTGGTGATATACCCCTCGATCCGGGCGGTGATCTGGGTATAGCCCAGGTTGAGGCGGGCCTGCTCCAGTTTAGCCTTGGCCTCCTTGATGGCGGGCTGGTCTTCCAGGGGGATATCGGTGGACCCCCCGATGGCGGCCAGGGATTCATGCAACTCCCGTTGGGCTCTCGTCACTTCCGCCTGGTTGATCCGGTAGCGGGTTTCCACCTGGTCCAGGGTCTGCTTAGGAATAGTGCGGCGCTCAAACAGGCCGGTATAGCGGGTCTTGTCGAGTTGGGCCATATGGAAATTGGCCTCGGCCTGGGGCACCCGGGTCTTGGCGGTGGCCACCCGGACGTAGGCCTGGGCCAGATCCTGGCGCAGGCGCCCGAGGTTCCCCTCGGCCTGGGCCACCGCGGTCTCATAATCCTGGGGCTCCAGGGTCAGCAGGACCTGGCCCGGAGTGACGTGCTGGTTGTTATCCACCATGATCTTGGCCACCCGGCCCGGCACCCGGGCCGCAATAACGCCCACGTAGCCGGCCACATAGGCGTCGTCGGTGCTCACATGAATATGGATGTAAATCCAGTATCCGACGCCGGCCCCGATCATGAGGAGGACTAGCAGGCCGATGCCGAGACGGAGGAACAATTTACTTGACATGGTTGGGCTGCTTCTCCTGGGGAAGGAGTTCGGCAATGGAACCGACGGCCCACAACATCTGGGACTTGGCCATCTGGTGGTCATAGACCGCGGCCCAGTAATTAACCCGGGTCCTGGTTACCAGAGTCTCGGCGTCGATGACGTCGGTGGCGGTGCCGACGCTTTCTTTATAGCGCTCCTCGTTAAGGCGCAGATTTTCGTCGCCCTGGGTCACCGCGGTTTCCGTGGTCTTGATGCGGTCCGCGGTCTGTTTGACCTGGAGGTAGGCATTCTGCACGTCCAGTTGAACCTGCTCATTCAGGTCTTTATGCTGTTCCTGGAGCTGCTCCACTTTGATCTTGGCCTGAGAGACCGCGGCCTTGGTGTCCAACCCGGAAAAGATGTTCCAGTTCATGGCAAAAATGACGGACCACTGGCTGTCGTTCACCGTATTGTTATTGACCTGATAAAAGTATCCTCCCTGCACGGAAAACTTGGGAAAATATTGGGCCCGCGTCTCGGTCACGGTTTTTTCCTGTTGCCGGATACGATCTACCGAGGCCTTGAGATCGCTCCTTTGTTTCAGGGCGACGTCGGTGGCCTGGCTCAGTGCCCAGGGCTTGACTACCACGTTTTCATCCTTCAAGACCGTGGGGGCCGTTACGGGCAGCATCAGGACTTTGTTCAGCGCCGACCGGGTGTCGATATAATCGGTTTGGGCCACGATCAGGTTCTGCTCGGCGTCGGCCAGGGAGACCTTGGCCTGGAGCACATCATTGAAGGTGACCACACCGAACTGGTACTGGTCCTCGGCAATCTTGAGATGCTGCTTCAGATCAATGACCGTCTGTTTCGCTACTTCCACCAATTTCTTGGCCCTCAGGGTCTTGAAATATCCCTGGGCCACCGTCAGAAAGACGTTGTCCTGGGTCTGGGCCGTGTCCAGCAGACTGGCCTTATGCCCCATGATTGCGGCCTGATACTTGGAGGGAGTGCCCCAGAAATCAAAGACCAACTGGTTGACCGTTGTCTGATTGCCCCAAAAGTTGCGGTTGGTCTGGGGAACCACGAGACCATTGGAAAAGCCTGGGATGCCGGGGTTGAACCTCAGCTTCATGGGATCATCATAAATAGTCTGGCTCGTCTGGGAATTGATCTGGGGCAGCAGTCCTGACCGGGCCCGGACGATCCGTTCTCCG
>JALNYP010000225.1 GCA_023229795.1 Syntrophobacterales bacterium
CTCCAGGGCCTTGGTCATGGCCGCGACGCAGTGGGCGCAACTCATGCCTTTCAGCGTAATCTCCGGCATCGGTTTTTCTCCTGATTTTTTTTTATAAGACCGGGCGCCGACCACCCGCCTGATCCCTTGCCACCCATAGTTTAAGCATCATTTCTCGATTGGCCATGGCTACCCGGCTTTAACCGGCGGTCTCGGGAAGGGGAGAGGCTCGGCCAGACGGAGGTGACGCCACAAAAAAAATCCTGGCGTCCCTGGGGCCGGTGGATCGCGCTACCAATCACCAGCCCCAGGGCCGCCAGGGCGCCGTGGATAAGAAGCGGGGCCAAAACCCCGTGAAAGAAACCGCAACCATACTCGCCAAGCCGGCGGGGGTCGGGGAGGGGGAGAATTTTCCGTCAGGCAGCCAGACTGCCTTGCCCCCAAATAAAAAACCCCAATTCCCTTAAAGCGGGGAATTGAGGATTGCACCCGTCTTGCTTGGTCCTCAAGTGAGCGGCCGGCCCGTATCGCGCGAGCCCATCCGTCCATCCTACAGGCAGGTTTTCTGGCTCTTGGATCGCCCTACTCCCGGCGCCTTCCCAGGGCGTTTATCATCCCCAGTGGCCTTCAGCCGGTTTCGTCCCCAATTACAGCGGCGGGACCGCAACGGTTTTGCACCGTCTTCCCTTTTACCTGTAAGTATTTTTATTCTATCCCGGTTAGCCCCGGGGGTCAAGGGAAATCGCCGGGGCCCGGTCGAACACGAAGGCGTTTAGGTCCACCCCCAGGGCCTGGGCCACGGGGGAGCATTTGGCCTGGAGGAGAAACCAGACGCGGGGGTCGGATAGATGACTCATGGTCTCGAAGTGTCCCATGCCCTTGGCCACGATGATGCGGGCGGCCATATAGAGTTCACGGAAGCCGGGGCTGACCCCGTGCAGCTCCAACCCCACGGTGCGGGCCCCGGTGTCCACCACCGGCTCCAGGGCTGCTAAGAGACCCGAGGCCTCCAGGTCCGCTAAGGTGAGATCGTTCTGGATGGGCCCGGCCTTCACCGCGTAGAGCACCCGCCACCCCCGTCGCCGCAGGGAGGACACCAGGGGGCGGTCGAAGAACTGCTCCCCGGCGTTGTCCGCCAGGTAGAGCAGGAGGCCGGGAGGGCCGGTCAGTTCCTGTTGAAAGTCAGGTACCGCGGCGATTTCGAACCCCACCCGGGCCAGCATCTCCCGGGTTGCTTCCGCTTCGCCCCGGAAAAAATCCAGGGCATTGCCCACTGCGGCCAGACGGAGGAGGGATTCCAGGTCGTCGCCGTAAGCCGGGGCCAGGCGCCGGTGCATCCGGGCCGCAAAGGCGGTGGACGCGGCTTTGCGGGCCGCGAAGGGATCCTGGTTCCCGGAGATCTGATGGATAATGCCGAGCAACCGGTTGGCGATGAGCGCGGGAATGGCCCCGGGGCCAAACTCCTGATCCAGGCAGCGGCGGGCGGACTTAAAGGCCTGGCGCCGCACCTCCGGGTCCGGGGTGGCCAGTTCCACCGCCAGCCCCACCAGCCGTTCCAGGCAGGGATGGCACTCGGGGAGCATGGCCATGGGGCGTATGGTTTTGTTAGATTGCTTCACGTGGAGGCGGGGTATAGTGCCACAGGACTCCCTTGGAGCTCAAACCCCGGGCCGGATTTGGTTGAGGCCAGGCCCCCCGGAAGAAGAGCGCTCAGGACTCAGGACCCTTTGGAACTACTTATATTCTGAGGGTGCTGCTTGTGCTTGAGCAGCCAACGGTTGAAGATCAGCAGGTAGGCATAGCCGCATTCCCGACAGACGTAATATTTGCTGCCGGGGATGTTGTACATCCAGGATTTACGTCGGGTTCTGGTTAAGGCCTTGTCGCATTTGGGGCAGTCACGGGGCATGATATCACCATGAAAAATATTTCATATATGCTAATAATGGAAGGAGCCATGTTCAAGTTGGCCTGCAAAAAAATAGCTGCGGCGGTCCGACACCCATCTGACCGGTCCCACGGCTCCAGCGACCTCGTGCACTCTGCCTGAAAAGTTAAGGCCCGGTTTTGAATCCATTTTAATTATATTATAAAATTAGTTATCTTGGATAGTTTTTTTGTCAGAATACCGCCTCCCCCCTCTTTATTCCTGGCCGGCACAATAGTATTTGGCCCCACGGCCCCTGCCGTAACAAGGCGGTCCAATTCCCAAGATATAGGAAGCGATCGCTCCCGCTACTTCACTTCAGCGCCGGGTTCATCGTAACCACCTGCCAGGCATCGATCCACCCGGATAGTTTTCCTGCCCCAACCGGCTATCGAGTTTTATGGAAAATAAAATTCAACCCCAGCCTGTTTAAAGCCGATATTCAAACTAGAGGGGACTTCTGCCGGGCTAAATATAGCGTTTGCCAAAAGTATTTTCCGATAGCGGCATCATTTAATCCCCCCTAACCCCCCTTGAGAAAATGGGGGAACTATAAGAAATTGCTGTCAAAGTCACCCTTTGGAAAAGGGGGATTTAGGGGGATTTAAGAACCT
>JALNYP010000226.1 GCA_023229795.1 Syntrophobacterales bacterium
AAGTGTACGCCTCTTCGCGTCCAATGGAGTGCCGTTTCCACTGTTTCTGCATCAACGTCACTACGGTGGAGCGTTCCGGCAGGTATTGGACGCCACATCAACCAAGCGGGGCGATCTGATCGAGGACGCAGTAGAGGCACTTTTCAAGGAGAATGGTGTTCCATACATCCGCACGGGCAGCCATAACCAGGGTGAAATCGCGGCCCGGTTTGAGGTCCGAGTTGCACCGGCCCCGGACTTTGTAGTTTTCGATAATTCAGGAATACTCAGAGCGATCCTTGAATGCAAAGGAACAAATGATGGGGGCACGGCTCGTGACAAGGCGCTCCGCTTCGCGAGACTTCAGGGAGAGTCGAATCGACTGGGTGGTATCCCACTGATTGCGGTTCTGGGTGGCATCGGTTGGGCGCGAGTCAACGATGCATTGGGGCCCGTGGTTCGAGACACGGATGGTCGCGTTTTCACTCTATCGACCCTTTCGGCAATGCTCGAAGTAGCGCCGTTTCCGTCACTGATCGGACTTGAGCCTACTCCATAAAGGAATCAACTATATAATCCCTATTAAAAATTGGGATTTAGCCTTACAAGTCATACTCCTTTAGTCTGATTTTCTGTCAACTTAATTACAAAACATGACCCTATATCATCACTAATAACCTTTGATGAAACATTTCTAAGACGCAACCCTGACACAGTGGACTCCATTTTCTCAAATCCCTATCTCCTTCGCTGGCTGGCCATGGGCGCCATGGTGCTTGTGGTGGCCTTCTTCGCCCTGTCCGAAGCCTCCCTCTTTTCCCTGAGCCCCCTGGATCGTTTGCGCCTGAAAGAGAAGCACCCGGCCCGGGGCGGGGTGGTGGAAGCCATCCTGTCCCGGCCCCGGCGTCTGCTGGTGACGACGATCATAGGGGTGGAGACCTGCAGCATTGTCTTTTCGGTCCTGGCCACCTCCATAGTGTTGAGCCTCTGGGGGCCCCAAGGTGAATGGGTGGTGCTCGTGGTCATGGTCCCCACCTTCCAGTTCCTGGGAGAAATCATCCCCTGGTCTTTGGCCCTGGCCTACCCCGCCCGCTTCGCCGGCCGGATGGCGCCGTTGATCCGGCCGGCGATCTTTATCCTGTCGCCTTTCCGGGTGGTCTTTTTGCAAATCAGCCGGGGCATTCTGGTGGCCCTGGGATTTCGCCCGGACCTGCCGGTGCACTCGGTGCAGCAGGAAGATTTCGTCCGGATGGTGGAGGACAGCCACCGCCGGGGCCTGATCGCGGCCATGGAGCGGGATTTCATCCAGAATCTGCTCAATTTCGGGGAACTCCGGGTAGGGCAGATCATGGTGCCCCAACCCGACATGTTCACCCTCTCCGTGGAACTGCTTTTCCCGGAGATGATCCAGGCCATCAAGCGGTCCCGGTTCTCCCGGGTGCCCATCTATGAGGAGACTCACGATCACGTGCTGGGGATCCTCCACGCCAGGGACATCCTGGAGTTGTGCCATCAAGGCCCCTGCGAGGGCGAACTTCCCCGGCATCTCCTGCGCCCGGCCTATTATGTCCCGGAAAACAAGCGGGCCTTTGACCTGTTGAACGAACTCCAGGCCCAACACCAGCGTCTGGCCCTGGTGGTGGATGAATATGGCAGCCTGGTGGGTCTGGTTACGGTGGAAGACCTGCTGGAGGAGCTCTGCGGCGAAATCCCCCAGGAGTTCAAGGAAGAGGAAGAGGCCCTGGAGGCGGTGTCCCCGGGCGTCTGGCGGGTCAAGGGGCACGTCTCCCTGACGGATTTTAACGAGGCGCTGGGCCTGAAGCTGCCGGCGGCGGAGTTCGACACCATCGGCGGGCTGGTGTTGAACCTCTTCGGCTCCCTGCCCCGGGAAGGGCGGACCATTGCTTATGACGCTTATGACACTAATGGCAAGCTCACCTTTCGGGTGCTGCGCATGAAAGGCAACCGCATCCTGGAGGTGGAAGTGCGGCGGGAGACCCCATGATCTACGGGATCCTGCTCTTTTGCGTCCCCCTGGTGATCCTGGAAGGTTTTTTCGCCGCCTCCGAGATCTCCCTGGTCTCGGCCAACCGCCGCCGCCTGCACCAACGCGCCGAGGAGGGCTACCGGGGCGCCAAAATGGCTTTAAAACTGCTCTCCCGGCCGGGATACCTGCTGGCCACTACCCTCTTGGGGGCCTATATGTCCTCGGCGGCCAACACCATCCTGGTAACCATGTTTCTCCTGGACCGGTTGGGCTCGGGCGGCGAGATCACCGCCATGATTGCTTTACCTCCCCTGCTCCTGATTATCGGGGAGATCATCCCCAAATCCATCGGCCGGCAGCAGGCCACGGTGCTGGCGGAGAAGCTGGCCCCGCCCCTCTATGTGGCCTCCTGGGTCATCTATCCCATCACCCTGTTGTTCGGCGGCCTGAGCCGGCTGGTGCTCATTGCGGCCGGGGTCAGGAAGACCGGCCAGCTCCCCTTCATCACCCGGGAGGACCTGCGCCTGGTGGTGGCTAAGAGCGGCCCG
>JALNYP010000227.1 GCA_023229795.1 Syntrophobacterales bacterium
CACGGTAATTTTTTGATTGCACCTTGATATGAGCCGCTGCCTCAGTCCACCTCGAAGAATTTGGTCGACCGGCGGATAACCGCGGTCATCTTTTGAGCCCCCGCCGGCGACAGGAGGGTGGGCAGAAAGCGGTAACTGAACTTGAGGAAGGCCAGGTCGTCCGTCCGGAGATCTTCCAGGGCCTCGGCCTTTATATCGTAAGCATCATAAGCCTCGAGAAATACCGGGTCAAAGACCAGCCGCCGAAATCTGTCCAGGTCGTATGCCAGGGTGGCAAAGAGGTCTTGAACCAGGTCGTCCACCACCAGCTCCTCCGTCAGTCCGGCTTTCAGCAAAATTTCCAGCCATTCCCGGCGCCCCTGGTCATATTCGGTAAATCCCTGGTCGGCCATCCAGGAGGCCACCGTCCATTTGGCCCTGCCATTGAAGCCCTGGCAATAATCCAACCGGCGGCAAAAGTAATGGTCCTCGACGCCGTCCGGGGTGATCCGGCTGCCCATGGTGAGAGGAAAGAGACGGCAGGCCGCCGGGCGATGCGGGTAAACCGTGCAACCTGATTCCCCCAGGAAAGGACAGCCGCCCTCCGGAGACCGGTACGCATCGATAAAGACCAGGGGAAGATTGGAATTCGGTTCAATTTCCTGCTGGGTGTAACGCTGCCGCAATGCCGTGGAAGTGATGCCCAGACCCTGTTTCAGACGCAGGAGGTCATAAGGGCTCAGGATGACGGTGGGGGTGAGGCAACACTGGTTGAAGCAAGGCAAATCGGGATGGCAGTGGAAGGTGAAACTGCTGTCCTGGGACAGACTTTCCTGGTCCATCTGCTGGTAGAGAGACACCGTTTCCGGTTGATCTGGGGCCATTGGTGCACACGCCTCCGAATACAGAGATTTTTTCCTCAGCGGCGGTCAACTTAACCGCCTGGCCTCCAAAATAGTTTCGGCAAGCCGCTTCCTTACTTTACCAGGGACTCAGGGTGAAGGCGCTGGAACCCTCGATGGTCTCTCCCGGCCGCTTATTGGAGAGCCTCACGAATTGTTCGGCCCACTCTTTGGTGATGTCCTTGCCGTGGGCATACCAGGTGAAGGCCTTGAAATCAATGATCCGGATTTTTTTCACCTGCCGGTCGGCGAACATGGCCAGGGTGTCGCCGGTGCTCGAATCCTTCATCTTGGCCTCGAAGGCTACCGTGCTCTCGGCGCCCGTGGCTCTTTCCATAACCCTGACCGCGGTGCCGCCGCCATAGGGGGCATACTCCAACACGCTGAGGGCCACATTGCTGGGAACCAGCTCCGTGAGCGCCAGTTCAAGGGTCAGGGAATCTTTCTGCGGGACTTCCACCACCTGAAAACGGTGGTAAGGATCGTTGCGGAAAGCGGTCTTGAATTCCTGCTGCATATATTCCGCCATGGTGACCAAATCTTCCTGCATCTGGCCCTGGCGGAAGTTCTGCTGCCACCAGTTGGACTGCAGGAGGAAATCGGTATGCACCTTCGGGATAAATATGCTCTTATAGCGTTTAAAATCCACGCCGTCCTTGAACCAAACCTTCTGAAAAGGGAGATCTTCCTGCTTCGCCATCTGCGCCACGGGCACAAAGCCGGCGCCTGTGGAAGGAGCCGCCTTCAACGCCGCGCAGCCTGATACCATGAGGCTGAGCCCCAGGATGACCGCTACCAGAACCTGTACCACTCGCTTACTCTCCTTGGCTTCCAACCGAGATTATGCGGCAACCTTAGCCACCGCAATCAATAAATGGTTTTGGGGACTTCGTGGTCCGGAGGACTTTGCCCAGGCCGATTTGCCCCAGACCGTGGCAACCTAAGGCGCAGGGCGAAGCCATCCGGCCCCCCTGGACTGCCTACCGCTCGACTTTTTCCATCTCGTGGCGTCGGTCTCCGGTTAAATCCGACTTTAAGAACTCTTGGCTGTCCGGCAGGTGTAGGAACAAATTGGGCAGGGCGTCCACGGCCACGGTGGCCCCCTCCACCCGGCAGTCCAGGAGATGCCCGCCGGCCCGGCGGTCTGCGGTGATAAAATGGCAATGGTACCCGGGCATATTGACGCCGGCCAGGTAAGCCGGGTGGCGGAAGGCCACGATGACCCCCTTGACGTTGGTAAGTTCAAACACCGCCTGCTTTTCGGCCGCCTGCGCCAGGGGCGGATAGGGTTTCTGCTGCCGGGGGACGCTCCGGGTCTTGACGGAGGTGAAGAGGCCGTCAATCCTGATGGCATAGGGGAGGTTGGGGCTGGGGAGCAGCCTGTCGACATAATCGAGGAGTTGCTGGTAGTTCAGGGGCATCTCGATCATATGCGTCCTACCGGCCTTGAAGAAGGTCACCTCGGCGAAGGGGGTTGTCATGGAACCGGCCACGGGTGAGACGCGGCCGTTAGCCTTGACCTGGTAAAAGGTGCCGTCCAGGGCGATCATTTCGCCGTCCAGGGCGTCAAAGGTGCCCAGGCCGAAGTCGCCGTGCCGGGCTAAGGCTTGAAAAGTCAGGTCGCCGTCG
>JALNYP010000228.1 GCA_023229795.1 Syntrophobacterales bacterium
GCTCCCTGGCCTGCTGCTTGAGGACCATAACGAGCCTTCCCGAGTTCTCCGCGCCCGGAAAGAGCTGGGCATGAACCAGGGGGCCGAAGCGGGTGGATGAGACGTACCATTGGCCGCAGTGTCTCTCGGGGAACCGGATGGCTGCCGTCGGACAGAATGCCACACAGACCTTGCACCCTTCGCAGCGTACCGGGTCAACTACAAAACCTGCCCCATTCTTCCGAATCGCCCCAAACTGGCACAGGGAAGCACAGAGACCGCAGCCATCGCATTTCTCGTCTTCGATCACGGCCTCATGCCCCGAGTAGAATTCCTCCAAGCGTTCTTGCGTCGGCTGGAGCAGCAGGTGCAGATCCGGGGCGTCCACGTCCAGATCGCAGATGATCTTGTTATCAGCCAGATGTCCGAAGGCCCCGGTCAGCGAGGTCTTGCCCGTGCCGCCTTTGCCGCTGATGATGATAATCTCACGCATGGGCGGCATCCCGGGACCGGCTGGGTGTCGCCAGGTCGCGAATCTTATGCTGCAGAGTGACAAAGGCCGCCTCGAGCCCGGGAGATAGTGCCGCGATGACCCGGCCGCGAGAGTAGGCCTCGGCGATGGCCCGGTCGTACGGAATCTCGGCCAGAATCGGCAGCCCCTTCTCCTGGCAGAACCGATAAATAGCCTTATTGCCCAGTCCGGCCCGATTTATCACAGCCCCCATGGGTTTTCCCAGTGGCGTAAAGGCTTCCCAGGCGAGTTTAAAGTCATAGACGCCGAAGGGAGTGGGCTCGGTAACCAGAAGAATCACATCGCTGTCCATCACCGCATTGACCGCCGGGCAACTCACCCCCGGTGGCGCGTCGATGATGGCATCCCCGCCGGTCGCAGCCAGCATCTGATCCAGCCTGACCTTCACCCGGCGCATCAGGGGCGGGCTCATGGCCTCGCCGATGTGCAGCCGTCCGGATAGAAACCCCACGCCGCCGGCTCGCCCCCAGCTGATTTCTCCAAGCTCGCGCTTTCCGGCTGAGAGCGCCTTTTCGGGACAAACGGCGATGCAGCCGCCGCAGCCGTGACACATCTCGGGAAAGGTCAAAATCACCTGGTTGAATACGCTTACGGCCTTAAACTGGCAAAGCTCGGAACAGGTGCCGCAATAGGTGCATTTTGCCTCCTCCACCGTCGGCACCGTCATGTGGGCCATTTCGCTCTCGGCAATAACCGGGTGGAGAAAGAGGTTGAGGTTGGGCTCTTCCACATCCAGGTCCACGCCCAACACCGGTCCATCCCAGATAGTGGCCAGGGAAGCGGCGACCGTGGTCTTGCCGGTGCCGCCCTTGCCACTGGCCACGGCAACGATCATCGTCCGGCCCGGTTGGCTGCTTGAGCTATCTCGACCTGGTCGCTCTTGTACCGCTCCACGGCGTCGCGTACGGTCAGCCCCTCCAGGTTCTGCCCCACATTGATCCCGGCGGCAGAAAGGGCCTTAAAGGCCTTGGGGCCGACATAGCCGGTGAGCAGACAGCTCACACCGGCCTGGGCGACCAGCTCCGCGGCCTGGATGCCGGCCCCCTGAGCCATCACCTGGGACTGACCATTATCAATATATTGGGTATTCATGGTTTCCAGGTCCACAACGACGAAACCGGCGGCCCTGCCGAAGCGCGGGTCAACCAGATCGTCCAGCGAGGGACCTTCACTTGTCACGGCAATCCTGTTCATGTTTAACACCTTCACTTTTCTTTAATCTCAACCGGCTGGCCCAAGATTTCCTAACTCGTAGGGAAAGCTTATAGAGCGCGACTGCCAAAAGTTCCTGCCGGTTATCCTCTCTCCCCTACCTCTCGCGCCAAAAGTTCCTGCCACCAAGTGATTATACCATGCCGAATTGCACATTGGTCAAATATAATTTCGCCTTCAGAATCCTCCATGGCACTATTTTGTTCTCTTTAAGTGGCTTATGGATGCGCCATGCACCCAGGCCCATGAGACCCGCCTCGGCTGACCGGGAACCTGGTTTTCAAGTTTATAGCGTTTGCCATTAATTCTTTCCGCTTGTAGGTTCTTAAATCCCCCTAAGTCCCCCTTTTTCAAAGGGGGACTTTGACATCAATTCCTTATAGTTTCCCCCTTTTCTCAAGGGGGGTTAGGGGGATTAAATGATGCCGCTATCGGAAAATACTTTTGGCAAACGCTATAGCTCCCGATAGATGGACTTTTCTCGCCGATCAAAGGGGGGGCGTAAGCATAATGGTGGGAGGCAAGGTATGGTTCGCAGATAGCTAGGCGGGGGGTAAGGCAAGTGAAAAAGCCGGTGAGGCGATGAGTCGGTTCGGGTATCAGTCCCGCCCCGGAGCGGTCGCCGGAGGGTTCCCGGGCCTAAAGGGCCAATGGGGGCGGTCATGAGGCGGGCGGCAGTGATCTCTTGATCTGCCCCCGGCCCCGGTTTCAGTCCTGGCCTTTGACTCGCCAGATTTCCCGGAAGAATTCCTGCATATACCGCCAGGACCGCCTCGCAGCCCTGGC
>JALNYP010000229.1 GCA_023229795.1 Syntrophobacterales bacterium
GCCTTGGGCATGTTTCTGTATTTCGATGGGTTTTTGAATGCCCTGACGGGCCGCACCGCGGATTTGTGCTCCGTCGCTTCCGTCTTCGGCGACAGGCTCCGTCTCCGGCAGCCTCTCCATGACGCCGCTGAATCGGGATACTGTGTGGACATGATTCTTTCCCGCCATGAAGGGGCGGAGAAAGAAATCAGCGATCTTTACGGGGAAGATGAAAGCGTGGTGGTGATCCGGGATGAAGATCTTGTCAAGATCCATCTCCATACCCGGGACCGCGACCTGGTAAGGAGTCGGATCGGGGCCATGGGCGATATTATTCGCTGGTCCGATGACGATCTGGGAGAGCAGACGGCGGCTTTTCAAAGGTCCCAGGTATCACGGGCCATCCATGTCATGACCGATGCGGCGGGCTCAATGACCCGTGAGCAGGCCCAGGACCTGGACGTGACGCTTTTGGACAGCTACATCACCCTTGGCGGCAGCTCCCTGCCGGAGAGCTCCCTGACGCCGGAGATCCTTTACGAGGCCATGCGCAAAGGGGCGCCGGCCTCGACCTCCCAGGCCTCCGTGTTTGAGCGGCATCAGTTCTATCAGAGCGCGCTTGGCCTTTACGGGAAGGTGCTGTATCTGTGCGTGGGGTCGGTCTTTACGGGCAATTACGATACGGCGCTCAGGTGGAAGGCGGACCATGATCCCGATGATCGCCTGGTTGTCATGGACACGGGGTGCGCGGCGGGACGCCTGGGGCTCCTGTCCACAGTGACGGCAGGATTCGCCGGGCGAACGGACGACCCCGACGAGGTCGTGGCCTTTGCCAGAGGTGCGGTGGCGCGCTGCCGGGAGTATCTCTTCGTCGACCGGCTGCAATACTTGGCCGCCGGAGGGCGGCTGTCGAAAACGGGGGCCTTCTTTGGCGATATGCTGAATATGAAACCGGTCATCAGTCCCCAGGCCGAGGGGGCCAAAAAAGTCGGCATGGTCAGAAACCGCCGCGATCAGAAGTCCTTTGCCTTCAAGCAGTTGGCAGGCGCTCTGAAACCGGATTCGCCGTCCGTCATCTGGCTGGAATATACGGATAATAGAGAATGGGTGGAGGGATTTCGGGAAGAAGTCAAAAGGAAATATCCCGAAGCGGAGATTACGGTCAAGCCGCTGTCCCTGACCACGGGCGTGCATATGGGTCCGGGGGCGTGGGGGATTGCTTTTTTTGCCGATGAATAACCCCCATGATTAAAACGAACCACGATAATCCCCCCTTTCGTAAAGGGGGGTTGGGGGGATTTTCATATAAACGGCAAAATAAGAAATGATAAACAAGAAAAAGGATACCCAAATAGATATTGACCACCATGCCCGGTGCGGGCACAACGAAACATGAAAATCCCCCTGAATCCCCCTTTAGAAAAGGGGGACTTGCCCTTTGCCCCCCCTTTTCTAAAGGGGGGATGGGGGGATTTTCATATAAAACGTGTGGCCATGGTGATCCCGGTTTACAATCATGAGGGGATGGTCGCGGAAGTCGTCAAATCCGCCGCAAGGCTCGGGATGCCCCTGATCGTTGTCGATGACGGGTCGACCGATGGCACCTACGACCGGATTAAGGACATTCCTTCCATTACCGTGGTCCGGCATGATCGCAACCGGGGGAAGGGGGCGGCCATTCTGACCGGCTTTGCCGCGGCGGCGCCCCGAGCGGACTGGGCCGTTACCATGGATGCCGATGGGCAGCACCATCCCGAAGATGCGTGGAATTTGATCCGGGTTGTTCCCCCCGGCGCCCGGGTCATCGTGGTCGGCCAAAGGGAGGGGATGGACCACCGCAACGTACCCTGGTCGAGCCGGTTTGGCCGGAAATTTTCTAACTTCTGGGTCCGGGCGTCAGGTGGTCCGGACATCGGGGACACCCAAAGCGGCTTCCGGCTCTACCCCCTGCCGGAGGCCATGTACCTCGGTGTTCGCTCCCGGCGTTTCCAGTTCGAGGTGGAAATCCTGGCCCGTGCCAAATGGCGGGGCCTCCCCGTGCTTTCAGCGCCCGTGCGGGTGACGTATCAGCGGTCAGGCGAACGGGTTTCCCATTATCGGGGATTTGTAGACTTTTGCCGGAACACGGGCACATTCAGCCGTTTAATATTCACGAGACTATGCATATTGCCCTTCGGGCGCGTATTCGGGCGCCGGGGCCGGTCCTGATTCATGCGCCGGGTTTATGGTAATCTCTTGAGGGTTAAAAAGCGTGCCAAGGGAGACTCTCATGAAGAGTAAAGGTCACAAAGGATGATAAAAATCTCCCCTAACCCCTCTTTACCAAAGAGGGGAATTTCCCCCCCTTTGATAAAGGGGGGATGGGGGGATTTTTATGCCAAGTAAAAGGAAGCCCATGTGGATCACCCTTGTCCATCCGACCGGTTCGAACTGGATCGACGGGAAAAAAGATGTGGCCGCTGTTGCCAACCGGATGGCGCCCCTCGGGATGCTCTCCCTTTCCGCCTACCTGAAACGGGACGGCC
>JALNYP010000230.1 GCA_023229795.1 Syntrophobacterales bacterium
CGCCCGCCTGCAGGTGGCCCACCAGGTGGCGGAGGAATTGATCGGGGCCAGGCTGCAGCCGGCGCCCCTGGCGCTGCCCTTGACCGAGGTGCGGGAAGGCCTCTTTTACGGCGGCAAGGCCGAGAAATTGGGCGACCTCACCCGACTGGGGCTCACGGTGCCCGCAGGTTTTGGGGTGAGCGCCTATGCCCAGAAGCTCTTTTTTGAAAGCGGGGGTCTGGAGGAATTCATCCGGGAGGCCATCTCCCATTCGCAGATCCGCAACCTGGAAAGCCTTCGGGAAGGGGGCGAGGCCATCCAGGCAAAAATCATGGCACAGCCCCTGCCGCCGGAACTCTCTCAGGCCATCGCCGAGCATCTGGCGCAGTTGAGCTCTTCCCGGGTGGCGGTGCGCAGTTCGGCGCTTCAGGAGGATAGCTTCTTCAGTTTCGCCGGCCAATTCGAGACCGTGCTCAACGTGCCCCGGGACCAGGTGGAGGCGCGTTACAAGGAGGTCATCGCCTCCCAGTTCACCCCCCGGGCCCTTTACTACTGCCATGCCAGCGGTTTTTCCTACCAGGAGTTGGCCATGGGGGTCCTGGTCATGGAGATGGTGCCGGTTAAGTGCGCCGGGGTGCTCTATACCGACGATCCCCGGGGCGGGGAGGGCGCCATTATCAATGCCGTCTCCGGGCTGGGCTCATTGGCAGTGGGCGGGGTGGTGGAGCCCGACATTTACCGGGTCGAGGACGGCAGGATTGCGGCCCAACACGTGGGCGAGAAGAGCCACATGCACGTTGCCGCCCCGGAAGGAGGGGTCCTGGATGTCGCCACCCCGGCAGACCTCCAAGGACCCTGTCTGGCGGAGGATCAGGCCCTGGCCCTGGCCGAACTGGGAAACCGGGTTAAGCAGCACTTTGGCGTGCCCCAGGATATTGAGTGGGCCCAGGACACCCAGGGCAGGTTTTCCCTGTTGCAGGCCCGGCCCCTGCGGGTGAGCGCTAAGCTCAAGGCCGATTACCTGCCGCCCCAGATCAAGGGGGCCGAAATGCTCCTGGCAAATGGCATCATCGCCTCCCGGGGAGCGGCCGCCGGCCCGGTCTACCTGCTCCGGGACCAAGACCTGGATGCCATCCCCCAGGACGCGGTGCTGGTGACTTCCCGAGCCTTGCCGGAGTATGGCGTGGTGGTGGGTCGGGTGGCGGCGGTGGTTTGCGAGGCCGGCAGCGCTACCAGCCACCTGGCCACGGTGCTGCGGGAGGCCAGGATCCCGGCGCTGTTCGGGGCCAAAGGGGCCATTGCCGTGCTCCAGCCGGGGGATTTGGTCACGGTGGACGCCTTCTACGGCAACATCTACGCCGGCCGGTTGGAAGAATTGCTCAGGGTCCCCCGGGGCGGCGATGACGCCATCCGCCAGACCCGGGCTTACAAGGTGCTGGAGCGGGTCCTGAAGCACATCACCCCCCTCAATCTCCTGGACCCCCGGGCCGCCAACTTCCGCCCCGATGGCTGCCGCACCTATCATGACATCACCCGCTTCGCCCATGAAAAAGCCATGGAGGAGCTCTTCCAGATGTCCACCGGGCGGCTGAACGAGGAGGGGGCCCGGCGTCTGGTGAGCACCATCCCCCTGGAGCTCAACATCATTGACTTGGGCGGGGGCCTGAGTCCCGAGGCCGCCAATCTGGTCAAGGTCCGCCCCGAACATCTCACGTCCCGGCCCATGCTGGCATACTGGCGGGGGGTGAGCGCGGTGGGCTGGCAGGGTCCCAAGCCCGTGGACCTGGCCGGGTTCATGTCCGTGGTCATGAGCACCGCCACCAACACCAACATCCAGGAACGGCTTCACGAAAAGAATTTTGCCATCATCACCCACGATTATATGAACCTGTCCAACCGGTTGGGCTTTCACTTCGCCACCATCGAGGCCTTTCTGGGGGCCCCGGGGGAGAGCTATGTGAGCTTCACCTTCTATGGCGGCGGCGCCGAGTTGCCGCGGCGCATGCGCCGGGTCCGCTTCCTGACCAGGGTCCTGGAAGATCTGAGCTTCCGGGTGGAACTCAAGGAAGATTCCATCACCGCCCGCATCGACGGCTATGATGCCGACATCCTGGATGAGAAGCTGGAGGTCCTGGGCCGCCTGATGATGGTTTCCAAGCAACTGGACATGGTTATGCTGTCGGAGGATGCGGTGGAGCAGTATTACCAGGAATTTTCCCAAGGCCATATCCCGCAACGCTCTTAGGAGGCCCGACTATGCCCATGGCGAAGATCGGTTTCAGGCGGCTGCTGACGGTCCTGGGCATCCTGATCATCGGGTTGCTGGCCCTGGCCTTCATCCTGGGGATTCTCTCCCTGAAGCGCACCCAGGAGATCGTCTCCGACGACTTCCAGCAGCAGCAGCTCATTCTGGCCAAAACCACCGCCCGGCAGATCGAGGACGGCCTGGCGTTTCTGCGGCGGGAGTTGCGCATCCTGGCCTATTCCCCGGCCATCCAGTACCTGGAGGACCCGGCCTGGGC
>JALNYP010000231.1 GCA_023229795.1 Syntrophobacterales bacterium
GGTCTTGAATAATGTTCATCTGCGGCTCAAGCGTGGGAGGCGCCTCGCCCTGGTGGGAGAAAGCGGCTCGGGTAAAAGCACTTTGATGCGAGCCCTGGCAGGCCTGTACCTGCCGCAGCACATCCATATCCGCATAGATGGCAGGCCCGCTCATGACCTGCATGATCTCCACGACATCTCCACCCTCATCCCCCAAGACGCCGAGATCTTCGAAGACACGTTCCGGCAAAACTTGACCATGGGCTTGGATTGTCCCCCGGGGGCCATGGTCGCAGCCATCAAGGCAGCCCGCCTGCAATCTCTGATACAATCTCTCCCTGAGGGTATAGACACATTCATCGTCGAGCGGGGCGCCAACTTCTCCGGCGGCCAAAAACAGCGCATCGCCCTGGCGCGGGGCTTGATCGCGGCGCGGGGTTCATCCGTGCTCTTTCTGGATGAGCCCACCTCAAGCCTCGACGCCCAGACCGAGGCCATGGTGCATGAGCGGATCTTCCACCTGTTCCGGGATGCCTGCGTGGTGTCCTCCGTGCACCGGCCCCATCTGCTGTCGCGCTTCGATGAAGTGGCCTTCATGGAGAACGGGCGCATCATTGATGTGGGCACGCTCCATGATCTCGAAAAACGCCACCCGACCTTTCGAGTCTCCCTGGAAAAGGCGGCGGCTGAACGTGAAGCATCTTCGCCGCCACCCGCCTCTGAGGGCAAAAATTACCGTGAACCAGCCGCTGATGACGAGCCGGGCCAGCAGGAAATTGGCGGAGGTACTGGTGAAGCCCTGGAAACTTCCCTCAATAAGATATAAGCCGAAGCCGAGCATCTAGAGCGTCATCATAGTGCTGATGGTCAGGCCTTTAATAGTCTTGGAAATATTTTACGTCTCTTCGCTGAGAGTCCCATGTCTTACCATCAGCTCGATCTGTTCGGTCTCGATTCGCTTAAAGAGTGTCAAAATTCAGGGACCATTTCTTTGACCACAACCTGGCTTCCATATCACAAGAGGAGGTTCTTTCTTTTTTAACCAGCCTCAACGGCGAGTGTAAACAGCTCACCAAGCACACCCGCTGCGCCTATCTCAAGGCCCACTTTAATTTCATCCGCAACAATCTTGACTCTCAGCTCAAGAACCCCTGTGACAGCCCGATGCTGAAGAAACTCTTTCGGCCGGGGAAACTGGTGCATTGGCAAGTCCAGGAAAAGGAGACCATCGACGAGGTCATCTTCAGGACCACCAAAGTAAGAAACCGCCTCATGCTGGAACTCATGGCCCGGGGTGGCATGCGGGTCGGCGAGGTCTTGAAGCTTACTGCCGTGGATGTGGATGATCAGAAGCTCACCATCAAGAATCCCAATCGTGGAAAAAGCGCAGAGGTGGTGTTCATCCCCAAAAAGCTGGCCGACCGGTTGAAAGATTACCTCAAGGCCAGAGGCGCTGAAGGAAACCAGAGAATTTTCCCCATCACCTATACCGCCGCCCGTGTCATGGTCAAAAAGGCTGGCGCCTTGGTGGGGGTCCATCTGAGGCCACACGACCTGAGACGGCATGCCGCCACCTATGCCTCGAGATCTGGGGTGCCCGTGGAGATCGTCGGTAAGGTCATCCTGAGGCACGCCAATCTCTCCACCACCCAAAGGTATCTCGGGAAGGTCAGTAATGTGGAAGCGGTGAGGTGGATCGAGAATTTATATGGCTGATGGCGGGCAATCGGGGCGAGGTCGAGGAAGGCCTCGCCCATATTAAACGTGTTGATATTTTTCGGATATGGAAGGTTTTTGGCCCGGTGATAACTGTCGGATCATAGCAGTGATCTTGAACTTACCCCTCTCCATGGAGAATGAGGCCGGCCCAGAAATAGGGGTGGGGTTCCTTGGCGCGCACCGCCTGGCGGGCCGTCTTTAAGGCCTCGTGCTTTGATTTCCCCTCCTTCAGGGCCTTATAAAAAGTTTGATAGAACTTCATGGACTCTTCCACGGGGATGTTCCACAGGGCTACCATGACACTGCGCGCCCCCGCCTGCTGAAAGGCCCGGGCGAAGTTCAGCACTCCTTCCCCCCGGGTCACCTGGCCCACCCCGGTCATGCAGGCAGCCAGGGCCACCAGGTCCGCATCCAGCTTGAGTTGCAGCACCTTATGAAAGGTGAGGAAGCCGTTGTCCGGGGGCTGGTTCTCCACCTGGCTCAAGACCAGGGTGGGCTCCTGGATGCCTGCCAGGTTGTCCGCCAGAAATCCGTGGGTGCCAAAGAAGAGATAGCGGAACTGTCCCAAGGGGATCCGGTGCACCGAGGTTTCAGTGGCCTGGACGTCCAGGAGCACCTGGGGCGGCTGCTGCTTCACCTGAAACAGGGTAGCCAGTTCCGTCACGGTTTGCCGGGTCTGGGGGAGGGGCGGAAATTGCAGGCGTCCCCCGCCCGCCCCGGTGGCCGACATGGTCAGGGCCTTCTCTGCCCCCAGGTGCTTTAATGCTCCGGCCTGTCCCTGGCCGGCCTTATATGCCTGATAA
>JALNYP010000087.1 GCA_023229795.1 Syntrophobacterales bacterium
AAGACCCATGTTATTCTCCTTTCAACCATCCTTTTGGCGATTGAAAGGAGAATAACATGGGTCTTTTAACCGAAGATATGACCAGGCTGTGCGGTGAAATCGTTGCCCTGCGCGGCGCCCGCCACACCTTCGTCAAAGACTTGACTCACCAGGTGGCGGCCTTGACGGGCAATTTTCACAAGTTCCGCCTGGATATGGCCCGGAAGTCCAAGGCCGACCGCCGCGCCTTTGTCAAACACCTGGCCCAAAGTGTAGCCAGCCTAAGAAACACCTTCCAGCGCGAGCACGCCGACATGGCCCGGAAGACCAAAGCCGAACGGCGGGCGTCCCTCCATAACTTGAAAACCACCGTCGCCGGCATGCGCCGGGAGTTCGCCGATGACCTGCGGGGAGCCCACCGGAGCTGGTTCGGACCATCCCCGGCGGAACGACGGGCTCAGGCCGAAGCGGAGCGGCGGGCCCGAGCGGAGTCCGAGCGGCGCCGGGCCGAAGCCGAAGCTCAAGCTCAGGCCCAGGCTCGGGCCGCGGCCGCGACCGAAAAGCAGCGCCGGGCCGAAGCCGAGGCTCAGGCACAGGCCAGGACCGCAGTTGCGCCTGAAAAGCACCACCCCGCCACCCTCCCCCCCTCCAAAGAGGAACGGGGGCCGGGGAAGAAGAAAGGATAATGACTCGCTGATCCTCCGGGAAGCCGGACTGCAGTCTGATTCAGCCCGGCCAGGGAAAAGGTGACTTATGGGACCTGTCGAATCGCACCTGACCTCAATGCCCTGCGCTTTCTGCAGCGGCACCGGTAAAGACCCCTTTGGGATCATGTCTTGGCAATCCACCTGTTGTGTCTGCCATGGCCGGGGCCTGGTCCAGGTCCAGTCGCCGTCAGTGCGTTGCGCCCACTGCGGAGGCCGCGGGGCCGTCAAGACCTTTACCTGTACCGTCTGCGGCGGCAAAGGCCGGGTGGCGGCCTTTGCCGGTCCCACCGTTTCCTGCCCCGATTGCCGGGGAACCGGAGACGCCGTCTCCGGCCTGGCCTGCCTCACCTGTCGGGGGCGGGGCTGGATACCTCAAAGAGTCATCCCAGGCCAAGAGCGGACTGCCGTTGCGCCTTGAAACCTTAGAAAGGCGGTTGGACGTCCAGCCTGATCCTGATATGACCAGGAAGAAACATCAGCTTACGGGAGTTTACGCGTATGAGTGGTGAGGATTGCAGGACCTTAGCAGTGGCGGCCGTCAAGGTAGAGAGCCGGGATGACCAGGTGTTACCCGAGGCCGGCCCCGAATTCGTCGCAACCCCTTATGTCGAGGATCTGACCCAGCGGGCCCTGACTTACCTGGAGATCGGCTATCCGGTGCATTTTTCCGGGCCGGCCGGGACGGGAAAGACCACCCTGGCCTTCCATGTGGCGGCCCAGTTGGGGCGCCCGGTCATGCTGATTCACGGAGACGACGAATTCGGCAGTTCCGACCTGGTGGGCCGCCATTCCGGCTACCGCAAACAAAGGCTCATCGATAATTACATCCATTCGGTCCTGAAGACCGAGGAAAACATGAATGTCACCTGGATGGATAACCGTCTGACCACCGCCTGTAAAGAGGGCTATACCCTCATTTACGACGAGTTTACCCGGTCTCGCCCCGAGGCCAATAATGCCCTGCTCAGCATCCTGGAAGAAAGGATTCTCAATCTCCCCAAGATGTCCCACTACGGGCAAGGCTACGTGGAAGTCCATCCAACCTTCCGGGCCATCTTCACCTCCAATCCCGAGGAATACGCCGGGGTCCATAAGACCCAGGACGCCCTCATGGACCGCCTTATCAGCGTCAGACTGGGGCACTTCGACCAGGAGACCGAGATCCAGATTGCCATGGCCAAGTCCGGGATTTCCCGGGGTGACGCCGAGACCATCGTGGAGGTGGTGCGGGAACTCCGGGGAGTCGGGGTGCACAACCACCGCCCCACCATCCGGGCCTGCATCGCCATCGCCAGGATCCTGGCCCATCGCGGCGCCGGGGCCCGCCTGGATGATCCCGTCTTCCTGTGGGCCTGCCGGGACGTCCTCAATACGGATACGGCCAAGGTTACCCGGGGCGGGGAGCCTCTCATGGGGGAAAAGGTCGAGGAAGTCATCAAGACCGTCTGCGGCTCACCCCTAAAGACTACCCAGCTCCCAATCCGCCCCCGGGGAGAGCTTCCGGAGTAAGACTATGGCAGAACCCAGGAGAAGTTTGCGGGACATCCGGACCCTCACCGGCAAGGTGGGCGGTGCCTTTCACCCCTACAAGGCCTATCTCCGTATCAGTCACATCGAGATGGAGAAAGCCAAAATGACCCGGGAGAGTGAGGCAGCCAGGCAACGGATTGTGGATATCGCCACCCGCCTTGAGGAGATTGAGGCCGAAAAACAGAACCTGTTGGCGACCATGGGGGAACGACCTGACGCCGCCCCTCAGCCCCCATCGGGACCCCGCCGGAGTACCGGCGGTTTCAAGGTCAGGTATTAAAGTTAAAAAAAGAGGATGCCGATGCTTATTATTAAGAGCTCACAGCATCTCCGGACCATGCGCCAGGTGAAGAGCTTCCGCTCCTGCGGCACTAATACCGGCCTTTCCATGTGGCGCGCCGAACTGGCCCGCCTTTATCAGGAAGAGGTGGCCCTGGCCAACCGCGAGTTGCAACGCCTCTGGCTGGGAGAAGAATGGCGCCGTCATCTCCGGGAATGCCGCATCCAGGGCGCCAGGGCCTGAAGACCCGGCCTCATCTCTTCAGGCCGTGCCGGGTTTGGGGTGCATGGTTTCCCGGACAGTCGTTCTAACAAGGAGAACCTACCATGAGAATAAATTGTCTTTCCTGTGGATTTAAAGTGGAACTGGATGACGTCTACGATGACTTTGAAGGCCAGGTCAAATGTTTCGTCTGCGGCGCCATGCTGGAGATCCTCACGGATGAGGGCATGCTCAAGAAAATCAAGCTGGCCCCCGCCCCGCCCCTGACCGGCGCCAGACCCGGCCGGGTAGGGGGCATGGCGGCTACCTAAATCGAGCCTCTTCCTTGATTATGGGGCTCTTTCCGGTCATCCGGGGCCGTGCCCGCGCTTGAGGCTCTGGCCCAGGGGGCAAGGGTGGCAGGAAAGAGAGGGCGGAACCCGCTGGCCACGTTTTGCGTGGCGGGCGAGCCCAGGAGAGATAGTCATTTACAGGTGGGTGGAGCATGGCTGAACGCACGAGCAAGCAAGGCCGATATCTCTATGCGGTAGTCCCGGGTCCCCTGGAGCGGACCTTCGATTTTACCGGCCTCAACGACAGTAAAGTATATACCATCTCAAACGGCCGGGTGGCCGCCATCGTCAGCGATATCCCCGACGACAGGATTCGTCCCGAGCGTCGCCATCTGGCTGCACAGCAAGGGGTGCTGAAACGGCTGGTGGAGGAGATGCCTGGCTTGCTCCCCATGTCCTTCGGCATCATTGCCGACGGGCCCAAAACCATTAAAAAGATCCTGTCCCAGAACCAGGAAGCCTTGGTGCGTCAGCTCAAACGGGTGGTCGGGAAGGTCGAGATGGGGCTGCGGGTTTCCTGGGATGTTCCTAATATCTTTGAATATTTCGTCAATACCCATCCCGAGTTGCAGTCAGCCCGGGACCGCTTCCTCGGCCCCCAGCGCAACCCCTCCCAGGAAGACAAAATCGAACTCGGACGCCTCTTTGACCGCCTGCTTCAGGAAGACCGGGAAAATTTCAGCGACCGGGTGGAGCGCGTGTTGTCCCGCTCTTGCCGGGAAGTCAAACGCAACAAATGCCGCCAGGAACATGAGGTCATGAACCTGGCCTGTCTGGTGCCCCGGGAGGCCCTGGAGGTCTTTGAAAAGGACGTCTTTAGCGCGGCCAACCTCTTCGATAACAATTATAGCTTCGATTACAGCGGTCCTTGGGCGCCTCATAATTTCGTCACCCTGGACCTTAAGCTCTGAGAAAGGCGCCCTCCAAGGGAACTTTATGCTGCTGATAGATGATATTCTGACCTCCCCCATCAAGGGCCTTTTCTGGATTTTCAAGGAAATTCATAACGCCGCCCAACAGGAACAGGAAGGCGAAGCCGATGGGATTACCGCCAGACTTACCGAACTCTATATGATGTTGGAAACCGGCCAGATTACCGAGGCCGAATTTGATGCCCAGGAAAAGGAACTTCTGGATCGACTGGAACAGATCCAGGAGTCGGGCAACCACCTGGCCGCCGCCGACCAGCCGGAGACTCCCAAGAAAAAAACCACCCGGGCCAAACGGAAGGCTAAAGCGGGGAGCCGTAAAAAACGGGCCAAGCTTGATGAAGTCGCCGCTTCCAACCCCTGAGAGGGGCTACGCCGCCTTTGCTGGGCCTGAAGTCACCATCCACCACTCACACGAGGGAACCGGGCGTGGTCAGTTTCCTAAAGGATCCAAGTCTGCAACTGCTGCTCTTTGGCGGCAAGGGCGGGGTAGGCAAGACCACTTGCGCGGTCGCCACCGCTCTGCGGCTGGCCCGCGCCTTCCCGCATCAGACCTTTCTGATAGTCTCCACCGACCCGGCTCACTCTCTCAATGACAGTCTGGCGGGCCTTTCACTGCCTGCCAATCTGACCAGCCAGGAACTGGACGCCCAGGCACTGTTGAAGGCTTTCCGGGACCGGCATCGGGATAAACTTCGGGAAATCGCGGCCCGGGGAACTTTCCTGGACAACCAAGATATCAACCGCTTCCTGGACCTCTCTCTCCCTGGCCTGGATGAACTCATGGGACTCCTGGAGATTGCCGGTTGGGTGGAACAGCATAGTTACGACTGCATCATTGTGGATACCGCGCCCACCGGGCACACGTTGAGGCTGCTCACCGTCCCCGAGTTGCTCCAGGGCTGGTTGAGAGCCCTGGATACCCTGCTGGCCAAGCATCGTTTTCTGATTAAGCGCTTCCAGGGGTCTTATCAGCGAGACGAGTTGGATAACTTTATCCTGGACCTGGCAGCCGCCAGCCGGCGCATGGAAAAATTGCTCCGTGACCCCAAGCGCTGCCTTTTCGTGCCCGTGGCCCTGGCCGAAAAGATGGTTATCGCCGAAACCCTGGCCCTCCTGTCACAACTGGAGCGGATGCGGGTGCCGGTCCGGGACCTTGTGGTCAACCGTCTCTATCCCTTAAATGGTTGTCCCGTCTGCCAGGAAGGCCGCCAGCGTCAAACGGAGACTCTGGAAGAGTTTTGCCGTAATCCCCGTCTGGTCAAATACCGTTTCTGGGGGGTGCCCTTTTATCCCGAAGAAATGCGCGGTCAGGTTGTTACCCGGTTTTGGGATGGAATCCGGTCCCTCCCCGAGCCCGCCCCGGCCCCTCTCACGCAACAACCAGAACTGCGGCCCCACGTCGAAGCCCCGCCGCCCTGCCCCTCCCCTGCCCTCAGCCTGCTGATTTTTGCCGGGAAAGGCGGGGTCGGTAAAACCACTCTGGCCTGCGCCACCGCGGTCCGATTGGCCCATGATTTTCCGGACAAGGAAATTTTTTTGTTCTCCAGCGATCCGGCCCACTCCCTGTCCGCCTGTCTGAAGACTCCCGTCGGTCCTGCCCCGGTGCGGATAGCTCCCGGGCTCACCGCTTTGGAGATCGACGCGGTCCGGGCCTTCGCTTCCTGGAAGGCCCATTATCAGCGGGAAATCGGGCCGGCCTTACAGTTCCTGTTCCCTCAGTTCGACCTGCCTTTTGACCGCCAGGTAATGGAGCGGCTGCTCGATCTGGCTCCTCCCGGCCTCGACGAAATCATGGCTTTAACCCAGGCTATGGATTTCCTGGAATCAGGCCGCTACGATGTCTTCGTCTTGGACTCGGCTCCCACCGGACACTTGCTCCGGCTCCTGGAACTGCCGGAACTCATCGATCAGTGGCTCAAAGGGCTTTTTGGGGTACTCCTGAAATACAACCTGACCTTTCGCTTACCCCACTTCTCCCAGCAACTGGTCAGGATGTCCAAGGAATTGAAATTGTTGCGCGCCCGCTGGCGGGACCCGAACCGGACGGCCCTATATGCCGTAAGCATCCTCACCGAGATGGCTTTGGAAGAAACGAAGGATCTGGCGGCCGCCTGTGAACGGTTAAAAATCAACGTTCCGGTGATCTTCCTCAACCAGGCCACGCCGCCTTCTGCCACCTGCCCCTGGTGCGCTGCCATGCACCGGCAGGAATTGCGCCTCAAAGCCAGGTACCTTCAGGAGTTTGATAACCGCCATCTGACTACGGTCTATCGCCAACATGAACCCCGGGGTCTTGAGCCTTTGGCAGAATTGGGTCAGGCCCTGTTCCGGGTTGCCATGAAAGAGAGTCCCCATGGGGTTACAGTTGATATGCCCGCACTGCCAGGCTAAGGCCTCGCTGGCGTCCCGGTCTTGCCTTCACTGTGGCGCCGACCTGAGCCGCCTCCCCGTGGAGCAGCGTCATTATTATGTCGGCCGGCCGGAACCGGAAAACGTTGTGTCGACGTGTTTGGAGAGTCCCGTGGTGCAGAGCCCTTCAGGAGAAGTCTTTGACGAGGCCGCCTTGTGGTATGAAGATTCTGAAGACGATCATCTCGTTCCGGATGCCGCCAATGTCTCTCTGTGTGAGGCACTGGACCGCATCCTCAACAAAGGCGCAGTGGTGGTGGGAGAAGTGACGATTTCCGTGGCTAATGTCGACCTGATTTTTCTCGGTCTCCAACTCATTCTCACCTCCATCGACACGGCTCGGGAACTCCGGTCTTCTTCCCAGCTGGGGGCGTCCCGGGGAACCGCCATATGAAGACCCTGACCCCGGCTCACGTGGAATCCGAGGCCCTGGGCGATTTCGCCCAGATCATGCGGAACTCCATACAGCTGCCGGCCAACCGGGCCGCGCAAGGATACCCCGAGCCCGACCCTTCCCAGGGAAAATTGAACCTGGACCCCGATGACCAAAAAAATGGCCTGGCCCGACTGGTTCTGACCTTGGTGAAGCTGCTCCACGAACTCCTGGAGCGTCAGGGCCTCCGGCGCATCGAAACCGGAACCTTGAGTGAGGCTGAAATTGAGCGGTTGGGGTTGACCTTGATGAAACAGGCGCAGGAACTGGAACGAGTGCGCCGGGAATTCGGGTTAGCAGAAGAGGACCTGAACTTTGATCTCGGTCCCCTCGGAAAGCTCTTATAAGGAGAATCTGGCATGACCAAACAACGAAGTGCGCGGCATTCCATCGAAAGCACCAACCTGGCGGATCTCCTCGAGCGGATCCTGGACAAGGGGATTGTCATCGCCGGCGATATCAAGATCAGCCTGGTGCAGGTAGAACTTCTGACCCTGCAGATCCGTCTGGTCATCTGTTCGGTGGACAAGGCCAAGGAATTGGGCATGGACTGGTGGGTCAGCAATCCCGCCTTCAACTCCCAGGCTCAGCCGGCAGAAGTGGCGGACTCCCTCCACCGTATCGATGAACGGCTCACCCGGCTCGAGACGACGATAGCCACGGCTTAGGCCGCGGCTATCAATGGGTCCTCCAGCGTATTGGTTATCCGATGCCCGGTCTGCTTAGCCAGGAAAAGCTCCGGGGCTGAGGCTCGAACCATGGGCCCCTGCCGCCTCGGGAAAGGTAATCCCCTTTGCCATCCCGATCTCTAAAACCAGGACCGATGGCTCCATAATTCCTCTTTCAAGTCCTTCATATCCGCCTGACACATCAGATACATAGAGGCGTTCTGGATGGCCAAACCGCCCAGATACGCCAGGGCGGTGACCAGTTTGATTTCGTCGGAGGTAAAGTGCCGCACTACCTGCGTATAAAGTCTCAGCACCCCGATCACCTTCTCCTTGGTCTTAATGGGCACCGCCAGGATGGTGACAATCCCTTCTTCTTTGTTCATGGCGCGGTACTGGACCCGCCGGTCGGTGGCGGCATCCAAGATGATCACCGGTTTCTGAGATTTCATAGCCTGGCCGATGCTTTTCTGGGCCGACACCGGGCCTTTCTGGAGATATTTCTCGCTCAAGCCATGGGACGCCACTAACTCCAGCACCTTCTCGTCTTTATCCAACAGCCGGATCGAGACCCCTTTCACCTTCAGCGCCTTGGCCAGATCCGTGGTCATGGCATGCAAGATCTCCTTTACTTCCAGGCTGCCGCTGAGGTTGACGGCCAGGTCGAAAAAAAGCTGAGTCTCCCGGCGCAAGTGGTCGATGAGGCGGGCGTGCTCCATCACCCCTCCTCCCTGTTGCGCCAATAAAATGAGGAATTCCTTTTCCTCCGGCTGGAAATCCCTGGGAGTGGAGGTGAACAAACAAAATACCCCGATATTGTGGCCCTTAACCATCACCGGCACCGCCAGGATGGAGGCGATGCCTTCAGCCTTCTTGGCATCCGGGTACTCCAGTTCGGGGTCCGCCGCCGCGTCCCGGCAATAGAGGAAACCTTGCTTCACCACCATGGGCACGATCTTCCGGGTCAGCATGGATTTCCGGGACCGGAAATAGCCTTCCGACAACCCCTTCTGGGCCACCGGAATAAGCTCTTGTTGGCCTTCCTCCACCAGGTACAGGCACGCGGCCTTGCCCCCCAGGATATCCATGGCATTGGCAAAGATCATCTCCAGTAGTTCCCGGCGGTTCCGGGCCGTACCAAAGGCCTTGATGAGCTCACATAACCTCTTAAAATAATCTATTCTTATGGGCATGGCGGCCTTCTTCCCTTATTTCTCATAGATGGACTGTTTGCAGGTGTCTGAAGCCCTTGACTCAGCCTTCCCGGTCCGAGAGCCAGGTAGCAATCTTGGGGACCAACTCTCTCTGGAACCGGGAACTCACATAGATCCCGATATGACCGGAATCCAGACAAATATCCTCGGTATCCTTGCTCCCCACCCGGCGCGACAAGACTTCACACGCCTCCGGCGGGACCAAGTGATCGTACTGGCCGTAGATATTTAACAGGGGCATGGTGACCTTCGCCAGGTTTACCGAACGCCCTCCCAATTCCATCTTGTTTTGCACCAGCAGATTCTGTTGATAAAGGTCTTTAACCAACTGCCGCAAGGTTTCGCCCGGCACATCCGGGCTGTCAAAGATCCATTTCTCGATACGGATAAAATTTTCCACAAAGTCTTTGGAGTCCATATTCTCCAAAAAGCCAAGATACTTATCCAGGAGCAGCCGGGCCGGATTGAGCAGCAGGAACGCGGCGTTCAACAGGTTGCCGGGCAAGTTGCCGAAGCTATTCACCAGCCGGTCAACGTCAATCTCCTTCAGCCAGATATGCAGCAGGCCCTTGGGCGTATCGAAGTGGGTGGGAGCCACAGTGGTAATCAAGTTCCTGATCTTCTCGGGGTAGAGGGCCGCATAGATGACCGCAAACGTCCCTCCGATGCACACGCCCATCAGATTCACCTTGGGAGTCCGATGCCGGCGGCGGATAAAATTCACGATATTATCGAGATAGCCGTTAATATGGTCATCCAGAGTGAGAAATTGGTCTCGGCGGGTAGGCTCGCCCCAATCCACCAGATAGACCTCAAAGCCTTCCCTGAGGAGGCTCTGCACCACGCTGCGATCCGGTTGCAGATCCAGCAGGGTCTCCCGGTTGAACAGGCCATGGGTCAAAAGCAGGGGGGTTTTCAAGCGGGGTGAGGCTGGCCGGTAATACTTGAGTCGGACCCGGTCCTCCTGATAGACCAGTTCATAGGGGGTAGTTCCAATGTCCGTGTCCAGGGGGCCCGTCAAAATATCCCTGGCCTTTTCCAGGCGGTGCTGGGCCTCTTCGGCCTCGGCGGCCAGCTTGGCAAGGATCAGGTCCACCGGGATTTTAGGCCGATCCATCAGCTTTCCCCTGGAGAAAGCTCGGACCGGTCTATTTTTTTGGCCATCTCCTTCATGCTTTTCTTCACCAGGTACATCTCCCGATAGACCTCATCCAGGTCCCGGCGGGTAGGCAGACCCAAAGCTACCATGGCATCGTTGATCAGTTTCTGCTTGGCCGTAAAAAAGTCTTCCAGGGCATTGAGGGCATGGCTCAAGGTGCCGGTATATTCCCGCGACTGGAACAGGGTCATATAATACCCTTCCAGGATCTTCAGCCATCCCTTGTAGTACTCCCTGAAGTCTTCCGGGGGCCAGTCGGCGCCGTTTTCCCGCGCTCCCCCCATGGCCCGCAGAGATTTTTTCACCGGCAAATAGACAAGATAGATGAACTCAGCCATGGCCGCCTGAAATTGATTAAATTTATCCATGGCCTGATTGACCCCCTCTTGAGAGAGACAGGTCAGACGCAGGTGCGGCAGATTCAATAACTGGTTGAAATCACTTTCATAGATTTCATTGCAGATTTTGAAGATGTCCTGGTCCAGGTTTTCGTAGTGCATCGTCGCGGCATGGGCTCCGTCTCCTTGCCAGCCTTCCAGCCACTGCTGATGGAGATGAAAGTAACCTTCCCACCCCGCCTGGGCCATCTTTAAGATAATCTCCGACGGGGCCTTGATGCCTTTGAAAACTGCCGCCACCGTCCCCGGATCCGTCATCAGCGAAAAAAATGCCTGCCACAGTTTCAGGGCCGCCAGCCAGGAGTCTCCCTCAGAGGCGTCCATAGCGGCGTCTTTGCCGCCTTGGCCCGGGCCAGCCAGCCCGGGTCCCATCTCGGCCATGGCCTGCCAAAAATCCATGGTCCATTTGATCCAGGCGGCCAGCAGAGATTCTGACGCCGCCACTCGGGAAGATCCTTCAGCCATATAACCTCACTGCCCCGGCAGGACAACAACACGAATCTGTCTTGTTTGACAACGCTTGTCAAGAGAGATTTTTCACAAACTGTAGCATTTTACCATGAATATGTCTGGTCGTGGCCATGAGATTAGGCGATTTTTCTCAACTGCCGATCAGGGACTGACCTCGCAGCCCATTCCTGAACGCCAATCTCTCGGGGCTTCGGTTTTTCCCGATAACTATTGTATACTTGACTTCACAGGAGATTAAGGCGATGCAGAAAATTCGGCTAGGGATCAGCGCCTGTTTGCTGGGGGAGCAGGTCCGGTTTGACGGCGGCCATCAGTTGGATCGCTTTATCACCGAGACCCTGGGGCAATACGTGGAATTCGTCCCCGTCTGTCCCGAAGCGGAGTGCGGCCTGGGCGTACCCCGGGAACCCATGCGCCTGGTGGGGATGCCCGAGTCCCCCCGTCTGCTTACGGTGCGCACCAGGATCGATCACACCGAGCGCCTGGTCGCCTGGGCCCGAAAACGGGTGGCAGGATTGGAACAGGAAGGCTTGTGCGGTTTTATCTTTAAGAGCAAATCCCCCAGCAGCGGCATGGAGCGGGTCAAAGTCTATCCCGAATCCGGCCAGGGTACGCCGGTGCTCCGGGGAGTGGGGCTGTTTGCCCGGGTCTTCATGGAGCACTTTCCCCTCTTGCCGGTGGAAGACGAGGGCCGGCTCCACGATCCCGACCTCCGGGAAAATTTTATCGAGCGTCTGTTTGTGTGGCGGCGCTGGCGGGAATTCCTCGCGGCCGGGCCGAGCGTCGGCGGCCTGGTGGCCTTTCATACCCGGCACAAGCTGCTCATCCTCGCCCATAGCCTCGGGCACTATCGGGAGGTGGGCCGCCTGGTGGCCCGGGCCCGGGAGATGCCCGTCCCTGCCCTCTGCGACCACTATCAGTCCCGGCTCATGGACGCCCTGCGCTTGAAAGCCACCCCCAAGAAGAACACCAATGTCCTGCATCACCTGATGGGGTACTTTAAGCGGGACCTGAGCCCTGACGAAAAGCAGGAATTACTTGAAGTTATTGATAATTACCATCAGGGCTACGTGCCCCTAATCGTGCCCGTCACCCTGGTCAATCACTACGTCCGAAAATATCACCCGCCCTACCTGGCAGACCAGGTCTATCTGCACCCCCATCCCATGGAGTTGCAGTTACGCAACCATGTCTGATGCCCCCCTCGCTCGGGAAGTAGGGCTGCTTGCCTGTGCAGCTAGCCTGCCGCCCGTGAGGCAACGTGGAAAATCCTGATATTGGTACGGTGATTGTCTTCGGGATGCCGCTTGACGTGGCGTCGCCAGGCCTGTTCAGTGGTCTCTCCGGCCCTCACCAAGACAACCACAGTCCTGAAGCCTGGGAAAAAAATCTCCCGACGCTGTGGCTGGTGTTCGCCGCCTATCCCTGGCGATTGATCCCGCATAGCCGGCCCTCAAGAATTAGGATCGAGGCCTTGGATTCATAGGCTTAAGCCGGGGCCCCGATTTTCAGTGGTGTATTGAAAGGATACTTTAGCCTAAACCAGATGGGGTAGGGAGTCCATACGTGGAATGATCATTTCCCCATGACCATTTTGACCACAGGAAAATCGGCCCCTAAGATTGCTCGGGAATATAGCTCTGGGAGATGGCGTACTTGACCAACTCCGCCATATTCTTGATGTTCAGCTTTTCCATAATATTGTACCGGTGCCGGCGCACCGTATTGACGCTGATAAAGAGAACTTCGGCGATTTCCTGGGTCTTTCTGCCTTCCGCCAGGAGTTTCAGGACCTCTCGTTCCCGCATAGTCAGAAGATCGGCCTGGTCGTCTGCCAGGGTCAGACTGATCAAGTCACTGGAAATGAGGGGTGAGAGGTACTTTTCCCCTTTCTGCACGGTTTGTACGGCCCGAATCAGCTCGCCACTCGGATCTTCTTTCAGTAGAAAGCCATCGGCGCCGTCTGCCAGCGCCTGCCGAATAAATTCTTTTTTCCGGTGCATGGTCAGGACCACCACTTTCACCTGAGGATAGAGCTTCTTGATTTCTCTGATCGCCTCCAAACCCCGCAGGTTGGGCATGGAAATGTCCAGGATAACCAGATCGGGGCAGGATTTTTTCAGGTGTTCCAGCAGCTCGAGCCCGTCACTGGCTTCGCCGCTGATGACGACATCCGCGATGCGCTCGATAATTCTCCGTATGCCCTCCCGGAACATCGGATGATCATCGGCTAGCACGACGGTATAAGGATTCACCCTCGATCTCCTCCCTTTGAATCGGAATCGTAAATGAGATTCTGGCGCCGCGCTCTTTCTGGCTCCAGAGTTCAAAGGTCCCCCCGAGAATCTTGACCCGCTCTTCCATGGATAGCAAGCCCAGGGTCTTTTTTTCGCT
>JALNYP010000088.1 GCA_023229795.1 Syntrophobacterales bacterium
TGAGAATGAGGTCGGCGATGTCCGGATCGGCCACCGAGATGCGGGTCAGGACAAACGCGGTGCGCAGCACCTTGGAATGCCCCGCCTTCAGCCGCACCACCTGCGTGATCTCCTGCTGGTTCACCCGGTCCAACAGGTTCGCCCCCAGGGCCGGCCAGCAGGTCGCCAGCAGGAGAAGGGCTATTGTCCACCCCAGCCACCTCAATCTCCGGGCTAGCCTGGCCAATCCGGCCTGCCTTTTGTCGGCTCGATGGTTTTTCAAAATTCTTTAGAATCCTCTATAACTAAAACATAATATTAGATTTTTGCTACTTTAGTCCTTGCATTATTTTTGTCAACTTATTTTTGTAGAGATGCAGGCGAAATGAACAAAGAGGTAAGATTATTTTAAAATTAAATAAATGTTGTAGTTTCATGTCTTAAAATTGCCCGAATCCCGTGAGCCCGGGAGATTGGCACTGATGAACAATCCGCTGCGCTGATGTTACGCCAACGGCAAGGGAGGTGGTCAATTCAGAGACTTAAGCCAGATGGACAAAATAACTCGTGAAAAGAAAATATGTCGGAGGTTCGGAGAAAAAATATACAGTTCATGACCCTTCACGCGGCACAATGAGAAGTCGAGTGATCGCCGGATACAACAGTCACATTGAGTAACAAAAATTGGGTCTTGTTTCACCGGCAGGAAAGAGATCGACTCGGTTTAGGGTTTCTCTTCCTCCCCGGGGAAACCGCGAGGGCGCCTCAGGCGCGGGTTGACGGGGCCGGATCGATTTTTTCAGGCGCAGTTCATGAAATATCTTCAAAATTTATATAAATAAATTTCAATTGCCGGGGAGTCACCGGAGCGAAAAGGTGGACTGATGGCTCTGATTATCATATATTTAATAGATTATGGAGGCTGGTAAATCTGTGCTGCCGTCCAGGCTTTGGAAGGCCCTGGCGCTCGCCTTGGCGGGGGGCCTGGTGCTGGTTTTCCTGGTGCGTCTCGGAGGGCAAAGCCCGACCGAGGGCGACCGGCGCGTTTTATCCCGGCCCGACACCCCACCGGCCGGCGCCGGTTCAGTCGATCAAGCTGCCAGGCCGGCGCTCCTCCCGCCGGGCACCGGGGCCGAGAAGTCCGGAGACCAGCCCCCGGCGCCCGGGCCCGGTGGCGGTTGGGCTCCCCGGGGGCCCGTCCGCCCGGCCAACCTGGCCCGGCTCAAACAACTGGAGGTGGTCATCAAGAAATACGCCGCGCAATATGGCGTGGATGAAGACCTCGTCTGGGCCGTGATTCGCCAGGAGTCCGGGTTTAATCCGTCGGCCGTTTCTCCCAAAGGGGCCATGGGGTTGATGCAGTTAATGCCGGGAACCGCGGCCCAACTGGGGGTCTCGGACCCCTTCGATGTGGAGCAAAACATTGCCGGCGGCATCAAATACCTGGACCGCTGCCTCAACCGCTTTAACCAGGATGTCTTCCTGGCTTTGGCCGCCTACAACGCCGGCCCGGATAATGTGGAGAAATACCAGGGTTGCCCGCCGTTTCCCGAGACCCGCCAATATGTCGCCAGCATTCTGCAGGCTTATGCGGGAGAGGCCAGGGGCGACGACCTCCGACTGGCCAGCCTGCGCGCCTCGATGGAAGCAGAGCTGCCCGCCGCGGTCCAACCCGCCGGATTGCCCTGGAGGGTCCCCCTGCCCAGGTGGAAAATTGTGACCCCCAAATGCAAACTCGGGAGCCCTCACTGGAAAGTGACCCTGCGTCCCTTCTGATCCCAGCCAAACTGCATTCCTTATGAGACGGGCCTCTTTCTTCCCAAAGCTCTATAATTTTTAGCGCGAATGTGTTATGACAAAAAAAACTTTTCCTAAAGGTTCGGGAAACTTATGAAGAAAAAGTCTTTTGCCCTGCGTAATATCGCGCTCTGGGTAATGGTGTGGTTGGTGACGATCTCTCTCTGCGCCTGCAGCAGCATGGAACAGAAACGGGACAAGTTCCTGGCTTCCGGGAAAAACTTGTACGAGAAGGGAGATTTCGTCCGGGCGAACCTGGAATTTCAAAATGCCCTGCAGATTGATCCCAAGTTCGCCATTGCTTACCTGTGGCAGGGGAAGACTCAGCTCAGGTTGCAGAATCCCCGGAACGCTTACGGAGCCTTAAGCAAGGCCGTGGAGCTCGATCCCAATCTCACCGAGGCCCAAATTCTCTTGGGGGACATCCTCCTGGCCGCCCGCCAGGTGGACAAGGCCCAGGAAAAGGCCGATATTGCGTTAAAGCAAGAGCCGAAAAATTCTGACGCCCTGATGTTGGCCGCCTCCCTGGCCGCAGTCGGCAAGCAACCCCAGAAAGCTTTGGAGATCCTCACTCAGGTGCGTCAGGTGGACCCCGCCAAGACCGCGGCCTATCTGATGCAGGCCTCCATCCTGATGAGGGAGAAGAAACCGGAAGAAGCTGCGGCCGCTCTGGAGGAGGGCATTAAAGCCAACCCCAAGGCCGTAAATCTTTATGTGGCCAGGAGTAATCTCGCCGACCAGCAAAAGCAGTTCGACGTTGGTGAGTCCTTTCTGCTAAAGGCCCTGGCCTTGGATCCCAAGAATATCAAGCTGCAGGCTGAAATAGTGCGCCATTACAGCCTGGCCCAGCAATGGAATAAAGCTGAAGAGGCTCTCCACAAGTACGTCAGCCTGGAGCCGGAGAGTGAAAAACCGGTCATCATGCTGGCGCACTTCCTGGTCAGTCAGGGGCGGCGCCAGGAAGCCGAAAAGACTATGGCCGATTTTATTAAGGCGCACCCCGATAATTATCCGGCCCGCTTCAGCCTGGCTGAATTTTATCTAGCCCAAAGGAAGCAAGGGCCGGCCGAGAAAGTCCTGGAAGAAATCATCAAGAAGGACCCTGACGGGCCCAAAGGGGTTCAGGCCAAAAACGAACTGGCTCGACTGAAACTGGCCCAGGGCCATCTGGTGGAGGCTGAGAAACTGGTCAATGAGGTCCTGAAAGATCACCCCAAGGATATGGGCGCCACTGAAATCCGGGGAATCATCGCCTTAAACAAGAAAGATGGCCCGACCGCGGTGAATAGCTTCCGGCTGCTGAGCCAGGATCAGCCCAAAAGCCCCGAGGCCTTACTGCTCCTGGCCCGGGCTTATTTGCTGAATAAGGAACCGGAACAGGCCAAAGAAACCGCCAAGAAGGCGCTGCAGCTCAAACCGGATTTTCGGGATGCCAGGAAATTCCTGTACGGCATCTATCTCGAGGCCAAGGATTATGATGGCGCCATCAGTACTATCCAGGGGTATCTCAGGTTAGATGAGAAAGATATGTTCAATCTGATCACCCTGGGGGACGTCTATGCCCTGAAGGGCGATTATGCTAAAGCCGGGGCTACCTTCCAGAAGGTTATCAATCAAGACCCGAAGAAACCCCAGGGCTATTATCAAATGGCCCTCCTGAGTGTAAAGACCAAGAAGCCGGACGAAGCTCTCAAATACGCGGACAAGGCTTTACAGGAGCAGCCCGATTTCCTGCCGGCGCTGCAACTCATGGTGGCCATCTACCATGATCAGAAGCAACCCGAAAAGGCCCTGGCGGCAGTGCGCCAGACCCTGGCGCGCAGTCCCAAGAATCCGAATTTGCAGCAAATGTTGGGAGAGATGCTCCTGATCCAAAAGCAGCCCGAGGCCGCTATTGCCCCCCTGGAAGAAGCCCTGCGGCTGAATCCCCGGCAAGTTTCTTCCCTGCGGCTACTATCCCTGGCCTACCAACAGCTACCGGATTCAGCCAAGGCCTTGCAGCAACTGGAGGCGAAAGTGGCCGACCCCAAGGCTTCCCCCATTTTCTCGCTGGTCCTGGCTTCGGTCTATGAGGCGCAGCAAAAGAATGATAAGGCCATTGATCTGTATAACAGCCTGTTGGCCCACAATCTGTTTACTTCCCTGGCCCGGAACAATCTGGCGTACCTGATAGCCGAACACCAAGCCACCCCGGAAAATCTCACGCGGGCCCAGAAGTTGGTGGCTGAAACCCTGGAAGACCATCCCGACGAGCCCAGTTTCCTGGACACCATGGGCTGGGTCCTGTGTAAAGAGGGCAATTACGTCGAGGCCAAGACCTACCTGGAAAAGGCCCTGGAACATGCCCCCAATCAGCCCGCCATGCTCTATCATTTAGGGTGGTGTGAAGCCAAATTGGGAGATACGGGCGGAGCCCGTCAGGCGCTGCAAAAGGCATTGGAAAGCAAGAGCAAGTTTGCCGAAAAAGATGCGGCCCAAAAGCTGCTGGACAGCCTCCCGGCCCCCGAGAAAAAATAGGGTCGCTAAGGTTCCCCGAAATTGACCTCCGCCGTTCATACGGCGGAGGCCTCAGGCCGGCGATCAGGTGCAGTCACGGTAGCCACAGCACTCACTCTGAGTGAGCACGCCATTACACTGGAGTCCGGGGCCTTGGAAAGGAGAGTTGCATGGATGCCTCAGCCATTCCCATCTACGGCGTCATCCTGGCCGGGGGGTGGGGAACCCGCTTTTGGCCCCTGAGCCGTTCCCAATATCCCAAGCAGGTCGTGCGCCTGTTGGGTTCAGAATCCATGCTGCAAGCCACCGTCGAACGCCTGCTGCCCCGGATTCCCCCGGAGCGGCTGGCGGTGGTGACCAATGCTTCTCAAGCCGAGCTCATTCATCAGGAACTGCATAGCAAGAACTGGGACGGCGTCCGCATCTGGATCGAACCCGAGGGGCGCAATACCGCGGCTGCCGTAGGTCTGGCGGCGCTCTTCCTGGGGAAGGAGGCCGAAGACGCGGTCATGGCAGTGTTCCCGGCCGATCATTTCATCCAGGATCGGGCCGGACTGCTCCAGGCTCTGGACCTGGGGGCGGCCTGGGCCCAGGCCGGCTACCTGGTGACCTTCGGCATCCCCCCCAGCCGTCCGGAAACGGGCTACGGCTATATCAAGCAAGGACCGCCCCTGGATGAACTGGGCAGGGCTTACCGGGCCGGCCGCTTCATCGAGAAGCCCCGGCTGGCCCGGGCTCGGGAATTCCTGAGCGAAGGCGGGTATTATTGGAATAGCGGCATCTTTTTATTCCGGGGGGATGTCTTGATGGAAGCCTTCTCCCGCTACCTGCCGGACCTGCATCGGGAATTGCTCCGGCTCCGGGCCGAGGACGACGAGGCGACCCTGGAAGAGGTTTACCGGAACCTGCCCAGCATCTCTTTCGATCACGGGGTCCTGGAGAAGGCCGAGAACGTGGCGGTGGTGCCGGTGGAGATGGGCTGGAACGATGTGGGGACCTGGGAAGCCCTGCACGAGCTCTTTCCCCGGGATGAACGCAATAATGTGACCATCGGCCGGGTCATGGACCAGGGCAGCCGGGACTGCATTTTGTTTGCGCAAAACCGCCTGGTGGCCACCATCGGTCTGGAACGCACCATCGTGGTGGATACCCCGGATGCCACGCTGGTCTGTCATCGGGATCGAGCCCAGGAGGTCAAAGACCTGGTGACCGAGCTGCACCGGCAGCAGATGGTGGAGTCGGTGCAGCACACCACGGTGGAGCGTCCCTGGGGCCGCTATACGCTTACGGACGAAGGGCCGGGTTTCAAGGTCAAGCGCATCGTGGTGGACCCCGGCAAGAAGCTCAGCCTCCAGGTGCACCAGCACCGCGCGGAACATTGGGTGGTGGTCTCGGGCACGGCCCGGGTCACCATCGGCCGGGACATCAGTATGGTGGCCAGCAACCAAAGCGTTTACATCCCGCCCCAAACCCCGCATCGCCTGGAAAACCCCACGGTGGAGCCGTTACAGATCGTCGAGGTCCAGACGGGAGGCTACCTGGAAGAAGACGATATCCAGCGTCTGGAGGATGATTACTGGCGGCCCGACCGAGCCTAGAAGTTATTCAAAACTCCAGCTTGGCAAAATAATGCATGTAATTTAAATAGGTTGGGCGTAATATCAAGATGTCCCCAAGCAGAGCTTGGGAACGAGCCTCCTTCGGGGAGGGAAAAATCTCCCTGTATTACGGACTAAAAAGGAAAGGCAGGTATTATGGGGCAGGTTAAGAAGGCCCTGGTTACAGGGATAACCGGACAGGACGGCAGCTATCTGGCCGAGTTCCTCCTGGGCAAGGGCTATGAAGTCCATGGCCTGGTGCGCCGGTCCAGCACTTTTAATACCCGGCGCATTGACCATTTGTATGTGGACCCGCATGAAACCGGGGCCCGGTTTTTTCTCCATTATGGGGATTTGAGCGACTCCGGACAACTCAGCCATCTGATCTATAATCTGCAGCCGGACGAAATCTACCACCTGGCCGCCCAGAGCCATGTGCGGGTCAGCTTCGACATGCCCGAATATACCGGGGATGTGACCGGCCTGGGGGTGACCAGGCTGTTGGAGGCCGTTCGCCGCAGCGGCATCAAGACCCGGTTTTACCAGGCTTCCTCCAGCGAACTGTTCGGGGACTCGCCGCCGCCCCAAAATGAAGAGACCCTCATGAGCCCCCGGAGTCCCTATGCCGCGGCCAAGCTCTACGGCTATTGGATGGTGCGCAACTACCGGGAAGGCTACGGCCTCTTCGCCACGAACGGCATCCTCTTCAACCATGAATCACCGCGCCGGGGGGAGACCTTCGTAACCCGGAAGATTACCCGGGCGGTGGCCCGGATCAAATTCGGTCTCCAGAAGAAACTCTATCTGGGCAACCTGGACGCCCGGCGGGATTGGGGTTATGCCCCGGACTACGTGGAGGCCATGTGGCTGATGTTGCAGCAAGACGCGCCGGAAGATTTCGTCATTGCCACCGGAGAGGCCCATTCGGTCCGGGAATTCCTGGAAGAGGCCTTTGCCCATGTCGATCTGGACTGGCGGGAATACGTGGAGATTGACCCGAAGTATTTTCGGCCCACGGAAGTGGATTATTTAATGGGAGACCCGGAAAAGGCCCGGCGCCTCCTGGGTTGGCAGCCGCGGGTCAACTTCCAGGGCTTGGTGCGCCTCATGGTGGACGCCGACCTCCAGGCCCTGATGGATCTGCGCCAGTGTCAGGACGTGATCGAGCGCCTGCGCCATGAACACCATATCAGTCCCGGGGAGCGCGGTAACTCGCCGCGCTAGCCGGGAGGCGAGCCGACCCTGCGCTACCGGCTGGGAAAGAGATAAGCACAGCATGATGGAACCGGATGCCAAAATCTATGTGGCCGGGCACCAGGGCCTGGTGGGCGGCGCCATCTGGCGGCGCCTGCAGGCCGCCGGGTTCGGCAACCTGGTGGGCCGCAGCCTGGAGGAATTAGACCTGCGGGATCAGGCCGCGGTAACCGCGTTTTTTGAGCGGGAACGCCCGGATTACGTCTTCCTGGCAGCCGCCCGAGTGGGGGGGATCAGGGCCAATAATACCTTCCCGGCGGAATTTATCTACGACAACCTGATGATCGAGGCCAACCTCATTCACCAGGCTTACCGGCATCAGGTCAAAAAGCTCCTGTTCCTGGGAAGTTCCTGCATTTATCCCAAATTATGCCCCCAGCCCATGAAGGAAGAGTATCTCCTGGACGGCAAACTGGAACCCACCAACGAGCCCTACGCGGTGGCGAAAATCGCCGGCATCAAGATGTGCCAGTCCTACAACCGGCAGTACGGCGCCAACTTCATCTCGCTGATGCCCACCAACCTTTACGGGCCGGGAGATAATTTTGACTTGCTGGACTCCCACGTCATTCCCGCCCTGATCCGGAAGTTCCACCAGGCCAAAGTAACCGGCGCCTCCGAGGTGCCGGTCTGGGGCACCGGCACCCCCCGCCGGGAATTTCTCTATGTGGATGACCTGGCGGACGCCTGTCTCTTCCTGATGCAGCACTACGACGACGGGGAGATCATCAACGTGGGGGTGGGGCAGGACCTGCAGATTTTGGAGATGGCCGAGCAGGTGGCGGCCGTCACCGGCTTTAGCGGGCGGATTGTGCTGGACCCCAGCTACCCCGACGGCACTCCTCAGAAACTGCTGGACGTCAGCAAAATCAACGCGCTGGGCTGGCAGGCCCGGACGCCCTTCACCGAGGGGCTGCAGAAGACCTACGAGTGGTTTTGCCAAAGCCCTTGGGCCCGACAGACGTGAACTGCTAACACCTTCGAGGGGTGTGGCGTTCCCAGTCGACCAACGGGTCCTGCAAATCGTTGATCTCCTGAAAAATCCTGTCCCGATCTCAATCCATCAGCGACAGCTTTTGCCCCAGCGCGTCATCATCTGCCCCAGCCGAAGAGCACGATGCGAATGGTTTTCAGCAGAATAGCCAGGTCCCAAACTAAACTCATGTTCTTGATATAGTAAAGATCATATTGGAGCTTCGTCTGGGTTTCTTCCAAATTGGCGGCATAAGAGTGCATAACCTGAGCCCAGCCGGTTATCCCCGGTTTGATCAGGAGCCGATAACTATAATAGGGGATGCGCTCGCGGTAGCCGCAGACTACCTGACAGCCTTGGGCATCAGTGGCCCGGCGCCCCTCGCGCAGCTCCGGAACCAATTGCTGAAATTCCCGGATAAACACTTCTCGTTCGGGCCGGGGCCCGATAAAGCTCATCTCACCTTTCAAGATATTATACAATTGCGGAAGTTCATCCAACCGCATTTTTCGCAAAAATCGTCCCACCTTGGTAATCCGCGGATCGCCCTGGCTGGCAAACTGGGGCCCGCACTTCTCGGCATCCTGGACCATGGTGCGGAACTTGATGATCTCGAAAGGCTTGCCGTCCTTGCCCAGGCGCTCCTGGCGAAAGAAAACCGGGCCGGGGCTGTCCAGCCTGATGGCGGCGCCGATGATCAGAAACAAGGGCCAGGTCAGGGCCAAGCCCAGCGAGGCCAGCGCCAGGTCCGTGAGCCGTTTGAAATGGCGATAATAAATCTTGGAGGAGTTGAGGCTGTGAATGAGGAACCAGCCATCGGAGATATGATCGGTGGGAATTTTGCCGGCCAAAAACTCGTAGAGACTGGGCATATCAATGAGCTGCACGCCCATGAGCGACAGGCGGATCAGGCTACTCGACAGGGCCGAAGACCTTTCGTGGGTAATGGCCATGACCACCATGGCGACATGATGTTCCCTGATCAGCTCGTCTAATTGGTCGGTGCTGCCCAAGACCGGGACGCCGCCGATGGAGGTATGCAATTTTTGCGGATTATCATCCAAAAAGCCGACGACCACGAACCCGCTGTTCTTCCGGAGAGAGATGACTTTGGCAATTTCCTGCCCCGCGCCGCCGGCGCCGATAATCAGGACTTTTCTCTGCAGGCGGAGGGGCAAGGCCACGGCCGAAAAGGCGTAGCGCCACAGCACCAGGAGCCACACAAACGCGACCCCCTGCCATTCGATAAAGCCGCGGCCGATCAGATGCTGACTGGGTAACGAGGACAAAATCACTAAGATCAGGGTGCCGATGAGAGACGAGAGGATGATCTGACTGATATTCTCCCGCCGCCGGAAGTCCAGGTAATGGTTATAAAGGTTGGCCACGTAGAGCACTACCACGTAGACCACTCCCATGAGGATGATGGGGGGCAGGAACAGACCCAAAAAAAACCAGGGGACGCTTAAGGTGTGCCGACTCAGAAAAAAACCGATGGGCAATGACAGGCCAAACATGACCACATCTCCAGTCAATAACAGGAGGGGCCATATCGAAACCGGCAAGCCCAACAATTTGAGCATCAGCTAATCCAGCGGGTTAATCTGAGTAACGTTAGTGGAACGTGGTGGTCAAAAATTCTCCCCGACATGAGGCAACAAGACGAAAATGTTAATAAATCTGAACACCTTGTTTAAACAACCGGCCAATCTGCCCGATTTTTAGCCCCCGGAGATCAAGATCAGGCCACGGCAGGGCTGCCCTCGGCTTCCGTCCCTGCTCCTCATTGAAACTCACGGGAAGAATTAAGAAATTGCCCAGCCATTATTCGGGGATTTCCACTAGGCGGGCTGACTCCTCCATGAGTCCGGGCCATGCGACGGGTACAACCCCTTTGAGGGATTAATATGCAAATTGTGTTCCCAGTCCGGCGCCCCTGACCAGGAAGGCATCCCCGAACGGTTCTTGAAGCTCAAGGCACGCCAACATTTCTTAAAGTTAAAATTACCATTATACCGCCCTCTTTGGCAAGCCATACTTAGAGGGAGTGCCTCTCTCCGGGCCGCCTCTATCCCGGTCCGGGCCGGGTCCCGCCATAGCCTCATAGGCGATTTACCCTCCTCCTCAGCCCGGGATCATGGTTACGCCCATTTTTTCCCCGTTTTAACGCTGACCGAGACTAAGGGTTTCTGTCAGGTTTTTCAGGTGTTCTGGAAAAGTCCCCTGGGTTTGTTTTATCTTTGGGCCTTGCCGCCGGGGTTCAGCCTGTATGGACGCACCCTTGGATGCGCCCGAGTTTTGGGCCGACTCGCAGGCCAGCCCCCCTTCGGGGCCGGCGCGGCTGCACGGACTAAAATCTGCCAAAAGGGGGAGGACAAGAAGGTTACATGGAAACTGAGCTGATGATCTCTCTTGAGACCCGGCCGGGCCAGGCGCCGGAGTGGCTCTGCCTGCTTCCCCTGGGGGAAATAACCCGGGAGACGGGCGCGAGCCTTTCAGCGTGGACCAGGAGGCGGCAGGCCACGTAGGGTGCGTCCTACGCACCAGTAATCAGCTGGAAATGCCTGAACAAAAGGAGGAGACGGTGGAAGCATGGCTGGAAAACTTGAAACACCAATTGGGGCTGAAGCCCGAAGCCGCGCTCGCGGAAGTTATGTCTCTGGCGGACCAGAGATTGCACGCCGCGGCGGCCTTTGCTGAGGCCGCGGGTCTCTTGGGCCTGCCGGAGGCCGCCAGCGCGGCCCAGGTCAAGGGCGCGATCCTGGCCCTGCAGAGCAGCCTGGAGCACCTGAGCCGGGTGCAAGAGGAGCTAGCCCGCTTAATTCATGAAGGTGATGAGAGGCCTCTTCCCAAGCGTTTTTTGAGGCGGAGAAGTCAACGAGGGGAGCAGAGCGAAGGCGGGAAAAGCCTCGAAATAGTATTTTCCGGCAAAAGCATTCCCGGAGGGTGTATCAGGACTGATTTTGGACGTACCTATCCCCAGGGTTAAGCAGAACGGCGGGAAGCGAGATTAACCGGGGCTGGCGCGCAGGTTTTGCAGCAGCCTGGCCAAGAGGTCGCGGTAAGGATAACCCGAAGCCAGGTGCACCCAGATGCGGCGGCTGGTTTCTCGGATGCGGGCCCCGATCTTCAACAGTTTGAGACGTAAAGTGTTGACTTGGGCCGTGGCCAGTTCCGTGCCCCGGAGATGGTGGCGCAGCAGCCAAAACAGGCAGTAAGCCGCAGTGTGGATCAGCAACCGGAACTGGTTGGCCAGGAAGCGGTGACAGCTCAGGCGGTCGGCCTTGATCTCCAGTTTCAGTTCCTTGATGCGGTTTTCCACGTCGCCCCGGAGCACGTAAATGTCGTCGTAGATGAACTGGGGGTTACGACTCAGGTTGGTGACCACGAAGCGCTGATTGGCGCCCAGATGGGTGTATTCCACCTTGGCGATGATGCGGCGGGGCTGGTCCCAGGAGTCCGCCTGGTAGCTGAAGGAGGTGAAGAGCCGCTGTTTCTCCTCGGTTTCCTGGTACCGTTGTTGGGCCTTTTCCAGCAGCGTGGCGGTCTTTGCCAAGAGCCGGTTGTTGGTGATAAAACCGATGACGTAGCGAGTCTCCGGCTGCCTTTCCAGATAATCATAGAGGGCGGGCACGGCAAAACCAGCATCGGCCCGAAAGAGGATCAGGGCTCCGGGATAGGCCTTCTTCAGCTTTTTGATCAGCCGTTTGAGCACTGCCAGCGCACCCTTGGAGGCGTGGGCATTACCCGGGCGCAGCACCGCGGCCAGAGGAAAGCCGTCCCGGCCGTCGAAGACCAGCAGCGGATGATACATATGCTCTTCGTAATAACCGTGGAAGAAGCTGAGCTGCTGCTTCCCATGGGTGGGGTCATCGGTGGCGTCCATGTCCAGGACAATGACCTTCCGAGGGCCGGGATGGGTCTTGAGATAGAGGTCCAGCAGCCAACCGGAGAGGCGGCGTAGGTCCTTGGTGGTCACCCGGTTCTCGAACCGGGATAGAGTCGGCTGCGAGGCCAAGTCGCCGGCACTCTCCGGGGCCTTGCCGGCCATGATTTTGAAGGCCGGGTCCTTAGCCAGGGCAGCGGCATCGTTGTTGTCTTCGTAGCCCTGGGCAATGGCGAACAGGCGTTGCCGCACCAGGGTCAGGAGATCATGTTTCACCTTGTGGGAATCACGGGGATCGTGGAGGCACTGGGCGACGTTTTCAGCGAGCCGATAGCGCTGGTCCAACTCCCGGAGGAGCAAGCCGCCGGCATCTGAGGTGATCCGGCCCCCGGCAAAATCGGCTACGACTTCCTTGTTAAAAAGGCTTTCAAAGATGAGCTGGTTATGGCAGACTGTTTCCATAGGACATCCTTGCTTCGAAGCTGATTATTTGGCGATAACAGCATCTTAGCAGATGTCCTTTCCTATTTTAAGCACTTTTCGTGCATAATCCGGGCTAGGCGCCTTTCTCACCGGGATGGTTGGGGTGGCGGTGATTCAGAGGGCAAGCGCCAAGCAACCCGCCAAGAACCAAAAAATCATAGTAACCAGGCCGCGAGCCAATGAGGTAATCCACAGTCCCGTAACGGTGGCCGGCAAAGCCAGGGGAGCCTGGTTTTTTGAAGCAACTTTTCCCGTCAGGCTGCTGGACGGCAACGGCAGAGAAATTGCCGACTGGGTCCCGGCGCATGCCAAGGCCGATTGGATGACGGACGCTTGGGTGCCTTTCGAGACCACCCTGGCTTTTGATGCGGGCTTTCAGACTGGCGATACCATCCCGCAGACTCGCTCGGGCCGTAAGCTGCATGGAAAGCAGATGTACCAACTGGCTCCAGCGGGTAAAAGATCGGGCCTTGCGGG
>JALNYP010000007.1:0-34731 GCA_023229795.1 Syntrophobacterales bacterium
CATGGAAGCCGCCTGGGCTTGGCCGGCCAGGGTTATAAGGTGTCCCTGGTCGAGAAGAAAGACTTCCTGGGCGGACACGCCCGGAAGCTCAACCATACCTGGAACGGCGAGGCGGTCCAGCCCTACGTCGATGACGTGGTCAAGCGGGTGACCGACCATCCCCTAATCGATGTCTTCCTGAACTCCGAAATCAGCAACGTCACCGGCTTTGTGGGCAACTTCGTGTCCACCATCCGCACCGAAGGCCGGGAGACTGACGTAGAGCACGGCGCCGCCATCATCGCCATCGGCGGTCATTCCTATAAACCCAAAGAGTATCTCTATAAAGAAAATCCCCGGGTAATGCTGACCCTGGAAATGGACCAGGCCCTGCGGGAGAAAAATCCCCTGGTCACCGGGGCCAAGAGCGCCGCGTTCATCCAGTGCGTGGGCTCCCGGGAACCGGAACGGCCTTACTGCAGCCGGGTCTGCTGTACCCATTCGGTGGAAAACGCGGTTCGCCTCAAGAATATCAATCCCGACATGGACGTTTATATTCTGTATCGGGATCTGCGCACCTACGGCCTCAGGGAAAACCTCTACAAAGAGGCCCGGGAAAAGGGCGTGATCTTCATCCGCTACAACCTGGAGGACAAACCCCAGGTGACGCAGGACGCCCAGGGCAACCTGACCGTGACGGTGCGGGATCACATCCTGGGTATCCCCATTCACCTGCACCCCGACGTCTTGACTCTGGCTTCGGCCATCATCGTCAAAAACCAGGAAGAACTGGCCAAGATGTTCAAGGTGCCCCTGAACAACGACGGCTTCTTCCTGGAAGCCCACATGAAGCTCCGGCCCGTGGATTTCGCCACCGACGGCGTCTTCATGGCCGGCCTGGCCCACTATCCGAAGCCCATGGATGAGGCCATCGCCCAGGCCAAGGCTGCGGCGGCCCGGGCTGCGGTGGTCCTGGCCCAGGATGCCATCCGGGCCGGCGGCGTGGTGGCCCAAATCGACCAGGCCGCGTGTTCCGGCTGCCAGGCCTGTGTGGGTGTCTGTCCGTTCGGGGCCATCAGTTATATGGAAAATAAGGGCGTGTGCGAAGTCAACCAGGCCCTGTGCAAAGGCTGCGGCACCTGCGCCGCCACCTGCCCCTCGGAGTGCATCACCCTCTTCGGGTTCAGCCATAAGCAGATCTACACTCAGGTGGATGAGGCCCTGGCCGAGTTGGAAAGCGACATGGAAGAGGCTGCGGGTTAATGATTCTTGGCGCCCGGGTTTTTCGCCAGGGTGCCAAGCTGCAAGAATAACGTCAATAAAGAGAAAAGGTTCCCCCATGACCGAAAAAGAGTTCGAACCGAAGATCATCGGCTTTTTTTGTAACTGGTGCACGTATGCCGGGGCCGATCTGGCGGGTGTGAGTCGCTTGCAGTATCCCCCCAACCTCCGGGTGATCCGGGTCATGTGCTCCGGGACGGTGTCGCCGCACCACGTGATGCGGGCCTTTCAGAAAGGCGCGGACGGCGTGCTCATCGGCGGCTGCCACATCGGCGACTGTCACTACCTCAGGGGCAATTTCATGACCATCAAGCGCATGCGGTTCCTCCAGGACCTGTTGAAATTCACCGGCTACGAAGACGGCCGGCTGCACCTGGAATGGATCTCCGCGGCCGAAGGCCCCAAGTTCGCCCAGACGATACGTGATTTTACCGAAAAGATCAAAAAGATGGGCCCCTCGCGCCTGAAAATGACGCCCCGGGCGGCCTAACCTGAATAACTGCTGAAGAGATAAGGAAACTACCTGATGGATAGGCTACGTGAAAAAGTCCGGAACCTGCTCAAAGAGGGCAAGGTAGCGGGATATTTGGGATATATGCTGAAGGAATCCCATCCGCTGCCCCATCTGTTCACCCCGGAGCATCTGGAGGAAGTGGATCAGGCCATCGTCGCCCCGGATGATGCCCGTTATCCCTTGGACAAGTTGCTGCAACAGTTGGTCGAACGCTACCCGGACGCCACTTTTGCCATCCAGGTGCGGGGCTGCGATGAGCGGGGTCTTAACGAGCTCTACAAGTGGGGCCAGTTGGACCCGGAGAAAGTGGTCCTGGTGGGCATCGCCTGCAACCAGGCACAGGCCGACTACTGCGAATGCCCCGGCCCCTGGGCCTCGGTAATCGACTACGGGACCAAGTGCGAGGCGGTGCCGCGCAGCCAGCGGGTGGACCGCATCGACGCCCTGGCGGGAGACGAGGCCTTTCAAGAGTGGCTGACGTCATTCAACCGCTGCATCAAGTGCTACGGCTGCCGGGACGTGTGCCCCATGTGTTTCTGCAAGGAGTGCTCCCTGGAGCACGCCGACCTGATGAGCACCGGCAAGGTGCCGCCGGATACCATCTTCCAACTGGTGCGGGCCATCCACATGGCCGGACGCTGCATCGACTGCGGCCTCTGCGAAGAGAACTGCCCGGCGGATATCCCGCTCCGAGTCCTCTATAAGAAGGGCAACGCCTTGGTACAGGACCTGTTCGGCTATACCACCGGTTCGCCCGAAGCCGGCATTTCTCCCTGGAAGTACCTGGGTGAGGAGTCCACCCTGGAAACTAAACCCATGTAAGAAAGGTTTCCCCTCAGGTTGGCGCCCTGGATTAGGTGCCTTGGCCTGACCCCAAAGCCCATGATAATGCCGTACGTTATCTGGGCTTTTTTTTTGCCGGAGCCGGCCGCGATAATACTCCTTGCCCTTAGCCGTGAATGCTCTTATATTGGACTTATAGCGAATGCCAAAAGTTTTTTCCGTTAGGGCACATGCTCAAAAAACCAAAATCCCCCCTAACCCCCCTTTGTCAAAGGGGGGAACTACAAGGAATTGCTCTAAAAGTCCCCCTTTGACAAAGGGGGATTTAGGGGGATTTAAAAATCAGCAAGTGGAATGAATTTATGGCAAACGCTATAAAGCTGTCGCAGAAATATGCTTTCCTCTGTAAGCGAAGGTGCACCATCGGAGTGCTCAGCCGCGGTTAATGTTCCCTGTCAGACGCAAACAAATTATTATATAACTTATTGATATTTAAAACTTTCTCAAGGAGGTGGCCCTTGATCAAGAAAATTCAATCCTTATTGGGCGCGGAAGCTGAAGACCTGCTGAACCACAAATGCGAAGGCTTCCCCAAGGACAGCCTGCACCTGCCGGGGCCGGATTTTATCGACCGGGTCTGGGTGGGCAGCGACCGGCCTCCGGGGGTCCTGCGTTCCCTGGCCGCCCTGTTCGGGCACGGCCGCCTGGCCGGCACCGGCTATCTCTCCATCCTGCCGGTGGACCAGGGGGTGGAGCACAGCGCCGCCGCCTCCTTCGCGCCGAACCCCATCTATTTCGACCCGGAAAACATCGTCAAGCTGGCCCTGGAGGGCGGCTGCAACGCGGTGGCCTCAACCCTCGGGGTGCTGGGCGCGGTGGCCCGCAAATACGCCCACAAGATCCCCTTTATCGTCAAGATCAATCACAACGAGATGTTGTCGTATCCCAACTTTTACGACCAGACCCTGTTTGCCGACGTCGAACAGGCCTTTGATCTCGGAGCCACGGCCGTGGGGGCCACCATCTATTACGGCTCCCCGGAGTCCCGCCGCCAGATCATGGAGATTTCCCAGGCCTTCAAGCTGGCCCACGAATTGGGCATGGCCTGCATCCTCTGGTGCTACCTGCGCAACCCCGCGTTCAAGACGGAGAAGGGGGACATGCACGCCTCCGCCGATCTCACCGGGCAAGCCAATTACCTGGGGGTGACCATCGAGGCGGACATCGTCAAACAAAAGCTGGCCACGAACAACGGCGGCTACAAGGCCATTCCCAAGTTCGGCAAGACCAATGAGCTGGTTTATACTAAGCTGGCCCCCGACCATCCCATCGACCTGTGCCGCTACCAGGTGGCCAACTGCTTCATGGGCCGGGTGGGGCTGATCAACTCCGGCGGCGGCTCCGGCAAAAACGACCTGGCCGACGCGGTGCGCACCGCGCTGATCAACAAGCGGGCCGGGGGCACGGGCCTGATCTCCGGCCGCAAGACCTTCCAGCGGCCCATGGCCGAAGGGGTAAAGCTCTTCAACGCCATCCAGGACGTCTTCCTCAGTAAAGAGGTGACGGTGGCCTAAGGCGGGTGCCCCCGCACCTGTGGCACAGGCTTCCAGCCTGTGGAGGCGTAGGGTGCGTCCCACGCACCTTCCTTATCCTTATAAACGACCCAAGGCAGGGCCAGCCTGGCCCTGCCTTGGTTTTGTTCAGGGAGAGATGAAGCGGAACTATCCTTTATTCAATACGGCCTTCCGCCGCCGCCACAGCACCAGCCCCGTCAGGCCAGAGCCCAGGAGCAACAGGGTGCCGGGGAGGGGAGTCTCGAAGTTATACGTGGTATCGGCGAAGATCGCGCCATTGGCGATGCCGATGCTGACGGCATCAAAGTCGCCTATGGCGTTGGCCCAAATATCACCGTTGCTCTGGCCCGCCAATAGGTCCAGAGTGAAGATTCGATTGTTCAGAGTCGATAGAAAGAAGTTATCTTTTCCTCCACCAAGGGCAGAATTGTCACTCCACCAATTCCCGTTGGCCACATCCCAGTTTTGCCAGATCCCGACATCCGTAGATTTATGGCCATTATTAGCCGGTTCGAAGATTAGGTATGCATCTGTGGAACCACCCTCCCAAATGTTGTTGCCGTTCAAGTCGTATTTCATGTTCCAATAAGGGGCGACGCTGGTGTCGGCATTACGGGAGACCACGTAGGTGCTATAACTCAGGGTGGTAAAATCGCTGGGTTTTACTACAGTGGTCCCCAAATTGACCCCGGTGAACCACAAATAGGCTTTTCCTCCCAGTCCTGAACCAGTTCCAGAGCCAGTATTAAACTGCCAACTACCGGTTCCCAAAGGAGGGGTTCCAGGTCCAGTGACCCCCTGCTGGCTGGCAGTATTGTCGTTTTCCATATACCAGACGCTGCTGCCGATATTCTGATTGTTGATCTCCACCACTGCCGCCTGAGCCGCAACTACCAGTGAAAAGGTTATGGCCAAGATTGCCAGGGTCATAAGGCTGTATTTCGAGTTCTTCATCTTTCCCCTCACCTTTCCCGTACAATTTTATCTCTTGCCGGGAGTTTGTTGATGTATCCAGATTGGCTTACTTGTTTCTGGCATTTATGATCCGTAATTTTGTTGTGACGCTCCGGCCGATCGTTCTCGACCCCGCCGCAGCTGATCTGTTGGTCATGAGGCCTAGCTGACTGCCGCCTTCCGCCGCCGCCACAGCACCAGCCCCGTCAACCCCGAGCCCAGGAGCAGCAGGGTGCCGGGCAGGGGAGTGGCCTGCACCGTGACGCTAGATATGTCTGCCTGGCCCGGGGTGTTCAATCCGATCCAGAGGGCCACAGGCGTTTCGGCGCCTATCCCTGACACATCGCCATTTTTCAGTTGAGCAAGAGATTTTCCCTCAATAGAAATCCCTCCTAACCCGTAAAAGACAGTGCTATCGTTAATCGACGACCCCACATATCCGCCGTAGCTGTCGCCAGCGAGGCCCGTAAGCATCCCAGAGCTGTCATAGCTCCAAAAGTGACCGTCACCCCCGGTATCTAACCACAGATTCACCGCAAGCGGGCCACCAGCGGATATTGTGGAAACGCTCAACAGATTGCCAAGTTTCAGGCTACCATTGAAATAGAGAACGATGCCTGCGTCACCTGAAGAGACGCCAGTCAAGTTAAAGACACTGCCCGTGTTGTAGGATTGGACGTTCCCTCCGCTATAACCCGTAGAATTTGTATAGAACCCGCTATCATTTATCGCATAGTAAACCCCTGTACTACTAGTAGGGGTGAAAGTATCAGCCATGGCCATTGCAGAAATGCCCACCAAAATCGCCAATAAAAATCCCAACACCAATCCTCTTTTCATTTCCTCTTCTCCTTTAAATTTATTTTATATTTTATGAATGGCTTCTAAGACCGCCTCTTCCCCAGCTACACCAATTTCAGCGCCGATGTCTGCCTGGGGTGTCCCCTGATGGCGGGTATCTCCGCCTCGCCTTCGTCCGCCACCCGGCCGTAGCTCGCCTCGTACTGGCTGAGGGCTTGCTCCAGCACCCCCATCAGTCTCTTGGCGTACACGGGGCTGGTGACTATTCGGGTGTGCAGGCTCGCCTCCGGGTCCTCGCCAAAACACTGGCCGAAATCCAGGAGAAACTCGAAGGCATTGTGGCCGATCTCGAAATAATTAACGTATCGTCCTTCCAAATGAGCGGCACCTCCTCGATAGTATTCACCGTGTCCCATGTTGACCTCCGCCTGGATGGTTATCCTTTTCCTGGCGCAGCACGAATTTATTTCCTTTGCTCTCTTCTAATGCAACCGCAGTGCCAGGACCCGGCGGGTGCCCGCAATGCGGCTAACTCATTGATAAAGCAGGTTAATTAATCTTGGATAGCATGGGGCGTGCGGCCCGGTGTCACAGGGGGTGTGACACCTGGGACTGCCTCAGGGTGAAGTCCACACGCGGCAACAGCAGGAGGGTCAAAGACCATCGGGGGGTCCGGCCAGGACTGGGACGCCCGGCAGGGTGTTACACCTGATCAAAGCAGTGTCACGTCTCGGGGAAGCAGGCGCGCCCCGCAGATGGTCGGCCAAAAAACGTCAGGGCGGGGAGAGCCCGCCCTGACCAGGGAAACTTCGTTGCGGATATCTGCTCTGCTTAATGGCCGCGGCCGGCCGCGGTTTTGGCAGACTGAAGCTCGTATTTCTCCATCTTGCGGTAGAGGGTCATGCGGGAAATGTGCAATTTCTGGGCGGCCTCGCTTTTGTTCCAGCGGGTGGCCACCAACGCCCGTAAGACCTGCTCCCGGTCCTCTTGCGGTCCTTCCGAGTTCTCGTTCAGCCGCTGGAAGGCTTCGGGCAGATGGTCCAGCGAGACGCAGCGGGATTGGGGTTCGAGGTTGATGAACAGCGCCTCCACCAGGTTGCGCAACTCCCGGATGTTCCCCGGCCAATCGTAGCCCAGCAGCAGTTCCATGACTTCGGGGCTGAAGCTCTCCACTCCGCGGCCGTAGCGCCGGTTCATTTCTCTGAGAAAATGGTGGAGCAGCAGGGGGACATCAGCCAGGCGCTCCCGCAGGGGCGGCAGGTTAACCCGGGCCACGTTGAGCCGGTAAAAAAGGTCCCGTCGTAACGTGTGCTCCTCCATGGCGGCTTCCGGGTCCTGGTTGGTGGCCGCCACGATCCTGAGGTTCAAGGGGATGGGTTTTTTGCCTCCCAAACTATAAATCTTCCGGGTGTCCAGGGCCCGCAGCAGCTTGGCCTGCATAAAGGGGCTCATCTCAAAGATCTCGTCCAGAAAGACGGTGCCGCCCTCGGCCAGCCGCAGCTTCCCCGGATAAGGCTCGGAGGCCCCGGTAAAGGCCCCGCGCTCATAGCCGAAAAGCTCGCTCTCCAGGAGATTCTCCGGCAGCGCCGCGCAGTTGATGCAGACCAGCGGCTGCTCCCGCCGGGGGCTGTGCCAGTGAAGCAGTTGCGCGACATTCTCCTTGCCGGTGCCGGTCTCGCCGGTGATGAGCACGTTGCAGTCGGTGGCCGCGGCCCGGCGGATATAATCTTTAATCTTGCGGAGGGCGGGAGTTTCCCCGATGAAGCTGGGTCCGGCTGCGGCGATGGGAGGCGCGGGTCTTTTCCCAAGGGAATCTCCCCTGGACTCCGCAAGCTGCCGCCGGATGCTCTTGAGCAGATCTCCATAGCTCAACGGCTGTTTAAAATAATCATTGACCCCGGCTTTGAGCGCCGCGATCGCCAGGCTCTCAGAGCTGTTCTCGACGATGAAGATTACCCGGGTCCCCCGGCTCTGGCGGTGCACCAGGCCGGCCATCTCCAGATCATGGCGGGACTGGCTCCCGCTTGAGCCGATGATGGCCAGATCAGGGTGAGCACTCTTCAGGAGGTCGAGGGTCTCGGCCATCCGGGAGGATCGTATCACCTCGAACCCCTCATGGGTCAAGCGCCCCGGCAAATCCTGCTGGAGGCCGGCTTTTTCTGACCAAAAGAGTATTGAGGGTTTGCTCATGATCTCATCCCTAAAAAAATAAAGCCGGATTGCCTTGGCAGGCAACCCGGCCATCTCTTATCCTTGAGACCCGTGGCTTTCCGTCCCCACCTTGCGATGGGTTTGGCTTTGATTCCAAGTTTAAACCAGATTAAAGGGTTTTTAAAAAAAAGTCAAATAATTAATAATTATTTTCGAATGAAAAAGTATGAAGATATTTTGTGGAAATTCATCACGATAGCCCATTCCGGTTTTTTTCGGCGCAACCCGACGATTTACCCCCTGCTTGCCTTACAACTGCGCCAAAAAATTATTCCTTTGCCGCCATCTGCAGGCGACCGGCGCGCCAAGCATAGAGGAAGTACACCGCCAGGCCGAGCAGCAACCACAGGAGCAGGCGCAGCCAGGAGCTTTGCGGCATGGAGACCATCAGGGCCAGGCAGACCAGGGCGCCGGAGGCGGCCACCGCTTTGCCGTAGGGGCAGCGGAAGGGGCGGGGCAGGGTAGGGTGGGTGAAGCGCAGCGCCAGCATCCCCAGGCAGACCAGGAAGAAGGCGAACAGCGTGCCGATGTTGCAGAGAAAAGCCAGCTTGTCGATGGGGGTGAGGGACGCCGCCAGGGCCACGGCCGCACCACAGAGGAGGGTCATGCGGTGGGGTGTCCGGTGGCGGGGATGGAGCGCCGCCACCGAGGCGGGGAGGAGCCCGTCCCGGGCCATGGCGAAGAGCACCCGGGGTTGGGCCAGGAGCAGCATGTAGAGCACGCTGGTGATGCCGATAATGGCCCCGAGGCCTATCAGGTCCGCGGCCCAAGGGAGGCCCACCTGCCGGAAGACCGTGGAGAAGGGGGATTCCGGGTGGATCTGAGTGTAAGGCGCCATGCCCACCAGGACCAGGGCCGCGGCCAGGTAAATCAGGCTGCACAGGGTGAGAGAGCCGATAATGCCGAAGGGTACGTCGCGGTCGGGGTGGCGGGATTCTTCCGCGGTAATGGCCACCACGTCGAAGCCCAGGAAGGCGAAGAATACCAGGGAAGCGGCCTGGATGATGCTGCCGGGTCCATAAGGGATCAGGGGCGTCCAGTTAACCGGTCTGATATAAAAAGTTCCCAGCGCGACGATGAAGGCGATGACTGCCAGCTTGACGATGACCAGGCCCCTGGCGATGAGGGCGTTGAAGCGGGTCCGCAAGGTCAGGAGCCCGGCAAAACCCAGGACCACCAGGGCGGCGGGGAGGTTGATGACCCTTCCTGCCGCGGTGAAGGGCGGGCCGCTGGCCCAATGGGGCAAGGCCAGGCCGTAGGCCCGGAGCAGGTCCTGGAAGTAGAAAGACCAGCCCGCGGCCACCGCGGCCGCGGCCATGCCGTATTCCAGGATCAGGTCCCAGCCGATGATCCAGGCGGCCAGCTCGCCAAAAATCCCGTAGGCATAGGAGTAGGCGCTGCCGGCCTGGGGCATCATGGAGGCCAGTTCGGCGTAGCACAGGGCGGCCAGGGTACAGGCCCCGCCGGCCAGGAGGAAGGAGAGGATGAGGCCCGGACCGGCGATCTTCACTCCCACCCCGGAGATCACAAAGATGCCGGCGCCGATGATCTGGGCCACCCCGATGACCACCAGGTCCAGCCGGGTGAGGCTGCGGCTCAGGGTAAAAGAGCCGTCGCCCGCGGCCGGGCCGCCGTGCATCGGCTTTTTGGCCAGCAGGCGCCGGCGTAAGGCGCGCCACGTCAGGCCGGTGGGAGGACCGGGCCTCAGAATTCTACGGCCTCGGCGTTGATCTGGAGTTGGGCCCCCGCGCCCCGGGCCGGCGGCAGGTTAACCACTCCCGTGACGGTGACAGGACGGTCCAAGGTGGTAGAAGCGAGGGTCTGGACCAGCTTGGGGTCCGGCAGATTGCCGAACATGACTTCGACCATTCCCTGGGGGCCCTTGAGCAGGAAAGACTTATGGTGTACCATAACCGGTCCCGGCAGGCCCTTGACCGTCACCCGGGCGCCCAGATAGCGGTCCTTGCCCGCCAGGAGTTGTCCCACGGTCAAGGCTTCCGGGGCCTGGGGTTGGGTCAGGGGCGGCATGGCCATGGGCTCGGCCTGGGGCGCGGGTTTCTTCAGCAGGTCCCAAATGGCCTGTTGCCTGCCCTCCATCTGGTTCAGTTTGTCCTGTATGGCCGCCACCTGGGCCTTGAGGTCCTGGAGCTCCTTGCGCAATTCCTTCTCCGATCGGTCCGAAGGGGCGCAAGCCGATAGCAGTAAGAGCCCCATGAGCAGGGCAACGACCCGGCGGCCCAGGCCGGGCGCCGGCGGGTGCGGCAAGTCGCGAGCCGTATCCATAAAGGTAACCTCTCGGATGAGTGAACCCAGGGCAGGCCCGGGTCCGGGCCACCTGCTGGCCGGAGGCCCGGTAGTATTAATCTAGTTTAAGGGATAAACGCACTCAGGGCAATGGCTAAATGAGGCTCCACTCCCTCGTTCCCAAACCTTGATTAACCTAAACTCTAAGAGAGGGTTATCTAACCTTTGACTCTCTTAATCCTGGTTCATTCTGATTGGCGATAGCTGAAATTGGTTCCAAGAGGTCCCCCAGCAGAGCCTGGACCAAAAAAATCTCGTTCCCAAGCAGGAGAACTTGGGAACGAGAGAAGTTGTTCTATTTCTTTTCCGGGCTAGGGGTTGCAGGGGCGGGTTGGGCGGGACTGGGTTTGGCTTCAGGTGCTTTGGTTGCGGGTGCCTGTTTTTCAGCTCCTTTCTCTGGGGCAGTTGTTGAGGCCGCGGGTTTCTGGGCCTTAGCGGGTTCCTCCTGCTTGCCGCAGGACGCCACCAGGAACAGCGCCAGAAAGGCTATTCCCAATAACAAAACTAACCGTTTCATAAGAGAACCTCCTTTGGTTTTTATCAGAGGCCAGGGGGCCAGGCGCAGAACCTGTGATCTGAAGCCTCTTAGTTGATTGCCACTCACTTACGTGGCGGCAAGGGCAACCCAGGATTTATTCCCCCCACACCAAATCATCGCGGACCCAGCCGATCTTTTCATTTTCTATGTAATAACCGACGTGTACCCAATTGCCTTTTTCGCCGAAGATTTTGTAAATATCCCCTTGGGAAGCCCGCAGGACCACAGGCATTTTTAGGCTGGGACCCTTTCTGATATTGGCATCATCCACCAGGATCACCGCAGTCTGGGTCTTGGAAACCAGGGGCTTATAGACCCAACCGGCCTGGTTTCTCCAGTCAGTAAAATAAACCCAGTTTTTTTGCTGTCTTTCTATTTGAATGGGATCACCAAGGTAAGCTTGGAAAAGAACTTCGGATCCTAAAGCAGGCTTGGAACGTACATTTACACGGTCTTTGGCGATGCTTCCCATGCTAGAGGCGAAAACAGGGCCAGCAAGTATTATGACCAATGTTACAGCTAAGTAGAAGATTTTACGCATTACTTACCCCCCTCTATATTTAATTAAAAATTGTTTACCTCCCTCAAAGTTTTGACGGAATGGTTTTATCCTTATGGATAAATTACGGGTTAGGGATTACTTAATGATGGCCTAAGAAGTCACGAGTTAACGGCAGGGGAACGAATAGCGGATAAACGATCCTACATGAGCTGAGTCCTGTTCTTCCCCCTAACGATTGATTTTGATTCTACCCTATAAAAAAATGCCGGTAATTGTCAACCCCAAAAAATGAAAAATATGTCCTGGGGTAATTTACCTCGGTGCCAATGCCGGGTACAATGGGGCGAACGTTGCTGAAAAAGGAGAAAGGTGCATGGCCCGCATTCTGATCACCGGCGGGGCGGGGTTCATCGGTTCCCACCTGGTGGAATACCTGCTCGGCCAGGATCACGAGATTCTCTGCCTGGATAATTACTTTACCGGCTCCAAGGCCAACCTCCTGCATCTGCGGGACTATCCCCGCCTGGAGATGATCCGCCATGACGTGGTGAACCCCATCATGCTGGAGGTGGATCAGATTTACCACCTGGCCTGTCCGGCTTCGCCGGTGCATTATCAATATAACCCGGTGAAGACCATCAAAACCAACGTCCTGGGCACCCTGAACATGCTGGGGCTGGCGAAAAGGGTCAAGGCCCGGATATTGTTGGCCTCCACCTCCGAGGTCTATGGCGATCCCCAGGTACACCCCCAGCCGGAGAGCTACTGGGGGCACGTGAACTCCATCGGCATCCGAAGCTGCTACGATGAGGGTAAACGGGTAGCCGAAACCCTGATGATGGACTATCACCGCCAGAACGGGGTGGATACCCGCCTGCCCCGCATCTTCAACACCTTCGGGCCCCGGATGGCCTTAAACGACGGCCGGGTCATCAGCAATTTCATCGTCCAGGCCCTCACCGGCCAGGACCTGACCCTCTATGGGGAAGGGCAGCAGACCCGGTCTTTCTGTTTCGTGTCCGACCTGGTGGAGGGCCTGGTGCGGCTGATGAATCGGGACGGGGTGTTCGATCCCGTCAACCTGGGCAACCCGGGGGAGTACACCATCCTGGAGGTGGCGCAAAAGGTCCTGAGTTTGATCAAAACCCCGTCCACCATCATTCACCGCCCCTTGCCGCCGGATGATCCGGGGCGGCGCCGGCCCGATATCACCCGGGCCCGGGAGTTGCTGGACTGGCAGCCCACCGTGCCCCTGGAAGCCGGTCTGAAGGAGACGATTCCCTACTTTGCCCAACGGCTCAAACAAGAGAATTTCCCCGTGGTGGGCGTCCTTAATTTCTAGCCTGATTCTCCTGGCGGGGTTGAGCGCCTGCGGGGGCCAACCCGCCGGTCCACCCCAGGAGGCCCTGGTGGTGCGGGTCATTGACGGGGACAGCCTGGAACTGGCGGGAGGCCTTAGGGTGCGGGTCCTGGGGCTGGATGCCCCGGAAATGGAGCGGGACGGCCATCCTGCGGACTTCCTGGCCCATAAGGCCAAAGCGGCTCTGACCGGCCTCACCCTGAACCGGCAGGTGCATCTGGAGTACGACCGGCTGCACTACGATCACTACGGCCGCCTGCTGGCCTATATCTTCCTGCCGGACCGGACTTTGGTGAACGCCGAACTGGTGCGCCGGGGCCTGGCCCGGGTCTATGTCATCGCTCCTAATGGGCGTTATGGGGACCTCCTGCTGGCGGCCCAGCAGGAGGCCATTGGGGCTAACCGGGGCATCTGGCTGCAACTCCTCAAACAGGACGAACCCTCCTACCTGGGCAACCGCAATACCTTCAGACTGCACCGCCCCCAGTGCCCCCTGGCCGCCAAGATGGCCCCAGCCAACCGGCTGCGCTTCACCTCGCTCAAAGAGGCCTACCTATTGGGCTACAGCCCCTGCCGGAGCTGCAAACCTTAAAGGCAGTTGCCAGTTATCAGTAAAAGAAAACTGGCGTCCCGCCTATGAAAGATGTAGGGTGCGTCCCAGGCACCAATAAAGAGCTGACAACCGCCTTACATCGCTCCTTCGTGGCGCAGCAGCCAGCGCTTGTGGTCCAGGCCCGAACTGAAGCCCCCCAAGCTGCCATCCGCGGCGATGACCCGGTGGCACGGCACGATCAGGGGCAGGGGGTTATGGCCATTGGCCTGGCCCACGGCCCGGCAGGCCTTGGGGTTGCCCACCCGACGGGCCAACTCGCCGTAGGAGATGGTTTTGCCCCGGGGGATGCGCCGCAGTTCCTGCCAGACCCGGAGTTGAAACGGGGTGCCTTGCGGGTCCAGGGTGATTGAATCAAAATCGGCGGGGGCACCATTAAAATAAGCGGTTAATTCCTGTTTAGCCTTCTCGATGAGCGGCTGCAGGTGCGCTGGCGGTGAATCCGGCTGGAGTGGCGGGGCCGATTCCTCTCCGGCGAATTCCAGGGCGGCGAGGCCCCGCTCCGAAAAAGAGAGCTTGAGCGGCCCAACCGGGGTGTCGGTAAGATAAACGACCCATTCCTTGGTCTGGTGAGGCGATTTTTTCCTCATTTTCAATCTCCTGTCATGTATTCCTACACCGGCGAGATGCCGGTGCCACCTTGGCTTAAGAGGTTGGCGGTGGGGTTTGGGGGAATCTTTGGTAAGTATAGGGGCCATTGGACTGTGGCCCATTCCCCCCAAACTACCCCCTCCCCAAATATTGTTTCAGCCGCCAGCGGCGCCACCAGCGCAGTAAGTTATGGGGCGGCGGCGCGGTTTTGGTCTGCGGCCAGTTCGGGTTGAAGGGTAGGTCCAGCACGTGCAGGGTGGGGTGCCCTGCTTTGGACAGACGGGCCCGGCAGGAGGCGCAGTAGGTGACCAGGTCCCGGGTGGCTTCGGACAGGCAGAAATCGGTCATGCGCTTGGCCAGCTCCGGGGCTACTGCGGGCACCATGCCGCCGGAGCCGCAGCAGATGCTGCGCTCGCGGTTATGCTCCATCTCTTCGATAGTATGGCCCAGGTCCTTAACCAGTTGCCGCACCGCGGCGTGGACCTGGGGGGCCTGGCGGGTGCCGCAGGCATCCTGGATATTGAAGATGCCCGGCGTGAGGTTGGCGGCGCCGTCGGGCAGGCCGATTTCGTTCAGCACTTCATAGATAGTACGGGTTTTAACTTCCGGCAGAAATTCGTTAAAGGTCTGGTGGCAGTGAGGGCAGGCCACGATAATTTCTTGGGTCCCCAGCTTCTCCAGTTCGCCGCGCACGTTGCCGATGATCCGCAGCATGACGTCTTTTTCTCCCATGAAATAGCTGGGGGCGCCGCAACAATTGAGCATAATCCCCGTATCCGGCAACCTTTGGCGCAGGTGGGCGTAGGCCGCCTTCACTACTGCGGTGAAATGCCCCGCCAGGGAGCAGCCCGGGAAAAAGACCCGGGTCGCCTTGCCGGTGGCCGGGTCCGGGCGGCTCACAGCAAAGGTGGAAGAACTGCCCCACTTGACATAATTCTGGATGCCCTTGTGTTGGGGTAGGGGTCCCTGGCCCCTGGCTACCAACCCCTCCCGGGCCGCCAGGCAAGACTTTCCGGCGTGGAGGTCCTGGGGGCATACCGCCTGGCAGAGGCCGCAGTAATGGCAGGAGTAGGGGAGCAGGGGGTCGGCGGCGCCCCGATCATGGAGCAGCCGAACCAATTCCTTTTCCGTAAAGGGGAAGTGCTCCACGTAGTGCTGCAAAAAGGTGCAGTTGGTGACGCACCGGGAACAGACGCAGATCAGGCAGCGGCCGGCTTCGGCTTGGGCCGCGGCCGCGCTGAAGCCCAGTTCCACTTCGGCCTCCGGCTGGGCCAGGCGCTCTGCGGGGCTGAGATCGGGCATTGTGGCGCGGCTCGTTAACGCGAGGCCGCGCGTCTCGACCACGAGGCGGGTGCTGCGGCTGCCGAGAGGCGGCAACTCCTCGGGGAGCGGTTGATTCGAGAGGGCGCAGTGGATGGCCAGGGCGGCCCGGCGCCCCGCGGCCATGGCTTCCACCGCGTTCTTCGGCCCGGTGGCCAGGTCGCCGCCGCCATAGACTCCCGGTATCTGGGTCGCCAGCGTCACCGGGTCCGTGGCCAGCCGAAAGATGGTGGCGGTGTCAAAGGCCAGCCCGGGCCCGAAGAAGCCAAAGTCCGCGGTCTGGCCCACCGCGGTGATCACCGTGTCCACCTCCAGGGTGAACTCGGAGCCGGGCACGGGCACCGGACAGAGACGCCCGCGGGCGTCGGGTTCGCCCAAAACGGTCTCTTGAGCCACCAGCGCCTGCACCCGCCCGTCGCCCCGGAGGCGTACCGGCAGGGTGAGGAAGTGAAACTGGACCCCTTGCGCCCGGGCTTCCTCCACGTCTGCCGCCAGGGCCGGCATAAGGGCCTCGCTGCGGCGGTAGAGGATATGGACCTCCTGAGCGCCATGCCGCCAGGCGGTGCGGGCCATATCCAGCGCGGCTTTGCCGCCGGCGATGACCGCCACCCGGCGGCCCACCCGCGGTTGCTCCCCGGAGTTGACAGCCTTCAAGAAGTTGAAGCCGTCCATCACCCCCTCCAGGTCTTCGCCGGGGATTTGGAGGCGCAGGCTCTTGTGAGCTCCCAAACCCAGGAAGACCGCGGCGAAATCCCGGCGCAGGTCTTCCAGATGGATATCCCGGCCCAACCGGGAGCGCAGGCGCACCTCCGCCCCTAACTTCTCCACCACGCTCACTTCCCGGGCCAGGACCTCCCGGGGCAGTTTGTACGCCGGGATATAGAGGCGCAGGGCCCCGCCCAGCTCCGGTTCGGCTTCGAACAGGGTGACCGGATAGCCGCAGCGCCGCAGGTCATAAGCGGCCAGGAGTCCGGCGGGGCCGCCGCCCACCACGGCTACCCGCTGCGGCCGCTGCGGCCCCGGGGCGGCCTTAAAGACGGCGTCGGGGTCCAGGTCCGCCAGGTAGCGCTTCAACCCGGCGATGGCGATGGGCTGATCCAGGGAGTTGCGGGTGCAGGCCGCCTCACAGGGATGGGTGCAAATGCGGCCCAAGATGCCGGGGAAGGGGCAGCGCTCCAGAACCACGGCCAGGGCCCCGGCCAGGTCCCCCGCCTGCATCAAGCGCAGCTTCTCCCGCACCCGGATATCCAGGGGGCAGGCGGCCTGGCAGGGGGGCAGCTCCTCGCCGATGCATTCGGAAAGGATCTTTTCCGACCAATTGGTGGGAAGAGTACTTGAATTTTCCATGATAGATGGATTCATTTCTTTCTATGAGTGAGGGGCGACCCGCCGGGTTGCTCCCACCATGACAAAGCATTCACATCTTATGGCGCATCTTTATCATCATCTGGTCACAAAGTTCTGGGTGGCGCGAATCTCTTTTCCCTGGACCGACACCCCCACTCCCAAATGCGTATAATCGGGGTTGAGGAGGTTGGCCCGGTGGCCCGGCGAACTCATCCAACTATCCATAATGACCCGGGCCGTGAGCTTGCTGTCGGAATAATCGTAGCCGTGGCCGCCCCAGATATTTTCCCCCGCCCGGGCAATAGTGCGGGAATAGGCGGGCGCGATACGTTGCTGGGGAGTTTTTCCATCCGGGTCGACATGGCTGAAGTAGTCCCGCCGCAGCATGTCGTCGCTGTGGGCCCGGGCGGTTTCCACCAGGGTATTATCACGGTCCAGGGGGGACAAGTGCCTTTTGCGGCGCTCTGCATTGGTGAGCTGGTAAATCCGCCGCTCCACCTCGTTGAGGTGCTGGACGCGCCCCGCGCCCCGGGGATTTCTCTTGACGCGCAGTTGGGCCTGGGCCGGGGGCACGTAGAGGAGGAAGATCAGCAGGAGCGCCAGAGTGATCCAAGTCTTGCCGGTTCTCGGCATCATCGCCATCCTGAAACGAACGTGGGGGAGGACGGGGCTGTCTTAGGCGGGCAGCCCTCATCCTCCCCCGTAAACTCTACCATGGATCTCAGAACTTGACAAACTCCAGGGCGCGTTTTTCCCGGGCGCAGGTGGAACAGAACCGGCGCAGCACCTGTTTGCCCATTTCCGTGTCGCTGTGGGCGCTGACATATTCCAGGTAACGGGCCGGCGGCAGCGGCCCGCCGCATCCCTGGCAAGCGGGGGCCTCCAGTTCGTTTAAGACCGTGCCGCAGAGCCGGATTTCCCGATGGTCCGGGGCTTCGATATAGTCAATGGCGCCGGTGGGGCAGGCCAGAGCGCAAGCGCCGCAAGCAATGCAGCGTTCCCGGGCCCGTTGGTAGTCGCTGAGCATCCGTTCGGTGGTGCTGATCTGGGTAAACTTCAAGGCATACACCTGCATCGTGTCCCGGCAGACCCGCTCGCAGGCGCCGCAGCGGATGCAGATATCGCACCTGAGGCAGCGCTGCGCCTCCTTCTGCGCCTGCTCCGGGGTATAGTCCTGTTCAACCCGGGCAAAATTGCTCCGGCGCTGCTCCATGTCCAGAAAAGGCGTGGGCACCTGTAGGTTGGCAATCTTGGTCTCGGCCGGGATCGCCAGGAACGGCACTCTCCGGCGTTTTTGGATAGTGAGCGCGGGGGAGGGACCGGTAGCCCCGGAGAGATAATGGTCGATATCCAGGGCGGCCTGTTTGCCCGCGGCAATGGCCTCGACCACAGTGGCCGGCCCGGTCACCGAATCGCCGCCCGCGAAGATGTCCCGCACGTTGGTCCGGGTATTGCCCCGGTCGGTAATGATGGTGCACCAGGGGCTGGTGTTCACCGGCGGTTGGGGGAAGGGGCAGAGGTCGGGCTGCTGACCGATGGCGGTGATCACCGCGCCCACGTCGATGCGGTAGTTGCTGTCCGGGAGGGTGATGGGGCGGCGGCGGCCGCTGGCGTCGGGCCGGCCCAATTCGGCCTGGAGGCATTCCAGATACTCGACCCGGCCGTTGCCTCCGACCTTGATGGGTACCGTGAGGAAATGGATCCGGACCCCTTCCTCCAGGGCCATCTCCACTTCTTCGGGATGCGCCGGCATCTCTTTCCGGGTGCGGCGGTAGGAGACGTGGACTTCTTCGCAGCCCAGGCGCACGCAGGTGCGGGCCGCATCCATGGCGGCGTTGCCGCCGCCGATGATCACCACGCGGTCGGCGGGCCGCTGTTTGTCTCCCAGGTTGACTTGGCGCAGGAAGGTGATGACATCGTAAACCTGGGGAAAATCGTTTTCCCCTTCGATCTTCAGTTTATAGCCCAGATGGGCCCCGAGGCCCAGAAAGAAGGCTCGATAACCCTGCTGGCGCAGCTCATCCAGGGTGGCGATGGCGCCTACCGTGAAGCCGGTCTTGATTTCCACTCCCAGAGAGCGGATGAGTTCGATTTCCTTGCGCACCACCTCCCGGGGCAGGCGGTATTCGGGGATGCCGGCTACAAAGAGGCCGCCGGCCTCGGGCATAGCCTCGAAAATGGTTACCTGGTAGCCCTTGAGGGCCAGGAAATGCGCGCAGGACAGGCCCGCGGGGCCCGAGCCCACAATGGCGACCTTATGGCCGTTGGGCGGCTTCGGCGTCAGGGGGAGATATTCACCGTGACGAGCGGCATAGTCGGCCACAAAGGCCTCAAGATATTTGATGTTCAGGGGCTCATCCAGGTGGCCCCGGACACAGGTCCGCGCACACGGGTGGGGGCAGACAAGGCCGCACACCCAGGGGAAGGGGTTATCCTGGCGGATCACTTCCAGGGCCTCGATAAAACGTCCCTGCCCCACCAGGGCTATGTAGCTGGGGATGTCGATGCCCACCGGGCAGGCCAGATGGCAAGGGGCCGGCAGGAGCTTGGCGCAGACCCGGGCCGGACAGTTCTTGTTGTCCGTGTGCATCCGATATTCATCGGGGAAGAACTGGAGCGAAGTCAGGATAGGGTTGACGGCCTGGCGGCCCAGTTGGCAGCCCCCTTTGAGTTTCAGGCGCTCGCATTCGGTTTTTAGCTCCCCCAGGGTGTCCTCGGCGGCTTCACCGTCGGCGATATCCGTCAGCAGATCCCGGATGCGCAGGAGAGATGGGCGGCAGGTGGAACACTGCGCCCCGGGTTGGTCCAGCAGAAAGTCTATCTGCTGGCGCACCAAAGAGACGATACAATCCTTTTCGTCCAGAACCTGGATAGAGGCCAGAGCCAGGGAGGCCCCCAGTTCCCTGAGGACCTCGTGGTATAGGCTGATCTTGAGGAAATTGGGGGGAAAGATGCCGCCCAGGGTGCCTCCCACCAGGATGGCCTTGGGAGTTCTCCCGTGGCGGAAACCGCCGCCCACGCCGTTAATCACGTCTTCCAGGGTCGCCGCCAGGGGCACCTCCACAAAACCGGGCTGCTCCACGGCCCCCATGAGCCGGAAAATCACGGTGCCCGGGGCGCAGGCTATTCTCAGCTTACGGAACCAGGAGACCGGGGTCTGGGCGATGAAGGGCAGTGAGGCGATGGTGGCCAGGCCATGGAACAGGAAGGTGGGATTGGGATATTTCTCATAGAAGGACTTCGGCATGATGGTGTGCAGGTGCTGGATGAACAGGCCTTCGTCTTCCACCAGGAACCGGGCCTCGCCGCTGAGTATTTCCAGATCAATGGGTTTCAGGGACGGCGGCAGGACATTGCCTGCCAATAACTTTTTCCAGGCATAACGCAGCCGTTCCCGGGCCAGGGTGGCCTCGGCAGGCAGATATACAATCACCGCTTCGGCCTGCAGCGTGTTGGCGGCCAGGAGGATACCCTCCAGGACCTGGTGGGGCACTCCTTCCAGCAGCAGGATTTCGCAGAGGGCCTGGGGAGAGGGCGGGGCGGCGTTCACCACGAGGATGGGCCGCTGTTTTTCCACCCGCAGTTCGCACCAGGCGGAGCCGAAGGCCGCGCTGGTGATCCGGGAGAATTCACACAACCCCGCGGCCACCACTTTTTGCAGGAAAGAATCAAAGCCCTGGCTATAAAAGGATAGGAGGGCCTTGTAGCCGTCGTAATCCTGGTACTCTCCCAGACACTGAGGGTCGATCTTCCCCAGCAATTCGGAGACATACATCTTCTGAAGTTCATAGTAGGCTTCGAAATCCTTGCCCACCACCCAGCGCCGGACGGGCCGGTGTTCTTCCAGATGACTCTGGATGATCCTGGGGACCATATCCGGGGTGACCAGTTCGTACAGGCTGGAGAAGCCCTCGTAGCGCACTTCCGCCATAACGTCCCGACCCTCGATTCCCCGCCAACCCACCAGTTGGACATCCAAAGGCCCCAGTTCATCGAAGGATCGCTGTTTCAAGTTGTCGATAAAGGCCTGGCGCACGGCTTCGGCCTCTTGGGTGGCCTTGCCGGGGAAGGTGAAAATATTAACCTGGAGCAGAGGGTAGCGGTTGGCTAGCATCGGCTGAACTCCTAGCGGGCGCTGACCACGAGGTCCATTTCAAACGCCACGGCCTTGGCCAGGCGTTCCCGGCGGGAGGGATCCAATTGGTCGGCGGCCCCGAAGTGGAGGCAGTGGGTGACACACTTGGACACGCAGGCCGGCTGTAACCCCAGGTCGATGCGGTCCATGCAGTAGTCGCATTTCACCACTTTGCCGATCTGGGGGTGCCATTGGGGGGCTCCCCAGGGACAGGCGGTAATGCAGGACTTGCACCCTACGCAGAGGGACTGCTCCACGTAAACGATGCCGTCTTTGGGGCGCTTGCGCATGGCCCCGGTAGGGCAAACGGGGACGCACCAGGGATCGGCGCAATGAAAGCACGCCATGAAGACAAAGCCCATGCGAGGCGAGGCTCCCTTCATCTTAGGGCCCACGGCAATGATTTGGCCGAGCCGGGGACCCGGGGGCAGCCCCTTATAGCTCTTGCAATGGACTTCACAGCTTAAGCAGCCGATGCAGCGCCTCTGGTCTTGCAACAGGAAATATCGACTCATCTAAATTCTCCCAAAAATCTCTGGGGAGCGGCAGGGGCGCAGCAGCCGCCGGCCGCACCTGCAATTACTGCACCGGCCGCACCTGCACCAGGGTCTCATCCAGGGCCGGGCTGCCGCCGACCCGGTCCGAGGTGTTTTCCTGGAGCAGGGCGTCGGACGCGCCTTTATGGTAGCAGCGGGTCTGGGCCGGTACGGTTTTCCCGAACCCGTGCAGCATGAAGACCGCCTCGGGATGGATGAGTTCCGTCACCTTGGCCTTGATCCGGGAACTCGCCTGGAGCGAGGTGACCTCCACCAACTCCCCATCTTGGATCCCCAGGCGGTTGGCCGCCTCCGCGTGGATCCACAAGACGTTTTCCGGCACCAGCTCGCTCAGGTAAAGGTTGTTCTGGGTCGAGACATTGGTATGGGAGGCGGTCCGGCCCACCATAAGCTTGAAGGTGCCATGGTTGGAGCGGGGCGCCGGATTGTAGGGCGGAAAGGACGGAAAGCCGCGGCTCTCCAGCAAGGGGCTGACCAACTCGAATTTCCCCGAAGGCGTCTTGAACGTGAGGCCCTTTTCCCGGTCCCACCAGAGCGCCTGGTCGGTCAAAGATACAAAGCCCTTGGCATCAAAGTCCTCGATCTTCACCCCCAGGTCCCGGAGCTGGAAACTCCAGATGTCCTCGATGGTCTCGTAGGGGAAATAGCGGCCTACCCCCAGGCGCTCGGCCAGTTGCTTAAGGATCTGCCAGGCGGGACGGGTGTCGTAGCGGGGGCTCACCGCCTGCCGCCGTATAAAGAGCTGAGGCTTGAGCCCCGAGACCGCCTGGATGGAATCGGCCCGTTCGAGATAGATGGATTCGGGCAGGATGAGGTCGGAGTACCAGGCGATTTCACTAAAATTAATGTCGATGGTAACAATGAGGTCCAGTCTGTCCAAGGCCTTTTTAGTAGTGGCGCTGGCGGGAATGGACTGGAGCGGGTCGAACCGGTTGATTATCAGGGCCTTGATCGGATAGGGGTCTTCATTCAAGATGGCGTGGGGCAGCATCTGGGGATTGCCGTGGGAGGCGTCGGCAATGGGGAACCGGTCCTGGCCGGAGCCGTCGAAGCGCGGCGCCTTGATCTTGGGAAAATCTTGATCCGAGTATTTCCGGAGGTCGCCCCAGCCCGCGGCCTGGGGGCCTTTCTTGAAGAAGAGCCCGCCCTTGGCCTCGATGGAGCCCATCAAGGCGTTGAGGATGATCAGCGAGCGGCGGAAATAGATTTCGTTGGGATGGTGCGCGCCCCGGTAGCCATAGTGAAAGACCACCGCGGGTTTGGCCTCTGCCGCTTCCCGGGCCAGGGTGACGATCTCGCGGGCCGGGATGCCGGTCTCGGCTTCGGCCCATGCCGGCGTGTAAGGTTCCACGAAGGCCTGCAGTTCCTTGAGGCCCTTGACCCAGCGCCGGACGTATTGCGCGTCGTAGAGCCGTTCCTTTAAAATGATATTGATCAGGGCGTAATTCAGGGCCAGGTCGGCGCCGGGCCGGATCATCAGGTAGCGGTCGGCCTTGGTGGCGGTGATGCTGACCCGGGGGTCGATATAGATGAGCTTGGCACCCCTCTCCAGGGCGTTCAACAGGTGGTTAATGGCCTTGATCTCCAGGGATTCGAAGAGGTTGCGGCCATACATGACGATGTAGCGGGTATTGGCGTAATCCACCCCCACCTGGGCGTCGGTGTAGCCCGTGAGACTGCGGAAGGCCGTATTCACCGACCCCTTGCACAAGGCGTCATGGGTAAAATGATTGGGGGAGCCGATGGCCTTCATGAAGGTCTTGCTGATGTGGGTATTGAGATTGGTGCGTTCCCCGAAGACCACGCTCTGGGCGCCGTGCTGCTTGATGATGCCCTTGAGTTTATCGCCCGCGTAGTCCAGGGCTTCGTTCCAGGTGGCCCGGCGCCACTGCCCCGAGCCCCGGGGACCGGTGCGGATCATGGGATACTGGGGCCGTTCGTGGTCGTGCAGCAGGGCCAGCCCCGCGGAGCCTTTGGCGCACAGGGCGCCTTCGATGCCCGGGACAAAGGGGTTGCCTTCGATCCACTTCACGTCGTCGTTTTCCACCAGGACCCGGATGGGACAGCGCACGGTGCACATGAAGCAGATACTATAAACTTCTGTTGCCATAAATCTAAACCTCTGCGAAATTTTGCCCAATAAAACTATATCAAAATAATGTTTAGATAAGTAAAACCAGATGCAATCTTCCAGGGGGTCAGGCCATAAACCAGTTTATCCGATTCATAGGGTTGAGATTAGTCTGAGTCAGAACAAAAAAGCGGCCTCACCATGAAGGGTTTGGCCGCCATTTTTTAATGCCAACCAACAGGTTGGTTCATACCGCTTCGTATTTGAACAGCGGGCAACCTTTACAGACATCCATGCCCGGCCAGGGTTCGCCGCCTTTGCCCAGAACGGAGGGGCCGCCCGTCTCGGAGATGCGCCGCAGAAATTGGGCCGCGCTGGCCTTGATCTGAGACCCGGGGATAAAAAGATTCAACATGGACATATCGCTTTTGCCGGAAGTCTTGCTGCCGGCGCACATGGTGGTCATATTGGCCGTGTTATTGACGTAGGCCCAAACCGAACCGGAGCATACCGCCGAATTGGGCGTGTGATTAAAGGTCAGGCTGCTGCGGCCGTTGGCCGCCATATAGTCGTTGAGAACGTGGTAAGCCTGATACGGCAGGAGCATAAAGAACACGATATCCGGATCGAGGCCCGCTTCGTCAAAAGTGGCCAGCGGCGCGGTATAGATGCCGTAGCACTTTCCCAAGGGGAGTTTGGCCTTGCCCACCGGCGCCTGCCAGGCCAGTTCCTCGTTGCGCAGATATTTCATGTGCCGCTTGGTGTCTTTTTCCTTGTCCAGTTCCCGGAAACCGAATACCGGTTCGGCATTTTCGCACAATAGCATATTGGCAGGCATGAACATGGCCTTATGCCCGCCCCGGGCCATGGCCAGGTGTTGGCAATAGGTCAGCTTGGCCTTGGCTTTGGCGTTGATTTTGTACTTGGCGACTTCGGCCTCATCCATGCAGAACTTGATGCCCACCGGATCAAAATCCACCCGGACGTAATAAACATAGGTATCCGCCACATCCGTATAAGTCAATTGGTCCTTAGGCTTTGCGGCAATGGCGGCCATGGCTTCTTTCAGTCCCATATGCTTCTTCTCCTTGTTATTTGACTGATGCGAGTCAGGGCTTTAGACTTTTTTGCCATGACAATCCAAGAGCGATCAAACCATAAATTGTAGATTAACCTTTATTCCTGGTGCTGTACCTTAGGGGTATAGCTGTTCAGGACGCTTTTGATCCGCCGGAAGAACGGGAGCTTGTGCTTGGCCTTCTTAAACAGGATATATGCCGGGATATAGAGCAAAATGAATATCCCGATGTAACCCAGGGAGAGCCCGATAAAGGGAATGGGAAACGCCAAATCCTGGAAGCGGTATTGCATCCAGGCCAGGGCGACGCAGATGGGCCACAGGAAGGCCCCGGAGAAGGCGATCTGCGTGTAAAACGTCTTGCCGAAGGCGTCGTTGGCCAACCGGTTGGTGGCTTCATAAGACTGCCGGTCGCCGCTGGCCAGGGCATCCATAGACAGAGATTGGTATTTCTGCGCCTCCGCCGTGGCCCGGTCCATGTGGCGCTTGCCAATCAGAAGGGCCAGCCCTACGGTAACATTCCCCAGGACCACAGCCAGCAGGGCCAGGACAAAGGTGCCGATCACGAAGTCCGCAGGGGCGTAGCCCGTAATCCGGTAAAACCAGATAAGGCAGGGGTCGAAAAATCGAAAGACCGGGTGCATATCCATAAATTTTCTCGATGGGGCCGGCTGCGCCGGCCCCATGCCCTTCACTGCCGCTTACATTCCCGGCAAAATGGAGTGACCCATAAAGCCCTTGGTCAGATAACCGATGCCCACGTATACCGCCAGAATTACAAAGATGCGCTTCAGCCAGACCTCGGGGATCTTTTTAGAAGTCATCGGGCCTAACACGGAGCCGATGGCAATACCCACTAGTTCGGTGCCGATCAACAGGAAATCCACGGGCACCTGCCGGACCACCATCATGTTGAAAATATTGACAATCATGCCGACCAGCACCGCCAGGGCCGAGGTGCCGGCTACGATAAACATGGGCAGTCCCGCCACTGAGGTGAGGAAAGGCACATAAAGGAAGCCGCCCCCCACTCCGATCAGGGCCGAGATACCGTTAATGACGAATCCGCCCAGGAGGGGCCAGAGAGGATTGAAAGAAAATTCCTGACCATAAAAAGTAAAAGCGATTCTGGAGAGGCCCCAATGGGTGACCTGTACCCCCTTAGCGTGCTCAGCGCTCACCTCGCTGGATTTCTTGATATGGGCCTCTTCAAAGGCCTTGGCCGCAGCCTTGGCTGCCTTCTTTTTCTTCTGGCCCGCAGGGGTGGTTTCATAGAAGAGCACAAAGGCGACGGCAAAGACGATGATCCCGAAGAAACCCACGTAGGTGCTGACATTCATTTTGCCGACGGTGAGCAGCGGCACCAGGTAGCCGGCGAGGATGCCGCCAATGGCCAAACATAACCCCAGGGGGAGCACCAGTCGTCCCATGCGGTAATAGGTAAAGGAAGAGATCAAGGCCGATAATCCCACCAGATATTGATTGCTGGTGCGGATGGAATCAGTCATCATCTTGTTCAACGTGGGGCTGGTTTTTTTAAAGCTGGTGGCGTAATCCGACAGTCCGAAGACACTGATGTGCCCGACGCCCGCCATGATGCCGCCGAAGGCGCCCACCGACGAGAAGATCCAGCCTACCCAAATACCCCAGAGGATATAAAAAAGCCAGAAATGATGGGGGGCGCCCGGAATCCCCATGAATCCTTTCGGCATGTCGGAGTGGATCATGCCCGGGCCGGTGCCCACAGGGGTTTTGGCAATAGCTTCTTCGAGTTTGCCGGCCAGGGACGGTTCCGCCAGCACCAGGGTGGCTACTACGGCCAGGGCGACAAAGAAGCCCACGATGAGTAAAGTTTTCTTCCGCATGTATTCCTCCTAATAATGATATAAAAAAATATGGTCAGGCACAGGCAGCAACTGACCCAAGATGCCCTGACTTTTGCGACTGATTTATTGGGGTCTCAGGGAATCCCCCGCTCCAGCAGGTCCAGAAAATCCGTCTTCAGTAACGGTTTTTTGGCTCCCAACACCCGGAAGAGCAGCACCGGCACCGTGGCATGGCTCACTACCTTTTCGGCCACGCTGCCCAGGACCCAGGCCACTTCGCCCATGCCATGGGTCGCCATGGCGATGAGGTCCATATCCTTGTCCTCAGCATAGGCGATGATCTTTTGGGCAGGATCTCCGGTGATACAGTCCTGGGTGACCTTCAAGCCTTGAGCTTCCAGGTCTTTGGCTGCAGTCGCCAGCGCGGTTTTGCAGTTATTGACCTCAATTTCAATGACCTTCTTGACCTCTTCAGAAGTCGGCTCACCCCAATCCGGGTAGACATTCACCAGCACTACCTCGGCGCCGTGGCACTTGGCCAGGTTCACCACCTGGGGCAGGATTTTTGCTGCCAATTCCGAGCCGTCCAAAGGAACCAAAATTTTCTTAAACATAATTCTCCTCCCGAACAGTGCGATAGGAATCAATAGAGGTAACCCTAAGCAAATATAATGCCAATGAAAAATAAATTGTTTACAAGACCCGGGTGGCGCTAAGATTTACTATTAATTCAGCTACTTAGTCTATTTTGCCCACCTATGGCTGACTAATCGAGGTTCGTACCTAGACGCATTTTAGAAAATATTATATTATCTTGGCGGCCTGATGTTAATCGTTTATAATTAACAAACGTAAGCGTGTTAACTGTTAACCCTTAACTTTTTGGGCTCTTGCCGGACCCAATTTTCTACGGGAGGCCGCCATGGCCGGAAAACCCTTGCCGGATAGGCTGATATTGGCCCAGGAAGCCTTGTTTGAAGAAGGCCAGGAGCAATTCTGGAAGACCGTCATCGACACCATGATGGACGGCTTGCTGGTGGTGGACGTGGAAGGGGTGATCCTGTCGGTCAATCTGGCCATGGAGCAGATCACCGGCTACAGCCGGAATGAACTTATCGGCCAGCCCTGTACCATCCTCAAGTGCCATACCTGCCTGGATTCGGTGTTTCCGGGGGGGAGGAGGGAATGCGAGCTCTTCCGGCGGGGCTCGGTGCGGCGGCGCAAGTGCGTCCTGGAACGGAAGGACGGCACTCCCCTGCCGGTGATGAAGAACGCCGCGGTTCTCAAAGACCGGTCCGGCAAGGTGGTGGCCGGGGTGGAGAATCTCACCGATTTGAGCGAGGTGGAGGCCAAGGAGCGGGTCATCTCGCATCTGCGCCGGGAGCTCAGCCGGGAGGAAGTCTCTTACGATCTGCCGGCCAAGTCGCCGGACATGATGCATCTGTTCATCTCCCGCCTGCGCCAGGAGTTGAATCAGGAAGACGCCTTTCACGGCATCATCGGCCGATCACCGGTCATGGTGCAGTTGTTCACCCTGATCTCCAGCGCCGCCCAATCCGAGGCCCCGGTGGTGATCTACGGCGAGTCGGGCACCGGCAAAGAGTTGGTGGCCGCAGCTATCCACCGCCTTAGCCCCCGCTGCCAGGGACCTTTCATCAAGGTGAACAGCGCCGCGTTGAACGAATCCTTGCTCGAAAGCGAGCTCTTCGGCCACGTCAAAGGCGCTTTCACCGGCGCTGACCGGACGCGGGTAGGGCGCTTCGAGGCCGCCAACGGCGGTGACATCTTCCTGGACGAAGTGGGGGACCTGCCCATGCCGACCCAGGCCAAGCTGCTGCGGGTGCTCCAGGAGAAGATCATTGAGAAAGTGGGCGACCATGCCCCTATCCCCGTCAATGTCCGGGTCATCACCGCCACCAATAAAGACCTCCACCGGCTTATGGCCTCGGGGAGATTTCGGGAAGACCTCTTCTACCGTATCGGGGTTATTCCTATCCACCTGCCGCCGTTAAGGGAACGGCGGGAGGATATCCCCCTTCTGGTCAAGGCCTTCATCAACCGGGCCCGGCGCCAGACCCGCAAACCCCTCACCGGGGTCAGCGACGAGGTTCTGGGCCTGCTCAACTCCCATGATTGGCCCGGCAACGTCCGGGAACTCATCAACGTCATCGAGTACGCCTTTGTCCTGTGTGCCGAAGGGACCATCCTGCCGGAACACCTCCCGGCCTCCTTCCAGCCCAAGCCGGAACGCGCCGCTCGGGTCCGCCCGGCGACCCGGGCCGGCCGGGGGCTGGACGAGCGCCAGCGCCTCATCGACGCCATCAACGAAGCCGGGGGTAAGAAGAGCGAGGCCGCCCGTCTCCTGGGCATCAGCCGGGTGACCCTCTGGAAACTCTTAAAGGCCCACGACATCCAGGTGGATAAGATTATCCGGGGATGATTTCAGGTTGTTCTTAGAGAAGAAGGAAAGGCTCTATTCGTAAGCGCGGGGCGTGACCGTCCCTGCCGCTGCGGTCACAGATCGATGGATTCCCCGGTCCTGGCCTTCCATTTCTTGTAGACCAGCGGGATAAGACTCACCGCGCTCACCAATACCACACCGATGATTAATCCCGGGGAAATCCGCCCGGCAAAAATATCCAGGATATTGCTGGAGAAATACACGTAGGCGATGGTGGTGGGCAGCATGCAGACGAAGGTGGCCCCCAGGTAGGGCCAGAAAGCCACCCGGGTGAGCCCGAAAGCGTAATTCAGCAAGGAGAAGGAAAAGACCGGAATCAGCCGGGAGATGGCCACGACCTTCCAGCCGTGCCGGGCCACTTTGTCGTCCAGGCTCATGAGCCGGGTGCCGGAAAGTCTTTCTGCCACCCAATCCCGCGCCAGGTAGCGGGCCACCAGGAAAACCAGGCCGGCCCCGAAGGTGGCGCCGAAGACCGTATAGACCACCCCCCAGAAGGGGCCGAAGAGGATGCCGCCGGCCAGGGTGATGGGCAGGCCGGGCATGAAGAGCGGTCCTACTGTCCACACGATCAGGTAGACCAGGGGCAGCAGGATGCCGTGGGCGGCCCCCAACTGGCGCAGGCGCTCTTTATCCAGGTACTGTTCGGGGTGAACGTACTGCACGGCGATCACTAAGGCCAGCAGCAGCAGGAAGAGCAGCGGCCGGATCAGGGAGGCTTTCCGCTTTTTTCTGGGATGAGGCGATGCTTGCGGGTCGGTCATAACATTTGATTATAGCACAGCCGGGCGACTCTGAGAATCAAGCGGGGTCCCCGGCATTGCGACTCTGTGCAGCCCCTCTCCGGGCCTCCGTCAGTCCCGCCAACCTGTGGGCCTGCCGGTGGCTGCGCCAGCCCGGTTGCGGCGCCGGGTGGGCCCGGCCCAGAAAGGCCAGCAGGTCGGCATAGGTATCGATGTCGGGCCAGGCCGGCAGGAGATGGACCTTGAGCCCCAATTTTTCTGCCAATCCGAGGGTATCCGCGAGGACCGTGCGGCTGGACCAGGCCGGTCCCCGGAACAATCCGGGGTGCGGCTCGGCCAGCCCCACCAGGTAATAGCCGCCGTCCGTGGCCGGCCCCAGGACCACCTGGGCCCGCCCTGCCGCCAGCACCTCCCTGGCCTCCGCGACCACGGCCCCCGGTAGATCGGGGGCGTCGCCGCCTCGCAGCAAAACGGGGCCGAACCCGGCCGCTAGACCCCAGTCGAAGGCCCGGGCCATACGCTCTCCCAAATCCTCGCCCTCCTGGGGGAACAGGTCGGTGGCGGGAGGCGCCAGATCCCGGAAAAAGGTTCGGGCTCCAGGCGGGCTGTAGGCCAGGGCCAGAATCAATTCCGGCACCCGGACCATTTCCTCCAGGATATCCAGAAGAAAACTGTGATAAAGTTGAGTGGCGTCCTCCGGGGACAGCGGCGGGCTGAGACGGGTTTTCACCTGTCCCGGCCGGGGTTCCTTGGCAAATATGATGAGCAAGGCGGTCATGCGGTGAACCACAATATCAGGAATCGGCGGGAGCCTGGGTCGGCTCAAGGCCCCGGCCGCGTAGTCCCGCCCCCGCAGCCGATCATCTCCATTATCCTGCCGGTCCTCAATGAGGCTCCTATTCTGGGCGCCACCCTGACCATTCTGGCCCCGGCCCCTGATCTGGAGATCATTGTAGCCGACGGCGGCAGCACCGACGCCACCCTGGCGGTGGCGGCCGCCTTTCCCCAGGTGCGCCTGGTTACGGCTCCCCGGGGTCGCGGGTCTCAAATGAATGCCGGGGCCCGGGTGGCGCGGGGAGACCTGCTGGTCTTCCTGCACGCCGATACTTTCTTGGCGCCAGCCCGCCTGGCGGCGTTGCGCCGGGCCGCGGCCGATTCCCGGGTCAGGGCCGGGGCCTTCGAGCTGAGGCTGACCCCGCGGTCCGCTTTCCTCAGGTTTATCGCCTGGGGGGCCAACTGGCGCAGCCGCCTGTTCCATCTGCCTTACGGCGACCAGGCCATCTTCGTGCGCCGGGATCTGTTCTTCGCCGTGGGAGGCTTCGCCCATCAGCCCCCCGAAGACCTGGACCTGGTCATCCGGCTCAGACGCTTAACCCGCCTCCACCTGCTGAGGCCGCCGGTGGCCAGTTCCGGCCGTAAATGGCGCCAGCACGGCAATCTCAAAACCACGGGCCGCCACTGGCTCGGCCTGATCCGCCACCTGGCCGAGCGTTTCCTCACCCGCCGCTGGCCCTCGAAGGGTGGGTTGATAGATGGGGGAGGGGGCTAAGGCGCCTCGGCCCCGCCCCTCTCAGTTCCTAGCCCTCCGCCAACTTGCCGCCGCACGAGGAACCCAGGCCCGCGGTGCAGCCGTAGCAGTGGTCCCCCAGGCGAATGGGGCGCCTGCCCAGGGCGTCCAGGTCGAATTCGCCGATGGTCTGGGGCAGGCCCGTAGAGAGGGGCAGGTCCAGGGCCTGGTTGAAATCGCAGTCGAAGAGACGGCCGTCCCAGGCGACGCTGAGCAGCGATCGGCACATGAGGCCGGCCAAGGTGGCCGGATTGAAACCGGAAACCAGCATCCTCATATAGCGCTCATAAATTTTGGAGCGCTTCAAAAACTCCTTGAAGCGCCCGATGGGCATGTTGAGCAGGGTAAACAGCCGGTGGAAGCGGATCTGGTGGCGCCCCAATAGTTCCCGGCGGAAGACCTCTTCCAGAGGCCCCTCTGCCGGCGGCAGGAATGCACCCGCCGGATTGTACATCAAGTTCAGCCTGAGATCGGGCGATTCCCCGTAGCCCAGGCGATTGAGGCGGCGCAAGGCCTCCAGGCTCTTCTGAAAGACCCCTGCCCCCCGGAGGCGGTCCACCGGGTCTTCCTGGTAATACGGCAGCGAACAGACCAGTTCCACCCGGTGGTCCCGGAAAAACTCCGGCAGGTGCTCTTTGCCGGGCTCCAGGAGGATCGTCAGGTTGCAGCGGGTCAGGATATGAGTCCCTTCCTGATCCAGGCGCTCCACCAGGTATTCGTAGTGGGGATTGAGTTCCGGCGCGCCGCCGGTGAGGTCCACCGTGGGGATGGACCAACGCCTCACCACCTCGATGATCTCGTCGATGGTGTCTTTGGTCATCTGTTCCGGGCGCTGGGGCCCGGCCAGCAGGTGGCAGTGTTTGCACGCCTGGTTGCAGCGCCACCCCAGATTGACCTGCAGAATATTAACGCTTTCGGCCTTCAGGTCGGGATATCCCAGATATTCCAATTTACGGGCAAAAGGCAGCATGAGGCGGGCTTCCCTACATGCTGATCTTGGCGGCGGCATTACGGAACTGAATGCCGTGGACCAGGGTGGCGCCCCCCCGGATGGCCGCGGCCACGTGAATGGCCTCGGTCATCTCTTCGAGGTTGGAGCCGGCTTCCAGAGATCCCCGGGTATAGGCGTCGATGCAATAGGGGCACTGGACCGCGTGAGCCACCGCCAGGGCGATGAGGGCCTTTTCCCTGACAGTCAGTGAGCCGGCGCTCATGACCCCCTGGTAATAGTTCATGAAGCTATCATAGAGATCGGGGCGGTATTTGCCGATCTCGGCAAACCTTTCGAGGTCGTCTTCTTCGTAGTAATGCGACATCTGTTCTCCGGGGAGCGGCAATGATAAGGATTGCTAAGCAGCCCTGGCCCCGCCGGAGTGTCGTGCTCCTGCCGGCAGAGCGACTCTGCCATTGCCGCAAAGGGGATGATGGTTGAGTACGCAGGCGCCATGCCGTGGGGACCGGGAGGCAAGCTCTGTGCGGAGGTTGCCGTCCGGTCCCCTGGCAGTCAAGCCTAAAACCGGGTAAAGCCCGTGAAGCGGTACAGGTCGCCCATCAACTCCTCATATTCGCCCTTGAGTTTCTGGTAGAGGCGGGCGTTTTCCATGGCCAGAGCCGCCTGCTCGGCCAAAGAGGAGATGAAGGTAATCTCATCGTCGCTGAAGTCCCGGGGTTCGCTGGTATAGATGCGCATCACCCCGATGACCGTGCCCTTCAGGTTGATGGGCACTGACAGGATGGACCGGATGCCTTCTTCCGCGGCCTCTTTGGGATAGGTGGCCCGGGGATCGCAGTCCACGTCGTAGATGGACACGGCCTTGCCCATCATGGCGTCGGTAATGGATTTGTCGGTGCCCACCGGGCCCTTGGTGATATAGCGGTCGCTCAGACCGTAGGAGGCCACCAGCGCCATCTGCTGGCGGTTTTCATCCAGCAGGCGCACCCCCGCGCCCTTGATGTCCAGGGCGGTGGTGACGGTCTTCACCAGGAGGTTGAGGACCTTTTTCACGTCCAGGGCCGAGTTGACCGCCTTGGAGACTTCCAGCAGGCCCTTGAGGAAGTTGAGTTCCTTGGTGCGGGCTTCGTACATCATGGCGTTGCTAATGGCCTGGGCCCCCAGGTCCGCCACCGCGCAGGCAAAATCCACTTCCTCCATGGTGAACTCCCGGGGTTCCGCGGTCACCAGGCGCAGCACGCCGATGACCTTGCCCTTGGACACCATGGGCAGCGCCACCAGGGTGGCGATCCCTTCTTCCAGGGCTTCCTGGGGATACTGCATGCGAGGATCGTTGACTGCGTCAAAAATGGCCACCGGCCGGCCGCTCAAGGCCTCGGTGATACTCCGGTCCAGGTCCACGGGACCTTTGTTGAGGTACCTCTCGCTCAGCCCATGGGCCGCCGCCAACTCCAGCCGGTTGGTCTTGGGATTGACCAGCCGGATGGTGGCCCCTTTCAGGTTCATAACATCGGTGATCTGACGCACGATCTGATCCAGAACCTCGTCCACCGACAGGGTGGAACTCAGGACCTTGCTGATTTCCTGAAAACTCCGGAGATACATCCGTTCTTTAAAAGCCATCATCGCCCGGCCCTCCCTTGTTAATCTTTAAGTATCCCGTGAAGTATGTCAGTTCATTAATATGTACGCGCCTATTAATTATTGATACCAATTTTCGTATCCTCCAACCAGGATACGGCAATCTCTACCGCTAAAAATCATACCACTTTTTGGACCATGGGGAAATCTTTTACGCCGCTGATTTAGGCGTGACTTGAAGATAAGCATGTTTAGGCTGATGACAAGCAGTAGCTTAGATCGCCTAAATATCTAGTCAGCGGAAAACCGGCCAAATCCAATATAAATCTGTCCTCATTTTTGGTATAAACAGACCCATGGAATTCATCCCCCTCCATTTCGCCGACAAATTGAGGATCATCAATCCCCAGGGAACCATCGGAGTGGTGACCCTGTGGTCCAAAGTGGATTACGTAATCGAGCGCTTCCGCCAGGCCGGGGTGAACCTGGACCCGGCCACCAGCCCCATCGCGGTCTTCGGCACCCTGTACGGCAACGGCTTAAGGGAGATGCTGCGGAATTTATTGTACAATCCGCAAATTGGAATATTGTTAATTTGTGGAAATGATCGTTCAGGGTCTTTTAAAGAACTGAACAATTTCTTTGAGTTGGGCCTGGAGCCTGTGCCAGGGGCATTGATTCGATATAAAATTCGCCCCGTAGAGCGAAATCGCGATCCACAAAGAATCCTCAAAACTAAACGAATAATTGATCCCTTAGTAATTCCAGAAGCATTTAAATCAGCTCCTCATATACATCTACTGGGGGACCCGCAGAATCAAAAAACCATAGAGGACATCGAAGATTTTTTCACTAAATTTAAAACCCTAATATGTCGATTCAAAGAGGATGATCGGCTTCGAGTGATTCTCCCAGAAGTGGAAGTGGAGCATTTCCCCAGCAACCCTCGGGGCCACGTGGTGGTGCGGGATAGCATCATAGAAGCCTGGAAAGAAGTCTTATACTTATTAACCCGTTTCGGGCGCCGGGTAACCTTGAAGAAGGGCGACCGTCTGGAGTTGCAGCACGTCAAGGTGGTGGTGGAAGAACCCCGA
>JALNYP010000007.1:34741-80455 GCA_023229795.1 Syntrophobacterales bacterium
GAAAAGACCTTGGAAGAGTTGTGGGCACTAAACCTTGACCATGAGCGGCTAGAGCGTTACCAGGTTGATATCCTCCGGGCTGTTCTCAGGGAAGATGAGACGTATAGCTATGGTCACAGATTAAAAAGTTACTTCGAAAACGAAAAGCATCAGAAGATTGACACCCTGGCCGAATGCGCTGAGCGCCTAAAACAGGACTCAGAGGATCGTAAATCTTACGTGGCCTTGTGGGATACTGCCCGGGACCTGACTGCCAAGGAGGGTCGCCCCTGCCTGGTTTCCCTCTATTTTCGCAAGTTCGAGGGCAAATTGACCCTGAGCGCTACCTTCCGCACTCACAACGCCATGGACGCCTACCCCATGAACCTTTACGGCCTCTTGGCCATTCAGGGTAGGGTGGCGAAAGAGGCCGAATTGGAACCCGGAGCCATCGTGGTGATCAGCCACTCCCTGGGTCTGGACCCCAAAGAATTGGACCGGGCCCTGATGATCATCGGCAAGCGCCCCTTTGAGGTGCGGCTGGACCCCATGGGGTATTTCCGCATCACCCTCGACAACGGCGGAATTTTAGTAGAGCACCGTTTCGAAGATGTCACCCTGAAGGAGTACCGGGGCAAGACCGCGGTGTCGTTGCAGCACCAGATCGCCCGGGACGTGGCCCTCTCGGATATCAACCACGCCATCTACCTGGGCCGCCAACTGGCCAAGGCCGAAATGGCCTTAAAGGATGGCCGGGAGTTTGTGCAGGATTAACGGCGGCCCGAAAGTGCATTCCTCGCGGCAGCTCATCGTCTTGTTTCCCCATGCCGACCTCAAGTAATCTCCAGAGCAGGTTTTTGGCATATCTGGTGGCGCACAACCACACCCGGCTGGGTGATTTTAAAGAATGGCTCTTCCAGCCGGGGATGTTGTTCCAGTCCCTGGAGAAATGGTGGGGGGGCGGGGGGCTCAGGCCAGGTCACCATGAAGGCCTGGACCTATACAGCTTTGCTGATGTCCGGGGCCGGATCAAAATCCTGGATCAACATATCCGCATACCGGCGGCCTTTTCCGGCAGGATCGTCAAAATCGACCCTGATTTTCTGGGGAAATCCATCTTTATCAAGCACGAGATTTTCAGCGGGTCCGGCCGCCAGCTCTATTCGGCTTACGGCCACACCGCGCCCCTCGAGGCGCTGACCGTCGGGCAAACAGTGGTCGAGGGTGAAATTATTGCGATCATCTCAGGCGGCCCCGGCCGGAAGACCGCCATCGCGCCCCACCTGCACATCACCTTTGCCTGGATGCCGGCGTCGCTGGACCCGGATCGTCTCACCTGGGAAAACCTGGGCCATGATCCGGCGATAACGCTAATCGATCCGCTTTCGGTATTATCTCTTGGATGCGGAACAGGAAGCGTTAAAAGCTGAAACCCTGTTAGCCGGATCAGTTCGTTATGCCGGAGAGTCCCACTAATCCATATCTTTCTTGTGAGGCGGCGGTGCGCGGCTCCGGCCTGCGCCGTCTCATCCTCCTCGGCGCCGTCCACGGCGATCCCCGGGGCCAGACCCGGGCCTTTCGGTTCCTGACGCGGCTGCGCCCGGACCTGGTCACCGTGGAAATCAGCCCGTTTTCCCTGCGCTACCGCCTCAAGCACGGGCCCCGCTGGCAGCGGCAGTTGGCCAAAGGGCTGGCTGATCTCCCCGCGGGCGCGGCCCACCACCTGGCGATTCAGCGTCTGGCAGCCCAGGTGGCCCTGCCGTTCGAGGTCCGGGCGGCCCGGCAATACCGCCAGCAATGCGGAATTCCCTGGCGGCCTTTGGACCTGGGGGCCTTGGCCCGGCGGCATCTGCCCCGGTATGGCCCCGAACTCCTGAGCCCAGCCAACCTCGCAACCTTGCTCACCACTGCCGATGGGTTGCTGGCTGATTACGTAGCCGCGGAGTACCGCCGGGCCCGGCTGGCGCTGGGGCGCTCGCCGACCCGGCTATCTGTTTCCGACGACTCCGAAACCCTGCGGCGGGAACGTTATCTGGGCCGGCGTCTGCGGGCTTTGGCCTCCCGGTATGCCTGCGTCGTACACCTGAGCGGCTGGGAACACCTGGTGGACTGGGAGGATGCCCCCGGTCTGTGGCGTGATCTGGCGGATTTGGCCCCGGCCCGGCTGCTCCTCGACGAAGCGGACGGGCTGCCGGATGACGAGTAGCCGCAGCGCAGCTTAAAATCAGAAAATCTTCCCGTGGCAACGCTTTCCGGTTCTTCCTTTCGGCCTTGCCCGCCGGCGCGTCCTCTCACTAGTTAAAGATAATAGGCAAAAACTTCGAATAGTTATGGTATACTGTAGACCGGCAAAAAAATTAAGTGCTTGAGTTTATGAAGGAAAAAAGAGTAAACTCAGCCCCTGAGAGTCAGGCGCTGCACCCGCGGCCGGTCAAAACCTCGCCGGGCGGGAGGCCTTGGCCCTGAATATAAGGTTCCGCAATTATTTGAGGAAGACCCGGAAAGGGTAGATATGGAGATTCGCACCTTTAGCCTGCCGGTGGGACCTGACCGGCGTATCCGGGCCGCCCTGGGGGTGCCCCGGACCGCCACCATGGATGCGATCCTGGTTCTGGCCCACGGGGCCAACAACAACATGGACCAACCTCTCATCGCCGGCCTGCATGAGCGGCTGGCCCGAGCCGGATTGGTCACGGTGCGCTTCAATTTTCCTTATGCCGAGGATGGCCGCAAGCGGGCGGATGCCGACGAGAGCCTGGAAGGGGTTTTCCGCCTAGTGCTGGAATACGTGGGAGAACTGGAGGAATTTAAGGGCCTCGAGCTCTATCTGGGGGGCAAGTCCATGGGGGCCCGGCTGGCCGCGCAGATCGTGGCCAAGGACGTGGGCGCCAGCGGCCTGGTCTTCCTGGGATATCCGCTCCACCCGCCGGGAAAGCCCGAGAACCTCAGGGATCAGGCCCTTTACCACCTGCCCTGTCCGGCCCTGTTCATCGAAGGCTCTCGGGACCCGTTTTGCCAGATGGACCTGTTGGGCAAAGTGCTGAGCCAAATGCCCGTGCGGAGCGATCTCCATGTCATCCCCGGGGTGGGCCATTCCTTTGACCGGGGGACTCACACCATAGCCCCGGAGCTCCTGGCACAAATCTCCCGGGTGATCCTGGGTTGGCTGAACAGCTTATAAAAGACGGTTTTCTGTTTTCGGTTTTCTGTAAAACCAACCAGCAAGAAATCCGGCCTCAAAACAGAAAACAGGAAACAGAAAACAGGAAACACTTCTCATGAGCGTTATCCTTGTCGTGGACGACGACGCCCCTACCCGGGAAGCGTTGGCGACCGGATTGAAGAAGTTGGGCCATGAGATCCATGTGGCCGGCACCGGGGTCGGGGCCTTGGACGAAGTGCGGCGTTTTCCTGTGGATCTGGCCATTATCGATCTAAAGCTCCCGGACATGGAGGGCACCGAGCTCTTCGGGGCCCTGCGCATTCTGCGCCCCGAAGCCATTGCCATCATGATCTCCGGCGCGGCCACCGTGGACGAAGCCGTTTCAGCCTTGAAGCGGGCATCTACGATTTCATCACCAAAGACTTCCGCATGGGGGAGTTGCGCAAGGTGGTGAGCAAGGCCCTGGAGACCCAAAAGCTCCTGGTGGAAAACCAGCGGCTGCGGGAAGCCCTCCAAGACCGGGGCCCCACCGGCCGCCTCATCGGCCGGGGACCGGCCCTCCTCAAAGTCCTGCAGTTGATCAACCAGGTGGGGCCCTTGAAGAGCACCGTGCTCCTGTCCGGCGAGTCCGGGGTGGGCAAAGAACTCATCGCCGAGGCCATCCACCGCCAGAGCCCCCGGAAGTCCAAGCCCCTGGTGAAGCTGAACTGTGGCGCCCTGCCGGAAGGACTCATCGAATCGGAACTCTTCGGCCACGAAAAAGGGGCTTTCACCGGCGCCATCCAGCAGCGCAAAGGCCGCTTCGAGCTGGCAGACGGGGGCACCATTTTTCTGGACGAAATCAGCGAGATGCCGCCGGCCACCCAGGTGAAACTGCTGCGGGTGCTCCAGGAGGGGGAGTTCGAGCGGGTAGGGGGCGCCCACACCCTGAAGGCGGACGTCAGGGTGATCGCGGCCACCAACCGGAACCTGGAAGAGGACGTGGCCTCGGGGCGCTTCCGCAAGGACCTGTTTTACCGGCTGAACGTTATCCATATGATTATCCCGCCCCTGCGGGACCGGCAGGAGGATATTCCCCTGCTGGCGCTGCATTTCCTCGATAAGTTCTGCCTGGAGAACGACCGCTCCGCCATGGGCTTCAGCCCCGAGGCCATGCGGGCTCTGAAGAACTACGCCTGGCCGGGTAACGTCCGTGAGTTGCAGAACGTGGTGGAGCGGGCAGTGGCCCTGTGCACCGGCAACATGGTGAACTTCGAGGACCTGCCGGATGAGATGCGCCGCCATTCGCCGGAAGACGACAAGATCATCCTGCCGGTGGGGTCCTCCATGGAGGAAATCGAGCGCCAGGCCATCGTCCAGACCCTGAAGAAGACCGGCGGCGACAAGGAACTGACCGCGCGCCTCTTGGGTATCGGCCTGGCCACCCTGTATCGCCGTTTAAAAGAAATGGAGCCCAAAGCCGTGGCCGCGGAGGAGACCTGAAATGGCGTGGTTGAATTTTCTGGACCTGAGATCCCTGCCGGCCAAAGAAGCCGAAGCCATTATTCTCCCCATCCCCTATGAAGCCACCACCACGTATGGGTCCGGCACCCGGGAAGGCCCCGAGGCCATCCTGGCCGCGTCCCGACAGGTTGAGTTGTGGGACGAAGACTACGACTGGGACCCCTCCGCGGCCATCCGCCTGGCCACCGCCGCACCCATCTTTCCGGAGGTCTCCGGCCCCCAGGCCATGCTGGAGAAAATCAAGCGGGTGGTGCAGCCTTGGATCGCGCAAGGCAAGCTGATCTGCGCCCTGGGGGGCGAACACACCATCACTGTGGCGCTGCTCCAGGTCCTGCAAACCCGCTATCCGGATCTGACGGTGGTCTCCCTGGACGCCCACGCCGATCTCAGGGAAAACTACGACGGCAGCAAGCTCTCCCACGCCTGCGTCATGCGCCGGGCCTATGAGTTGGGCCGGCCCCTGGCCATCCTGGGGGTGCGCAGCTATTCCCAGGAAGAGTACCAGCTCATGCGGGTGGCGCCGCGCTTCAAAATGTTCAAGGCCCGGGACCTGCACAACCCGGAAGGCTGGCACGCGGCCCTGGAACATCTCAAGGGCATTTCGGGGCCGGTGTACCTGTCCCTCGACCTGGATGTCCTGGACCCCGGCATCATGCCCGCAGTGGGCACCCCGGAGCCGGGCGGCCTGTCGTACCGCCAGGTGCTCACCATCATGGAGACCTTAACCCAACGCGGCCCGGTTATCGGCCTGGACCTGGTGGAACTGGCCCCCATCCCGGGGCAGCGGGTGAGCGAATTTACCGCGGCCCGGCTGCTGTATAAGGCTTTGGGGTATATTTACCAAAGCCGCATGAAATGAGGGTTTTCAGTTAGTGTAGGGTGCGCACCGCGCACCACCTGGCCGAAAACCGAAGACAGGTTTCTAAAATGAGACGCAAACACGAGGATTTTCACGACGGGGCCCAAGACGGCCTGACCCCCCTAGAACCCCTGGATATCACCAGCGTCCGGGATTTTGACGAGCTCCTGGCGGCCATGGGGCGCACCGCGTTCGGCGGCCGCAATCTGGGGGAGGCCGCCGAAGTTCTGGCCACGATGATCCAGGACCCCGAGTGCGCCATGGTGGGCACCTTTTCCGGGGCCATGAGCGTGGCCAAGATGGGGCTCCTCATCTGTGAGATGATCGATAAGGGCTGGCTTAAAGTGGTCATCACCACCGGGGCCCTCATTGCCCACGGCTTTATCGAGACCCTGGGCCGGGCGCATTATAAGTATCCGGAGCAGGTTTCGGACCGGGAGCTTTTCCGGCAGGGCTACAACCGCATCTATGACACCCTGGAGATGGAAGCCAACCTGGACTACGCCGAAGACGTGTTCCGCACCGTGCTGGAGGGGTTAGATCCGGAGGAGGTTTGGTCCTCGGCCAGTATTTGCCGGGAGTTGGGGAAGTACCTGGCGGAGCAGGGCGACAGCCCCGGAATTTTGCGCTCGGCCTATCTCAAGGGGGTGCCGGTGTTCATCCCGGCCTTCACCGACTCCGAATTGGGCCTGGACCTGGCGGGCTTCATGGTGCGGCAGGCTTTGGCCGCGGGAAAGAATATTGGCGAGGCCCTGGGAGGGGTCTCCCTGAAGTTCAATCCCTTCCTGGACCTGGGGGCCTATGCGCAAAAAGCTATGGCGGCTCCGAAACTGGGAATCTTTACGGTGGGTGGGGGAGTGCCCCGGAACTGGGCCCAGCAGGTGGCCCCATACCTGGAACTTTTGGCGGCCCGCCTGAAGCTCGATCTGCCGGAAGTGCGGTTTCACTATGGGGTGCGCCTCTGCCCGGAGCCGGCCCATTGGGGCGGCTTAAGCGGCTGCACCTTTAAAGAAGGGGTCTCCTGGGGCAAATTTGTCTCCCCGGAGGACGGCGGCCGGTACGCCGAAGTCCTGTGCGACGCCACCATTGCCTGGCCCCTTCTCCTCAAAGGCGTCAGCCAGCGCCTGGAGAAACGGGAGACGGCTTGAACTGATCCCGCCTGAGCGCTCAGGAAGACCCGGCGCTCAGAACTGCGATGCCCGCGACGATCACCACCGCGATCAACGCCCCCCACAGCGCCAGCTTGGCGGTATCGATCCCGCAGACGCGCTTGGAAATCTTCGTGTATTCCATGTGAGTGCCTTTCTCGGAATTATGGTCCTTCATTAGCCTGACTTTATGTTTGTCCAGGAGAAAGGACAATTGGGGTTTCCCTGATTTTGCGGTTGGAAAATCCTAAAACTGGCCTGAAATAAGTCCGGGAAGGGGAGGGTGGGGTCAGAAAAGAATCCGAGGGGCTCAATCCCCGGGAGAGGACGGCGGGCAGCCGCACGAGGCGCAACTACACAGCTTTTTCTCTTTCAGGGTGTGATACCCTTCCCGGGCCAGGAGGGCGGCGATCACCAGTCCGATGATGGGGTCGGCCTGCCAGACGCCGAACCAGTAGTTGAGCCCCAGGCCGAGGAGCAGGGCCACGGATAACAGGGCGCAGGCCAGGGTCTGCTTGGAATCGGCCATGAGGCTGGCGCTGCCCAGGGATTTGCCCGTCTGATACTTGCGGTAGAACAAGAGCGGCATGACGATCATGGAGGCCACCGCGATGATGATGCCCAGGAGGCTGGGCGCCGGCGGCTCCTGAAGGATTAATTTCTCCAGGGATTCATAGAGCACGTAAGCCGCCAGGACAAAGAAGGTGTAACCCACGATCTTGATGGCCCGGCGCTCCAGGCGCTCTTCTTCCTCTGCGCTCAGGCTTTCATGCCGGGCGAACCGCCAGATCATCACCCCGCCGGACAAAGACTCCACCAGGCTGTCCAGGCCGAAGCCCACCAGGGCGATGCTGCCGGCGAGAAAGCCCGCCGCCAGGGCCAGGGCGCATTCCACCACGTTGTAGCCGATGGTGAAGTAGGATAAACGCAGGGCTTGTTGGCGCAGGTTGGTCATGTCAGAAAACCATGTAGGGTGCGCACCGCGCACCACTCAAATCCCCTTAAAATTCGAAACCTCATTTGGTGCGCAGTGCGCACCCTACAGAACTGGACCCGCCGAATCTAGGCGGCCACATGCCCTATTGGTTTTTTTCGGCCCGAAAAATAAACGCCTTCAAACGCTCGAAATACGCCTTGCCCCCCACCACATAGGTGTCATTGTGATGCGCCCCGGGAATAATGTAAAGCTCCTTGGGCTCATTGGCCGCGGCAAAGACCCGCCGGCCCATGTCCACCGGGATGATTTCGTCATCGGAGCCGTGGATAACTAGCACCGGCACCTTAACTTTATCAATTTTTCCTAGGTTGTCATAGGGCACCGCGGGACGCCAGTCGAACAGGAAAGGCGCCATCAGCTTGGCCATCTCCGAGGAGTCGGTGAAGGCCGATTCCAGGATCAGGGCCCGGCAGGGGGCTTGGGCCGCGAGGTCGGTGGCCAGGGCGGTGCCCAGGGAACGGCCGAACAGCATGATCTCCGGCCCCGGCACGCCGCGGGTTTCCGTCACGTAGCGGTAGGCCCCGGCTGCGTCCCGGAAGGTGCCCTCCCGGCTGATGCGGCCCTGGGAGCGGCCGTATTCCCGATAATCGAAGATGAAAACCTGGACCCCCACCCGGTCATGGAGCAATTTGATATTCTCCAGGCGGTGGCTAATGTTGCCGGCGTTGCCGTGGAACCAGACCAGGACCGGGGCCCCGGCCCGGGGCACCCACCAGCCGTGGAGCTTCACCCCGTCGGCCGCGTCGAACCAGACCTCCTCATACTTAAGGCCATAGTCCGCGGGCGTCCCCATCACATAAGGATCGGGGAAGAAGACGATGCCCTTTTCGGAAAATTCCAGGATCATGGCGGCCTCAGGTTACTAAACAGTAGTTGGAACAAAAGGATACACCTGGATTATGGTATATCCTTTTGCCAAATGATTCAAAAATTAATTGTCGTAGTTTGGACCGGAGATCTAGCCTTCTGTTTCCCGCTGTAGTCATTTACCGCATAAAGAATCCCGCGATATAACGCAGGGCCAGGGCGGAGATGACAAGGCCCAGGCCGATGCGGATGACCTTGCCCGAAAAGAATTTCTGGAGGCGGGCGCCGATATACATGCCGCAAAACCCGCCGAGGCCGAACAGCGCCCCCAGGGCCCAGTCCGGGGGTACGCCGATGGCTGAATAAATGCCGACCCCGGCCACGGAGGTTAGGAAAGTCCCCATGAGCGCGGCCCCGGCAATGGTATAGACGGGTAACTGGAAGATCGCCGCCAAAAACGGCGCAATGATCGCGCCGCCGCCGATGCCGTAGGTGCCGCCGATGAGGCCCACCACCAGGGCCAGGAGAAACAGGGCCGGGGCATTGAAGCTGAAGTTTTCCCCCAGGAACGAATAAGTGACCTGGCGCAGGCTCCAGCTTACGGTTTTGACCCGGGCTGCGGGCGGCAGGCCGTGGCCGGTAGTCTGGCCCGATTGCGCCAGGACCTTTCTCAGGCGCTCCTGGACCTTGGCCTCAAATTCCAGGATCTTGGCCTTCTGGCGTTTGGCCATGGGGGTCTGCTCATAGAGCAGGCGCAGCCCGATATAGAGCAGCACGCACCCCACAAACAGGGTGAAATGCTCTTTCTTGGGGAGCCAATGAATGCGGATCAAGGCGCCGAAAAACAGCCCGGGGAGCGTGCCGAGAATTATCACCCAGGTCAACGGCCAGTTCATGCGGCCCTCCCGGATGAAGCGGTAGACGCCGCTGGGAATGGCCACGATGTTGAACACCAGGTTGGTGGGAGAAACCGACGGGCTGCTGAAATTGAGGATGGACACCTGAAAGGGCAGCAACAGAAAGGCCCCGGAGACTCCTCCCATAGAGGTGAAGGTAGAGACGACCAGGGCGATAAGGGGCGGAACAAGCGGGTTGACTTCGACTCCGGACACGGGGAAGACCATAACCCACCTCTTGTGTATTTTTTCACAAAATTAGCGTAGATTGATAACGGTGTCAAGGGATAATTCAGAGCCTGGTGTTGGGAGAGCCAAGGGCATACTTGACCGCTTTCCCGGGGATGGTTAACTTGAAATTTAAGAAAACTCTTAGACCCGAAAGAGTATACGTCCCCTACTCACCCCATGATGGAGGAAACATGGCGAAAATGCGGGCGGTGCAGGTCCCTTATGCTAAGGGGCCCTTGGAACTCGTGGAACGAGACATTCCGGAGCCGGGCGCCGGCTCGGTGCGGATCAAGGTGCAGGCGTGCGGCATCTGTTACTCTGATTCGTTAACCAAAGAGGGGATCTTTCCGGGTCTGCAATATCCCCGAGTCCCCGGACATGAAATCGCCGGCGTCATTGATGCGGTGGGCCCAGGGGTGCCGGGCTGGGAGCCGGGGCAGCGGGTAGGCGTCGGCTGGCACGGCGGCCACTGCGGCTACTGTAATTCCTGCCGCCGCGGCGACTTCGTCACCTGCCAGAATGCCGCGCAGATTCCCGGCATCTCCTATGACGGCGGCTATGCCGACTACATGATCGCCCCCGCGGGCGCGCTGGCTTTGATCCCCGCAGAGCTCTCCCCGGTTGAGGCGGGACCCTTGATGTGCGCCGGCATCACCACGTTCAACGCCCTGCGGCACAGCGGCGCGCGGCCGGGCGACGTCGTAGCTATACTTGGAGTTGGCGGCCTCGGCCATCTGGGGGTGCAATTCGCCGCCAAAATGGGTTTTAACACGGTAGCCATTGCCCGCGGCCAGGACAAGGGGCCGCTGGCGCTGCAACTGGGTGCGCGGCACTATATCGATACCCTGTCGCAGGACCCCGCGGCGGCATTGCTCAAGTTGGGAGGAGCCAAGGTCATCTTGGCCACCGCGGCCAACAGCAAGGCCATGAGCGCGGTGGTCGGCGGCCTGGGCGTCGGCGGCAAGCTGATTGTCCTCGGCGTGGTGATGGAGCCGCTCGACGTGCCCCCCATTACCCTGATTACGCGGCGCCTGTCCATCGCGGGATGGCCGTCCGGAACCTCCCTGGATTCGCAGGACACGATGGCGTTCAGCGTGCTGACCGGAGTCCGGTCCATGAGTGAGGTCTTTCCCCTGGAGCGCGCCGCCGAAGCCTACGAGCGCATGATGAGCGGCAAGGCCCGGTTTCGCGTGGTTCTGACCACCGGAGCTTAGACCGCTTGGCCCCGACCTTAAGCAGACCTGGAGACCCACTCCCTGTCGGCGTAATGCCGCAAAGGAGCCGGCGTCGCGTCCCGCATGATGAACCCTACTGGTGGTATGAATCCGTTAAGACGCGTTTCGCCACCACGAAAGAGCTTTCAAAGTATGGTTGACGCAGGTTGGAAATGGTCACTCCATGGCGGGGATCAGCAGCATGGATCATCTTTCCCTCGCCCATATAGATCCCTACATGTCCAATATGCCGCCCGCCGCGGCTGAAAAAGAGCAGGTCTGCGGGGATCAGCTTGGCAAAATCCATCTTGCGGGCAGCTATCTTTCCCACCCGGGCCTGTTCGGAACTGGAACGGGGTAGATGAACATCGAACTTTTTGTAAATATATTGCACGAATCCTGAGCAATCCGTGGCAGAGCCAGTCTGCAAAGAAGCACCCTGCCGGTAAGGGGTTTTGAGATAATTACCAGCCTTGGCTAGAAGCCGTTTCGGGATATCCTTAGGGGGCGGCGGGTTTAGCCCTCGCGCCGCAGGCGGCGATAAATCATTTAATTGCAGGTCGATGTGTGAGAGAAGAACCTCTGATTTGGGATAGATTAAAGGATTCGGTAAAAAATGGTGTTGTGTCAGGGGAAAGGTCTTCATGAACTGCGCAGTTTCTGGCATGGTGAGGCTCTTGAAATATCCTCCCTGGGCTTTGGTTCCACAGGTGGCGGTGGCTCGGCTCGGCAGGGGGGATAACTCGTCCATGGCGCTGGCACTTTCGAGCTTATTAGGAGATAAAACCAGGCCCAATTTTAAAATCATAGCCCAAATTATCCATTTAGCCAATTTGTAATCCTCCTTTGCTTCGGATAATCAACAATTATGTAGAATAACATTGTAATAAAAGGTTGGGGTTCAAGGACTAAGGCTGTGGCATGACTTACAAAAGCAGGGTCAGAAACGATAACTCATAACATCTCATCAGAGATTATCTGGCAAGCTATTCAGGTTCTCCTTTGCCGTGCGGCATTATTGAAAAAGCATTTATAATTATCGCGGAAATTCAGGTAATTGCAAGATTGATTAGAAAGAAACTGGCTTATGAACAGCATTCTTAATATGCAGTTATAGAATAACTGCTTAATACTGTGCTATTTCTCTAAGAAACTATAATTATTTTTCAAAAATGATGCTGTAAAAACTACCTTCATTTCATTTTCGCTTATCACAACATAAACTGCTTAGGAGCTATGGTATGGCTGCTTGAGTTTCGCCGTGATATGCTTTTTGCCTTCATACCCATAAGCTCCAGGTTAAACCACGTGGCCTGGTAGATAATTCCTATTGAATCCAATATGTTATCCAGTTGATCGCAGGTCGTCTTGACGATAGAGCATATTTTATCCTTTTCTTCAGATTCTTCTATTGACCTTAAAAGGGCGATTAGTCCAGTTATGGGTTGGGCTATCTCGTCCAAATTTTTACGAATTATGCCGACGATCTTCTTCGACTCCATAGTTTTATTCCTCCTATGCACTAAAAAGTTAAGCAAATATAGTGCCAATTTAGAAATTTATCTAAGTACTCTAAATTATTGAAATAAAAATTAACTGAAAAATAGACAAAATTACATGATTTGGACAAAAATTAATTATACTAATATTATCAGATAGTTATTCTCTTCAAATATTTGGACAACTGGCTCTGAGGGCCTATTCACAAGCAAACTTTGATCATCTGCTCGGAATATTGCGGCGGGCAGCAATTAAATGCCGCTAGGGGAGGTATCGAGGCTAAACCTGAGGAACTGACGTTTCTCTGTGCCACCCTGCGGAAGCGAAGGGGCTTGTTCCATAAGAAAAGGGGCGGTACCCATCGGTCCGCCCCTTTTCTATCAACGAATTGATGATTGAGCGCAATTCATTGCGCCCGCGCTCCTACAACAAACCTATTCCCAGGCGTCCTCTATCTGGGTGAGGACGGCCAGCTTGACGGCCTGGACCTTGCGATAGACCTGGTCCGGATGCCTGAGGCGCCCTTCGATAGTGAGGAGGTCCTCCTCGATGCCGATGCCGAAGAGACGCTCGTTTTCTTGCAGATAAGGCAGGATGAGGTTCCAGTCCGCGGCGCTCAGCGGCACGATCTCGCCGCCGTTCAATTGCTCCTCCACCACCTGCTGATAGGGGTCCCGAATGAACAGGGCGCCGCCGGAAGCCAGGGAAAAGAGGTTGCCGCCGGGGTAGGGGGTGCGCTGGGAGCGGATGCGGCCCCGCGAGTCGAACTCCAGACCGTTGACTATGATGAAGCCGCCGCCGGCGTGGGGGTTGCCCGCCATGAAGGATTCGGCCAGGAAGTCCAGGGCGGTGCCGTTGATGACCGCCCGCGGACGGCCCACCGCATTGATGAACGGCCGGCCCGCGGCGTTGCCCATGATGTAAACGTCCCCGCCTTTGGCGCCGTACATGAAGGTCTGGCCGACGTCGCCGTACACCACCAGTTTGCCCCGCTTCATGATCTGGCCCAACTGGTCCTGGGCGTTGCCGTGGATATAGATGGACATGCCGTCGATCCCGGAGGCCAGGTAGTCGCCGGTGCTGCCGTAGGCGTCGATGCGGACTGCATCGGTGTCGCCCCCGAAACCGCAACCCAGGAAGCGTTGTCCCTTATAGCCATAGGTGAGGAACTGCTTCCACCCCAGCTCGAAGGCCCGGCACATCAAACGGGCGTCGCAATCATCGCCTTCCGGCTCGAAACCTGCGGCATCCAGGACCAGCACCGCGTCCTCCCGGGGCGGCGCGGCCAGGTGGTCCCGGGTCTCCCAATCGAGGCGGCGGTACCGGCTGGCATTAGTGGTGCCGATGGCGGGGGTGGCCTGAAAGATTGCGGTCAGGACCTCCATGAGCAGGCGCTGCAAATGGCTGCGTTTCTTGTCCCCCGGATCAAAACGCCAGTCCAGGAGCAGGGTCAGACTGTTGATAGCCGCGGCCTTGAGAGCATCGTCGCGCTGAGACAAATCCCGCACCACTTCCAGGACTTCCCGGAAATGGGCGTATGACCACATCGGCACATGCCCTTTAACCCATTGGAAGAATTTCTGGCCGCTGCCATCTTCCAGATGGGACCTGATGAGCCGGGTTTCCTCGGCGTCTTCGCTGACCGTGATTTCCAGCCGGGTGCCGTCCCAGGGACGCTGGTGCCAGGGCACGGTCTTGGGCTTGCCGAATTTGTCGTGGCAGGTGAGGGTCTTGTGACCGTTATTGCCTTCCAGCGAGAAGGTGAAGGTGCCGCCGTCGGTGGCGCTGCCGCCCCGGGCGTTCCAGTACAGGTCGGCCACGGGACAGAATCGGGGGTCTTCCGCGGCCAGGCTTTGCAGGGTGGCGTCGATGGCCTGCTTTTCGGAGCAGACCAGGCCGATCTGCACTTCCCCGTCTTGCAGGGCAAAGACCTGGGGCCGGAGCATGGAGGTGTCGGTGATGCCGATGAGCTCGAAGCGCTTCCGGTCGGGGTCGTTCCTGGCGATGATGAAGAACCAGGGGCCGTCCGGGGAGCCGTGGATATTGGTGGCCTGGAGATGGCGGTAAATCTTCTGGCGCTCCGGGTCCAGCAGGTCGAAGTCCCGCTCCGTGGTGGGAGCCATGGACTCGATGACGTATTCCAGGGGATAGCCGTAAAGCCGGTGCCAGAGGTCGAAGGTCAGGACCGCCACTTCGGTATCCGTCAGGAACTGGGGATAGAAATGGCGCTGGCTTAAGTATTCGCTCACGGAAAAATAATTGGCGAAGTCGCCGTTGTGCACCAAGGCGGTGTTTAAGGCTGCAAAGGGGTGGGCGCCGCCGGGGTGCCAAACCCGGCCCCGGGTAGGATAGCGCTGGTGGGCGATCCAGATGTGGGCCTTGAAGTCCAGCAGGTTGTAATAGAGCGCGGCTTCCTCGGCGTACCCCACGATCTTGAGGATCATGATATTGCGCCCCTGGGAGAGCACAAAGGCCTTCTTTTCACCCAGGGAGGCGTAATAGGCCTCGTTGAGCTTGTAGCAGTTCTGGGCGACGAACTCGTCTTCCACCTTGCGCCAGGGGACCTCATAGAGCTTGTGCCGCTGGATGAAGTGCTGGAGCACCTCGGGCTTGACCCTCACGAAGTATTGCCAGACCTCCGGGGGCTTGACCATCAGGCCCGGCAAATCCTGCCAGTTCTCGATGGTGGGCTGCCGCCGGGCATGATCCACCTGGAAGACCTCGGTGATGAACCGGGCTTCCACCGTGGGCCGCGCCTCGTCGTCCAGGTAGGCGATCTGGATCAGGTAATCGTCGTCCAGGATTTCCTGGGAGACTCCCATAGTCTCGGGGTCCAGGCCCACCGCGGCGATGCCGCCGCCTTTGCCGTTGCCCCGGTTGTGCATCTGCACCGAAGGCTGGAAGATGTGGCGGCCCGCCACCGGTACGCTGCAGGCAAAACCGGTGACCCCGCAGCCGCCTTCATCCGCGGCCTTCTGAATGCGGCCGGCAGGGAAGGGGGAGGTGAAATCCCGGCGGGTGTCAAGTAATTGCAAACCCGGGTGATTGTTCAAATTGGCGTTGGACTTCATTGATTTCCTCAATGGTTTTATGTAGGGCGGGCACGGCCCGCCAATCCGAAATTCTATTTTCAATTTACGGCGGGTGGTACCGCCCTATATTTCCTATCCTTGAGAGAAGATTCTCTTAGGGTGAGAAAGAAGTTCAGCAATCTTTATTTGCAAAGACACTCGCGCGTTATCCCGCTTTGTGAAGTTAAACTTTGTTTCGATCGCTCGAAACTTAAAATATTCGTCCCGCGCTAAGATCACATACCCCCAATCTCCATCGGACTTGTCCTGAATTAGAACCCCCAAAAAACTCGATGTCTCATCGCAAAACCACCCGTATTCTTCGCCAAAGGGGGTAGAACTTGAAAAACGGAATCCGCACGCGCTGTGAAACTCATCCTTGGAGATTGCTCCGACTGCCACACGTGGCCTTCGTGGTAATTTGCTTATAACCTGCTTCTTTACTTCCCCAAGGTAGAAGATAAACGTTTTTGATGCAAATGGATGCCAATCAACGAATTCCGATGTAAATATCCCATTTTCAATATGATGATTAAATGCATTTAAAAAAAAATCCGGGGAAGCGGATGTAAACATTTCGGATTGTGCAAGATAACCAATCCTTGCCCCCATGTTTCTACAAACGGCGACTCGTCTAAATTGTAGGAGAAAAATGTTGAATCCATTGCCTTAGGGTCTGGGTTGAAACAAAAGCCTTCTCTTCTCATATCGATGGTATCGCAGCCGAATCCCTGCTGATAGCCCATCCTATCGAATTTCGCCTGCGTACCACTGTTGGTGAATAATATTGCGCTAATATTCTCTGTGTCTGGCTGTGCAAAAAAATTGGAAGTGATAACCTTATCACCAACTTTATGTTCCTTTACGGGAGCGTAATCAATGCGCAAAGCCCCGGATTTGTCCCATCGGGCTGAATGTGAAATTCCATACGCGTATTTCGTCAAACTCTCATCTGTAAAGATCAATGATTCATCGTCGTGGAAAGCCTCGATCGCGATAACAAAAGGCATATTTCGGCATTGGTCAAGTTCCCAATACCTCTTTTGAAGCTTAGAAAACAATGGGCTTCCAAAGCGAATCGCCAGTTCATTATCTACATAGTCCTGATACTCCTCTGGTGAGAGTTCTTTGACCTTTCTGCCGAGGCTGGCCAGTGCCCCCGAAGTTGGTGGATTAACCGTTGTGGCCTCAACAGCCACAGTCACCTCCTCACGGGTTACCAGGAAATCAGGATTCGGATGGGGACGTCGGACTTTGTAACCTGACCGGCAAAAATAAGCATAAAGGTAAATTTCAAAATACCTTTGATCGAAGCCTGTGGTCTGAAACTGTTCGAGGAAATTACCGTCGGGGTCCTCGAAATCTTGATATATCTCATCCAGCATTTTACGTGCAGGTTCGCCTGCATTCGAAGTTCGAAGAGCTTCAAAATTAGGGTGAACTTTGCCAGGTTCGACAACCAAATTAAAAAGCGTCTTCTTTTGTTCAGACATAGGTTTTTTGTATTTCTATTATTTAGAGCTATAGTACGTGCCGGGTCGCCTGCTGCCGCGGCCACGGGCCGTAGTTCCCTGAAACCCTTAAATCCCCCACAATCCCCCTTTTTCAAAGGGGGACTTTAATACCCGATCTTTCATTCCCCCCTTTGGAAAAGGGGGGGGGTAGGGGGGATTTTGCTTTATTTTTTAGCTGATAGCTGATAGCTGACAGCTATCTTCTCAAACTATCGTCCACCGGGCGATCGAAGTAGTCCAGGTGGGCCAGGACGTCGGTGCGGCCCACCAGCTCCCGGATGCTCCTCAAGCCCAGGCGCCGCAGGATTTCCTTCAACACCCAGGTCCAGGCATAATACATATTGCTGATTCGGTTGGTGCCCCATTCGATGGTCATCAGATCCACCAGTTCCGGGTCGGTGGTGGCAATGCCCCGGGCGCAGCCTCGGCCGGATTCGCAGTTGTGGCAGCGCAGGCACTCCAGGGCCACCAGGTCGGCGGTGCCGATCTGGACCCCGTCGGCCCCCAGCGCGATGGCCTTGGCCACGTCAAAGGCGCTGCGGATGCCGCCGGAGGCGATCAAGGTAACGTGGTCCCGGATGCCTTCGGCCCTCAGGAACTGGTGCACCTTGGGGATGGCGTACTCCACGGGCATGGCGATGTTCTTTTTGGCGATGTCCGGCGCGGCGCCGGTGCCCCCGTAGCTGCCATCCAACTGCACGATATGGGCGCCGGCATAATAGCTGCCCACGGCCACCATGTCCACGTCGGTGGGGGTGGAGACCTTCACCGACACCAGGGCCCGGGGATTGATCTCTTTGATCCAGTCGATGTGCTTCTTGTGGTCTTCCACCGAATAGACGCTGTGAAAAGGGAACGGCGAGAACAGGGCGCTGCCCGGCATCGATTCCCGCATGCGGGCCACCGCGGGGGTGACTTTATCCCCCAGGAGGTGGCCGCCCAGGCCGGGTTTGGCCCCCTGGGCGTATTTGAATTCCACCATGCGCACCCGCTGGATGGTCTCTTCCCGGACCCCGAAGAGCCCGGTGGCCACCTGGGTGATGATGTTATGGTCGTAGGGGTAGAGGGCCTCGGGGTAGCCGCCCTCGCCGGTGCTCACCATAGTATTGAAGCGCACCGCGGCGCGGATACGGGACAGGATGGTGTTGATGCTGACCGAGCCGAAAGACATGCCGCCGCCGTACCAGGGCACCGAGAATTTGATCTGGGGGCGGCCGTCGCCCCGGCGGTTGATTTCCAGGTCCAGGGAGATCTCGTCATGGCTGAGCTGAAAATCGGGGCGGGCCTTGGGAAAGAGGAAGCGCAGCTTGTCGAAGCCGCCGCCGGAGGCGCCCAGGCGGTAATCCACGTCGGTGTAGGACAGCTCGCCCGTCTCCGCCTGCCACCAGGTGGACAGGAGCAGGTCGGGAGTCCAGCGGCTGTCCCCCAGGGTGCCGTACACCGGGTGGATGCTGACTTTCAGGGCGTGGGCCGGGCACTTGTTGACGCAGTAGAATTCCTTGTCCTGGCAGGCAAGGCCCAGGCACTTGTAGCTCTTGGGGCGCCTAATGTAGCTGCCGGACTTGGTGTGCACCCCGTAAGGACAGACTTCCACGCATTTGCCGCACTTGATGCACTTGGATTCGTCGCGCCAGACCCGGAACTTGCTCAAAGGGTTCCGGAACCGGCTGGGGGTGGGAACCGGCTCCCAGGGTTGGCCGGGCTCCCAGGACTCGATGGGAATTACTTTCTGTGGTTGTGCCATGGCTTATATCAATCTCTCAGTCTGACTTGATCGGTGGGGCGGGCCTCTGTGCCCGCCTTAGCGGAGGGCAGGCAGTGACGCCTGCCCCACCAAAATTTGCTATTCTCCAACCCGCCGGGCTTCCCCTTCCGGGCGGGCAAACAGGGGGGCAAAGATCTCTTTATCCAGGTCTTCCTTGAACATGGCCCGGCCCACTTCACCCCGGAGGCGCCGTACTTCCCGCATGCCCATGGCGCCCAGGATTTCCAGCAACTGGTTGTTCCAGGCGCCCACCAGGTTCACCATACGCTGGGCCCCCCGTTTGACGTTGAGGTTCTCCAATTCGATGGGGCAGGGGTTCTTCTGGCCGCTCTTACACTGGCGGCACAGGCGGCACTCCAGGGCCAGCAGCAAGGGGGTGTCCGCGATGATGCCGTCGGCCCCGCAGATGATGGCCTTGGCCACGTGCTCGGCCAGACCGATGCCGCCGCTGACCAGCAAGGTGACCGCATCTCTAAGCTGATTTTCCACCAGTTTCAGGTGGCAGCGCCGGATCAGGTCCTTGAGGTGGATCTCGGCGGCGTCCCCCACACCCCGGGCCTGATCGCTGGCCGCCAGGTGAATGACTCCCGCTCCCGCCGCGGTCAGGGCCGCCACCCGGTCCGGGGCCCCCTGGTCCGCGGGCACTTTGATCCAGACGAGGAGCCGGGGATACTGTTTCTTCAGGGCTTCCATCCGCCTGATGACTTCGGGGTAGTCCGTGAGTTCCACGCTCCGCACCTGGGACAGGAGGGGGTCGTTCAGATCCAGATCGCCGGCCGGAAACAGAGGCGTCAGGGAGGCTGCCGCGCCCGCCAGTTCAGGGCTGATACTTTTGCGGTCCAGGATCGCCACGGTGCCCAGGGTCTGGGCCGCGGCCGCCAGAATCTGCCGAAATCGTTGCGGGTCTGAGCCCACGGCCGGCTCCGCCAGGATTACGGGCAAGGGCAATTCCATCAAAGGCGGCGGCTGGAACATCAACTCGCCCTGGTTGTCGAAGACCAGGAACATGGGCTTGCGGCCCAGATCGATGGAGGTGCTGATGTATTCCCGGCCATGGATGCCGTCCCGGGTGGGCCGAACGATCTCCGACATGTCCGTCCAGAAGGAGTCGAAGCCCTCGCCCGCGAAGACGCCGCCGTAACCGGCGCCCGAGACCGGGATCTTGCCGGTTTCCGCCTGTAACCAGGTGGTGCCGATGATCTCCGGCGTCCAGTAGGCGTCGCCCAACTGTCGGTATTGCGGGTTCAAGGCCTTGAAGACCAACTCCCGGGGGCAGCCCTGGACGCAGCGGTAACAGTCCCGGCAAATCGTATCTATGGTATCCACAAACTGCCTCGGGTCGAAGCCCCGTTTCTTGTAGGCGTCCACCGGACACATCTCCTTGACGCAGCGCGTGCACCTGAGGCACCCTTCATTCCAATCGATGATCGTGTTCTTGGCCAGCGGCGTGAAGCGCGGCGGCACCCGGCGCACGGGAATATGATATTTAGCCGGCACTATCTCCTCCGAATGAATAAAGTCCTTAATCGTGGGCGAAAAGGCGAAAAGGGTAAAAGGGGAAAGAAAATGGCGGGTGACCTTCCTTTTTGCCTGCTTTACGTCTTTGCCTCTTATTCTCAATCAAGACGGGGAAATGATCCATGGCCATAGGGGCATAGAGGGTTTCCCCTTTTCGCCTTTTAACCTTTTCCCCCGGTTTTCAAGGGACTGGGCCCCAGGGCCTCGGCCTTCGCCTTAATGTCTGCCACCACTGCGGCCAAACCGGGGGCATCCCCGGGGACCATGACCGAACGCCCCACCCGGGCGGGTTCGACCCCGATTTCGTCCAGATAGCGTTGGGTATAGGCGATGCGGTTCCCCAGACGGTGGCTGCCCTCGTTATAGCGGCAGAGGTCTTCGGCGCAGCCGATGACCCACACCAGATCCACCGGGGAGGCCAGGGTCCGCAGCAGTTGGAAGGCCTCGATCTTGCTGCTGCAGGGTTCGGACAGCACCCTGAGCCGGATATCATCGCTGCCCCATTGGGTCTTCAAGAAATCCAGGTTCGGCACCGCCTGCTGACAGGCGTAAATCACTACTTCCATGGTCATAGTTACTATACCTCAACAGGCCGGCCAAAACAGTCCTGGGAATCCGAACCATGGCCTATAAACCAAATTTATCCTAGATATTATGTCATTCACCCGTGAGTCTTGCAACCATTTAAGATAATCCTCACCAGCATAAAACTTGCTGCGCCGCAACTCAGGTTTTGCCGCCATGTTTGCGTTCGTCGATGTCGCCGGGGTACATCACCGCTTCCTGACCCCGCTCTCGAGTCCGGATGCGGATGGCCTCCTCCACCGGATACACGAAGATGAGTCCATCGCCGGTCTCCCCGGTGGCCGCCGCGGTGAGGATAGTATCAAGGGTCTCCTCCAGGTTGCGGTCACTCAAAATGATGTTGAGCTGGATCTTGGGGAGCATATCCACCTGGTAACTGCCGGAGCGGCCCACCAGGGTGATGCCGCCCTGGCGGCCGTGGCCGCGGATTTCAAAGACATTCAGGCCCACGATGCCGATCTCCCGGAGGGCGTCTTTGACATCGTTGAGCTTGTCTTCCCGAATAATGGCTTCGATTTTTTTTAACATTTCGAATTCTCACTTCTAAGGGTAAGCAGGCCGAGCATCGTAATCCCTCAATCCGCCAAGCTAAGGGCTGAGAGCTTTATGAATAGGCTCTTTCCCCGTGGGAGCTGATATCCAGGCCCACCTCTTCTTCCATGGTGGTAACCCTGAGCCCGATGCTCATGTCCAGCACCTTGGCCACCACGTACGTAACCACGAAGACAAAGACGATGGTGACCACGACCGCCAGGAACTGGACCGCCAGTTGACCGGGGTTGCCATTGAACAGGCCGTTGTGGCCGGCACTGTTCAGTTCCACCGAGGCAAACAGGCCGGTGGCGAGCATGCCCCAAGTGCTGGCCATGCCGTGGCAGGCCCAGACGTCCATGGATTCATCCAGGTTGCGGTTCTGGCGGAAGCGAATGGCATAATAGCAGATGACCGCGGCTATGGCGCCGATGACGAAAGCGGCCATGGGGGAGACGAAGCCCGCGGCCGGGGTCACCGCGGCCAGCCCCACCACCATGCCCGTGGCGATCCCCAACGTGCTGGGGCGCCCGTCCAGCCAGCCCAGCACCATCCACACCAGTCCCGCGGTAGCCGCGGAGGTGTTGGTGGTAATCAGGGCGTTGACCGCCACGCCGTCGGCGGCCAGGGCGCTGCCCGCGTTGAAGCCGAACCACCCTACCCACAGGAGGCCGGCCCCCAGAACGGTGAGCGGGATATTATGGGGTTCCATGGGGATCTTGCCGTAGCCCTTGCGGGGTCCGATCACCATGGCAAAGGCCAGGGCCGAGAAGCCCGCGGCGATGTGCACCACGGTGCCGCCGGCGAAATCCATGACGCCCATGGCGTTCAGCCAGCCGCCCTTGCCCCAGACCCAGTGGGCCAGAGGGTCATACACCAGGGTCATCCAGATGAGACTGAAGATCAGGAAGGACTTGAAACGCACCCGCTCCACAAAGGCGCCGGTGATTAAGGCCGGGGTGATCACCGCAAACATCATCTGAAAGGCCGCAAAGAGGCCGTGCGGGATGGTCTTGGCATAATCCGGGTTGGGCAGGGCCCCCACGCCCTGGAAGCCCAGGAAATTCAGCCCGCCGATGAGCCCGCCGATGTCGGCGCCGAAGGCCAGGGAATAACCGTAGAGTACCCACTGAACCCCGGCCAGAGCCATAAAAATATAGCTCAAGGTCAGGGTGGAAAGCAGATTTTTCCGGCGCACCATGCCCCCGTAAAACAGGGCCAGGGCCGGAGTCATCAGCAGGACCAACGAACAGCACGCCAGCAGCCAGGCGGTATCGCCGGAGTTAATTGACCCCCCCATGCTTTGCTCCTTTCAAAATTGTTACAAACTTTTGTAGAACTTATGACAAAATTGTTAACAGGCTAAAATTGCGCATAAAAAAGGCCGGGGGAGGGGGAGGCCTCCCCCGGCTTGACTACCTGGCTTCAACGATTTCCGCAGTCCTGCCGGATTAAGCCGGGGGGCTTACAGAATCGGGAGATAACGCTCGATCTCGTAGTTGCTCACGTGCATCCGGTAAGCGTCCCACTCGATCCGCTTGTTTTCCAGGAACTTGTTGAAGATATGCTCGCCCAGGGCGTCCTTGACCACGGCGCTCTTCTCCACCTCGGTGATGGCTTCGTGCAGGCTGCCGGGCAATTCCTGAATCCCCAGCTTCCGGCGTTCGGCGGGGGACAGATGGTAGATGTCCACTTCCACCGGCTCGGGCAGCTTGTAATTGTCCTCAATGCCCTTGAGGCCGGCGGCCAACATGACGGTAAAGGCCAGATAGGGGTTGCAGGCCGGGTCGGGAGCGCGGTATTCGCACCGGGTGGCGGCTTCTTTGCCGGGCTTATACATGGGCACCCGCACCAGCGCGGAACGGTTGCGGCGGGACCAGGCGACGTACACCGGGGCTTCGTAGCCGGGGACCAGGCGCTTGTAGGAATTGACCCACTGGCTGCAAATACCGGTGATCTCCCGGGCGTGTTTCAGCAGGCCGGCGATGTAGCTTTTGCCCAGCGCGGAGAGGTGGTACTGGTCACTGGCGTCGTGGAAGGCGTTTTTGCTGCCGCTGAACAAGGACTGGTGGGTATGCATGCCGCTGCCGTTGATGCCGAAGATGGGCTTGGGCATAAACGTGGCATAGACCCCGTTGATCATGGCGATGGCCTTCACGGTAGCCTTCATGGTCATGGTCTTATCGGCCATGCGCATGGCTTCGTCATAGCGCATATCGATTTCGTGCTGGGAGTCCGCCACTTCGTGGTGGCTGTACTCGATGCGCACGCCCATGCTCTCCAGGGCGAAGATGGTGTGACGCCGCAGGTCGTTACCCACATCCAGAGGCGGGGCATCGAAGTAACCGCCCTGGTCCAGGATTTCGGTGCAGGTATTATTGGCGAAATAGAAGAACTCCAGCTCCGGTCCCAGGTAACTGGTGAAGCCTTTCTCCGCGGCCTTGGCCAACATGCGCTTCAAGGCATAGCGCGGATCGCCCGGATACGGGGTGCCATCGGGCTGCAGGATGTCGCAGAACATCCGGGCTACGGGCTTCTCATCGGGGCGCCAGGGCAGGATCTGGAAGGTGGTCGGGTCCGGCTTGGCGATCATGTCGCTCTCTTCAATGCGGGAAAAACCCTCAATGGAGGACCCGTCAAACCCCATACCCTCGGACATGGCCTCTTCCAACTCGGAAGGGCGGATGGAAAAGCTTTTTAGTACTCCCAGGATGTCTACGAACCAGATCTGGATAAAGCTGACTTCTTTATCCCGGACAATGCGGAAAACATCCTCTGCGGTTTGGCAGGTTTGGCAGTGCACGGTCTTCCTCCTGAACAGTAATTTAAATCCGTTAAAGCAATTCTCGTACCAAAGAAAATTGGCAGTAAATTAAGAAACTTAGACAATTAGCGGTTTACATTATTGTCGATTTGTGGGAAAAATGATGACAAGTTTGTCAAGATTTTCCCGGGCGCCACCCCCTTTGCGGATTTCTCTTCTTAATCTAGTTAATATAATAATTGTTTAGAACGCAGGGAAGGGGCGCTGGATTTTAATGGGGAAAAACGGGGGAAGGGTGGGCACGGCCGTGAGAAAGGCCGCAATAATGGCCCTGAGCGGCTCAGGGCCTCTCCATCGCCACGCCTGAAAGGGGAGGAGGGGAGAGGGGGGAACCTTCGAAAAACGTTCCCCGCCTCCTCTCCAAATGATGGTTTAGAGTTGTCAGTTAGCGGCGATAGCCCAGGATTTTCTCCACTTCGGCCGCATCCGAGTCCATGATGTAGGGGATGCCCGAGACCTTGGCGGCTTCTTCGGTTAACGCCGTCAAGTCGTTCCGGTCGATATACTGCAAGGCGAACTTCCGGCTGCCGGCCATTAACTGCTGCAGGCCCTGGGTCATGCGGCTCAGGTAGCTGTACATGCCGATGGCCCCGGCCGGGATGCGGCCGTATTCGCCCAGGGGATAATCCCGGCGGATGACCGCGGCCTCGGCGAAGTGTTCCAGGTAGGCCTCTTTACAATCGGTTTCTTCCCGCAGACACTCCTGCTCCAGCTTCCGTCCCTCGTTGGTGCCCACCATGGCCGCGGTCATGATGGACCGGCCCATGCATACCAGCTTGACGTACGGCGCGCCCAGGGCCAGGCCCTTAAAGACGTGGTCTTCCAGGGAGAGGCCGCCGGCGATGGCGCAGGTCGGCACGAACCGGCCCTGTTGCTTCAGGTAATTCAGGTACTCATAGAGCAAAGATTCGATATATACGGTAGGAATGCCCCATTCGTTCATCATGCGCCAGGGGCTCATGCCGGTGCCGCCGCCGGCGCCGTCCACGGTGAGCAGGTCGATCTTGGCCTCGGACGCGAATTTTACCGCCCGGGCCAGGTCCGCGGGCCGGTAAGCCCCGGTCTTTAAGGAGACCCGTTTGGCGCCCACCCGGCGCAGGTGCTCGATGGTCTTATAGAAATCGTCTTCGTCCACCATACCGACGCGGGAATGGCGCTCGAATTCCTTGATGCCCTTGGCCTGATACCGCTCTTCCGTGGTGGCGTCATAAGGGTCGGGGAGCACGATGTAACCCCGGCTCCTCAGGAGATGGGCCCGCTCCAGGGTGTGCAGTTTGACTTCGCCGCCGATATTCTTGGCGCCCTGGCCCCATTTGAGCTCGAAGAACTCGACGCCGAGCTTCTCAATGACGTACTCGGGGACCCCCAGGCGGCCGTCTTCCACGTTGGCCTGGACAATAATGTCGCCTTTGCCGTTGTGCCAGTTTTTGAAGATCTTGACCCGGCGCTCCATCTCCGGCGAGCGGATTACCCGGCCGCCTTTGATCTCGGCGTTAGGGTCCATGCCGCAGACGTTTTCACCGCAGACGATGATGATGCCGCTGATAGCCGCGCCGATGGCCATGGATTCCCAGTGAACCCGGGCGATTTCCGTGGAGCCCAGGGCCCCGGTGAAGCACGGAAAAGAGAGTTTGACCTTATTGGTGACGCCGATTTCCACGCCGGTGTCCACTGCGGGAAAGATGGCCACATCCGAGTCGGCCTTGGCGCCCACCGCGCCGACACAGGTCCCCTGGATATTGAAGTGGGAGAAATCGACCGGATAGTCTTTATCGCCGCCGGCAGTGACATTACCGAAGGGTTGAGGGTAAAGCATCTCCCGGCCCCGGATGGCGGACCGGCCGATCTCACAGGGGCCGGGGCAGCTATCCAGGCAGGTGACACAGATGCCGGAACCCGGGGCGGGCTTCACCCGGTTCTTGGTTAAGGTGGCGGGGCTGCGATTAGGGCTGCTCAGGGACATATTTTGCACTCCTTTGGGTTGGTTTCTTAACCATCAAGGGTGCGGTAAGGACAGCAGGTAAACCGAATAATTTATGCAAGAAATAAACCAATTGACGGAAAAAGCTGATTTAAGAGAGAAGACAGATAGTTATGCAGAAAGGCTGTGGATTTAAAGGTTAATAATTATACATACTTGTTAGTTTTACTAATATATTGCCCCAAAAATGTTAAATGTCAAGCTGATAATTAAGTACTACTTAAAGTGAGCCGCCTCAAGCTCTGGGGTTTGCGCCGTTTCCCTTGACGTAGGATGATGATATCCTTAAGATATTGAAAAAAGGCTATTCGGGCCGGGAGAAGTGATGGCTGAAAAACAACGGGTGCCCTCCGGGGTCAGCCGCCTGGACATGCTCTTAGGAGGATTGTTCATCGGGGACAATGTGGTCTGGCATGATGACGCCGGCAGTCTGGCGCCCGTCTTTTGCCTCAATTTCCTCCAAGCCTCCCAACTGCAAGAGAGACCCATTATCTACGTTAGTTTTGATCGCTCCCCCAAAAATCTGCTGGACAAGCTGGGGAATCTGGCGAATTATCCCGGCCTCATCATCCTGGACTGCTTTACCAACGGCAAGGGCGGCGGCTCCGACTTCTTTCTCAAGTTTTATGATGAACCGGAGACCGAATCACCCTGCCGCATCATCAAGATAGAGGAACCCCGCCAACCCCAGGAATTCATGGATCACCTCTATAAGGTGCATGGGTCTCTTCAAGGCGACGTCCGTTTTATCTTTGAAAGCCTCACCGGCATGCAGGAACTCTGGGGCAGCGAAGACCGGCTCCTGAGCTTTTATGCCCATTCCTGTCCCCGGCTGTACGACTTGAACACCATTGCTTACTGGGTCCTCGAAAAGAACGCCCACTCCTCCCGGTTTCGGGCCCAGATCAACCAGATCGCCCAGGTGGCCATCGAGTTGACCATCAAGCGCGGCAGCACCTCCCTGACTATCCTGAAGGCGGAAAACCGCAGTCCCGAAGAATTTCATAAACCGCATAACTATTGGACCAAGGACCTCACCGTGGTTTTTGAGGATGAACGGGGCACCGGCGGCCGCATTGAGTTGGGGCTGCGGCTCAAGGAATTCCGGCTGCGGCGGGGTCTGTCCCAGACCGAACTGGCCAAGCTGGTGGGCGTCACCGCCAGCACCATTTCCCAGGTGGAGAGCAATCTTATCTACCCTTCGCTCCCGGCTCTGATGAAAATGGCGGAGGCCTTGTCAGTGGACCTTACCTCTTTCTTTGAGGATCGCCAGGAAGGGGCCAGCCGCCTGATTTTTACCGCCGCGGACGCGGTTGAGGTGAAATTTCCCAATATGCCCAACGGCCAGGTGCAGGCCCGGCTCTTGTATCCGGTGGACTTCGAGGTCAAGGCTGAGCCGTATATTATTGAAATTAAGCCCAAGTCCACGTTACCGGCGCACTTTTTCTTCCATAAAGGCGAAGAAATAGGCTATGTCTTATCGGGCCGGTTGCAGGTGCGGGTGGGCAAAGGGGTGCATAACCTGAAAACCGGGGACGTCATATACCTGACCTCGGAAGTCCCTGGCGAATGGCGCAACCCCGGCCCCGCGGTGGCCCGGCTGCTCTGGGTCAAAGTGAAATAGTGCGGTTGCTGGTTTCCGGGTCCCGTTTACGGTTAAAATTACCCTAAGACTTGAGTAAACGATCTGCTTTCCATAGCTTGGTAGCATCTGACCTGCTATCCGGAGCAGACCAACGCCTGGCAGCCTGATAACGCCGCCAGGCTGGCCTAGCGCTCTTCTATGGCAAATGCGAACACTGAGACGCAGGGCTACCGGTTCCCCTTTCTTCAGGGGATTTTGCCCATAAAGCCGTCCCAGGTGCCCGCTGACCTCGTGGCGGGCCTCACTCTGGCCGCCTTGAACATACCCCAGGCCATGGGCTACACCAGGATCGCCGGCATGCCGGTGATCACCGGCCTCTATGCCATCCTCATCCCTATGACCCTGTTCGCGGTGTTCGGGTCCTCCCGGCACCTGGTGGTGGGGGCCGATTCCGCCACTGCGGCCATCCTCGCCGCGGGCCTCACGGGCCTGGCGGTCACGGGCTCGTCCGAATACGTGGCCCTGTGCGGTCTGCTGGCCCTCATGGCGTCGGGGTTCCTCATGATCGCCCGTCTCATTGGCCTGGGCTTCCTGGCGGACTTTCTGTCCCGCACCGTGCTTGTGGGGTTCCTGACCGGGGTGGGCATCCAGGTGTCCTTGGGGCAAATCGGCGGGATGCTGGGGCTGCCCCAGGGCGGGCAGAGCCCGGTGCACCATCTTTTCTACGCGCTGCAGCATCTTCACCAGACGAACTTTTACACTCTGGCCACGGCCGGGGTTGTCCTGGCGATTATCCTGGGGTGCCGAAAAATCTCCCGAAGAATTCCCGGAGCGCTCATTGCCGTGGTCGGCGCTATCGCGGTGAGCTGGGCTGTTGGTCTGGGTGCCCGCGGCGTGGCCGTCCTGGGGGCGGTTCCCACCGGCTTGCCGGGATTGGGCCTGCCTCAGGTGCATTTGAACCCCGATCTCCTGATGGACCTTTTGCCCGTGGCTTTTTCCATTTTTGTGGTTATCCTGGCTCAGAGCGCCGCCACCTCCCGGGCCTACGCAGCCTGCAAAAACGAGCCTTTCAGCGAGAACCGGGACCTGGTGGGTTTAAGCCTCGCCAACCTTGGGGCCGGGCTCTCCGGCGCCTTCGTGGTCAACGGCAGCCCCACCGCCACGGAGATGGTGGACAGGGCCGGCGGTCACAGCCAGTTGGCCCAGATCACCAGCAGCCTCATCGTCCTTCTGGTGCTGCTTTTTCTGACCGGTCCTTTAGCTTACCTGCCGCGCGCGGTGTTGTCCGCGGTGGTCTTCCTCATCTGCATGGATCTCATAGACGTCAAGGGGATGCGCCGGATCTACCGGGAGCGTTCCTGGGAATTTTGGGTGGCCCTGATCACCACCGTTACCGTGGTCCTCGTTGGGGTGGAGCAGGGCATCCTCCTGGCCATGTTCCTGTCGCTGGTCAGTCACACCCGACACGGGTACCGGCCGAAAAACGCGCTCATCGTGCCGGCCGAACCGGAGGGTTGGAAAGCCCAACCGTTGCACACCCCGGTCCAGATGCTGCCGGGCCTGCTCATCTATCGGTTCACCCACGGCATGTATTATGCCAATGCCGAACTCCTTTTCCGGCAGGTCACCACTCTGGTGAACCAGGCCCAACCGCCGCTGGCCTGGTTCTGCATCGCAGCCGCGGCGGTGGATGATATCGACTTTACCGCGGCCGCCACCTTGCGTTCCCTCTATGCCTTCCTGAAAGACCACGGCATCAGACTGGTTTTCATCGAGGTCTCGAACGAGGTCATGGCAGAGTTGGAGCGCTCCGGGCTTATTAACTTGATCGGGGCAGACGCCTTCTATGCTACCGCGGGTGAGGTGATGCAGGCCTATAAGGCGTCCAAAAGCTCGGATGAATCGAAGCGATAACTGGCGGGAGGGGCCGGGGTCTCGCTGGCTATACCGTGGGCAAGCTCTTATAAATGAAGATTTTCGACGCCCATCAGGCTATAATATATAAAAGTTGATAAATTTATTACCTTTTCATCCCCCAAGGCCAACAACTGAAGATTGCCATGAAGACGCGCCTCGACCAACTGCTGGTGGCCCGGGGTCTGGCCAAGAGCCGGGCCCAGGCCCAGGCCCTGATCCTGGCCGGGCAGGTGCTCGTGGAGGGTCTGGCCGTGCCCAAGGCCGGCAGCCCGGTGCCCGAGGCGGTTCAGGTCAGCGTGAAGGAACTGCCCCCTTTTGTCAGCCGGGGCGGGGAGAAACTGGCCGGGGCCCTGGATCATTTTCAGGTCAACCCCGCGGGCAAAGTGGCTCTGGATACCGGGGCTTCCACCGGCGGCTTCACCCACTGCCTCCTGTCCCGGGGGGCCCGGAAGGTCTATGCCGTGGACGTGGGCTATGGCCAACTGGACACTACCTTAAGGCGCGATCCCCGGGTAGTGGTGCTGGAGCGGGTGAACATCCGGCACCTGGCCAAAGATGCCATCCCCGAACCCATCGAGTTGGCCACCCTGGACCTGTCCTTCATCTCCCTCACCCTGGTGCTGCCGAAAATCCTGGAGTGGCTCGCGCCCCGGGGAGAAATCCTGGCTATGGTAAAACCCCAATTCGAAGTCGGCAAAGGCCAGGTGGGCAAGGGCGGAGTGGTGCGGGACCCGTTCCTCCAGCAGGAGGCGGTGCAGAAGGTGGCCGCCGCGGCCGCCGCCTTGGGGCTGCAGGTGAGCCCGGGGTTTCCTTCGCCTCTGAAGGGTCCCAAGGGGAATCAGGAATATTTTCTATATCTTATCCGCCAGGACGAGTCGCCGGAAGCTATTGACAAGCCTCTTAACTGAATTTAATATTTAAGTCGAAAGGCAATCTAACTAGAAAAAATATAACCTGCTGATTTTCCCGCCCTGGGCGGAAAACTTTCAGGTTGGGAGCAAACGTATGGAAAATCGCATCAAGACCGTGCTGCTGCTGGCCGGCATGACCGCGTTCCTTATCCTCATGGGCCGGCTGCTGGGCGGCCGCAGCGGCATGTACATCGCTTTTATCCTGGCCCTGGCCATGAACTTCTTCAGCTACTGGTTTTCCGATAAAATCGTGCTGAAGATGTACGGCGCCCAGGAAGTGACCCCCGCGGACGCCCCGCAGTTGCACCAGATCGTGAACGAACTGGCCCATGAGGCCGGCATCCCCATGCCCCGGGTCTACATCATCCCCGATGACTCGCCCAACGCCTTTGCCACGGGCCGCAACCCCGAGCACGCCGCAGTGGCGGCCACCCAAGGCATCCTGCGCCTGCTCACCCCGACCGAACTCAAAGGGGTGCTGGCACATGAGATCGGCCACGTGCGCAACCGGGATATCCTCATCTCTACCATCGCGGCCACCATGGCCGGGGCCATCATGATCCTGGCGGATATGGCCCGGTTCGGGGCGATCTTCGGCGGCAGCCGCGACGACAACGAAGGCGGCGGCATTATCGGCGTCCTGGTGATGTCCATCATCGCGCCCATCGCGGCCATGCTCATCCAGATGGCCATCTCCCGGTCCCGGGAATATCTGGCGGATGAGACCGGCGCGCATCTGGCCCACAATCCCGAGTCCCTGGCGCGGGCCCTGGAGAAACTCTCCCTGGGGGTGCAGCGGGCCCCCATGGACGCCAGCCCGTCCACGGCCCACATGTTCATCGTCAACCCGCTGACGGGCAGCAGCCTCATGAACCTCTTCAGCACGCACCCCCCCATCGAAGAGCGGGTGGCGCGCCTCAGGGCCATGCGCAGTTATTAAGGCTGGAAGGGCAAAATCGTTTCATGATATAAAGGGTCATCTGTCCCGCACAGGTGGCCCTTTGTTATGAGTTTCCGGGCGCATAAGTATGCAGAGAAGCTAAGGAGAGCAACCATGGTCTCAAGGCGAATCATCCTGATGTCCCTATGTTGCCTGATATTGCTGGCGGCTCCCGCCCGGGCCGGGCAGGCCCTGCTGATGCAAGGCATGGAGGCCCAGAAGGCGGGCCGCCATGAGCAGGCCCTGAAACTCTTGAATCAGTATATAGAAAAATATCCCCAGGTAGGCGACGCCTGGTATTACCGGGCTTTGGCCTTACAAAGTCTGAATCGTGATCAGGATGCCCTGGCTAGCGTCGATAAGGCCCTGGTGGATAACCCCGGCAATATCAAGTACCTCATGGCCAAGGGCGCCATCCTGGCGAAACTGGAGCGGCGCCCGGAGGCCATCCTGATTTTTTCCCAGGTCATGAAATGTGACCCCAGGAACCCCGAGGCCTGCAAGGAACGGGGTGATTGCCTGGCTCAGGAAGGCCAGTTCACCGAAGCCATCGCTGACCTCGACCGGGCGGCCCGGCTGAACCCGGTGGACCCCTGGGTGTTCAACAAGCGGGGCCTGGCCTGGTTTTGCCAGGGCGACTATAAAAAGGCGGTGGACGATTTCTCCACTGCCATCCGGCTTAAACCCGACCTGGCGCTCTCCTATTTTTTCCGGGGCAATATCTACCGGCATCACCTGAAGGAACAGGACAAAGCCATCGCCGATTACCAGGAGGGTTGCCGTCTGGGGAGTCCCCTCTGTTGCCAGGAATTGGAAAAAATGGGCGTCACCCCGGCCAAAAAATAGCCGGCAGGCGGTCGCCCTGCACCGAATAATCGTGATTCGCACCGGCTAAACCGATATAATGATAGCTGGGTTAATCCCCTTGCCTTTAACCGAAAACGTCTCGGAGGAAATCTAAGATGTTAAAAATCTGGACAAAAGGTATCTTGATCCTTTTTGCCCTGTTATGTCTGAGCACCTGGGCCTTGCAGCTGGAGGCCTGGGCCCGGGTCGGTGGCGGCAGGTCCATGGGCGGCCGCGGCTCCCGGTCTATGACGGCGCCCAAACCTTACACTGCGCCGCGGCCCACCCAGCCGTCCTCCACCTACAATCCGGCCCGGCCCTCTACGCCGGCTCCCGGGGCCGCTGCTACACCGGGAGGGAGCAGCTTCCTGCGGAGTCTGGGCGGCGGTATCCTGGGCGGCCTGGCCGGCGGTATGCTCTTCCACAGCCTGTTCGGCGGCCCCTCAGCCTCAGCCGGCGGCGCCGGCGCCACTGGCGGGGGCGGCATCGGCCTGTTCGAAATCCTGCTCCTGGCGGGCATTGCCTACCTGATTTACTGGTACATCAAGAAAAAGCGTCAGGAAGCTGCGGCCACCTCGGGATATTACCAGAGCAGCGGCACTGTGGAACTGCCTCCCCAGCCGATGTATCCGCCGGTCTATGACCAGCCCCAACAAATTGCGGCGCTGCAAGGCGACCAGGACCTGGAACGGGGTCTGGCCAACATCCGGCAATACGACCCCGCTTTCGACGAAGCCAAATTCCAGGAAACCTGCATGGACAACTTCTTCAAGATCCAGGGGGCCTGGGCCAATCGCGACCTGGCTCCCGTCAAGAACCTGCTGACCGACGACATGCAGCGGATTTTGCAGGGGGACGCGGACGCGCTCAAGGCTCAAAAGAAGATCAACCGGCTGGAAAATATCGCGGTGCGGTCCGTGGATTTCACCGAAGCCTGGCAGGAATCGGGGTCTGATTTCATCACGGTGCGGGTCCTGGCCAGCCTGCTGGACTATAACGTGGATGAAACCAGCGGCCAGGTGATTGAAGGCAGCAAGACCGAACCGGTGAAGTTCGAGGAATACTGGACCTTTACCCGATCCGTGGGCGGCAACGACTGGCGCCTGTCCGCCATCAACCAGCCGGCGTAAGAGCAGTTTTCTGTTGTCAATTTTCGTTTTTCAGTAGGGGCGACCCGTTGGGTCGCCCCTGGTTTTTTCTCGGGGTAAGAAAATCCCCCGTAGGGGCGCACCTGCGTGTGCGCCCTGACTTTTATGAGCGCAAATTGAGACCTTTGCGCAAAACCATTCTGTCATCCTGAGCGAAGCGAAGGATCTCGTATTTCTTCCTATGAAGAGATTCTTCGGTCGCTTCACTCCCTCAGAATGACAAGATAAAGGGATTTTAGCAGGAGTCTCAACTTGACCTTAGCCCCATCTTACCCAAAAAATCACTCTGCCTCTATGATCCGCTCCGGGTGGGTATAGATATTGAGGCGTTGGTCCCGGACGAAGCCCACAGTGGTAAGATTGAGTTCCTGGGCCAGTTCCAGGGCCATGGTGGTGGGGGCCGAGACCGCGGCCAGGATCGGGATGCCGGCCCGGATGCATTTCAGGACCATCTCGAAGCTGATGCGGCCGGAAAGCAGGGCCACCATGCCGGTCAGGTCCCGGCGGGTGAACACGGCCCGGCCGATAACTTTATCCATGGCATTGTGCCGGCCCACATCTTCGGCATGGAGGAAGACCCGGCCGTCGGGGCTGGCCAGGGCCACGGCGTGGGTGCCGCCGGTGTCCCGGTAAATGGTCTGGGCCTCTTGTAAGCGATCCATGAGGGTCAGGAGCGCCGCGCCGGACACCGCCAGGCTGCCCGCTACCGGCGGGGTTTTGCTACAGATTTCGCTCACCGCTTCCTTGGCGCAGAGGCCGCAACTGGAGTAGGCCACTTCCAGGTGGCGCCGGCCGCGCCGGCCCAAAGCGGCCTCCGTCAGATGCACGTCCACCACGTTGGGAGGCAGCAGCGGGTCGGTGGCGGTGCCGCAGAAGTGCATGGTAACGACCTCGGAGAGGTCCCGGACAATGCCCTCGGTGACCAAAAAGCCCAGGGCCAGTTCCTTTTCCCAGCCCGGCAGGCGCATCAGCACCTGGAACGGCTCGCCGCCCAAACGGATTTCCAGGGGCTCTTCCACCACCACCACGTCCCGGGCGGCTTGCACCCGCCCGCCGCGGTAACGCCACATCGGGAGTTCTTTTATGGGATCAGTCATCTCAGAGGTTAGGGCTAAAGGGCGAAAGATTAGTATGAAATAAATATATCAGAGCTTATCGATATTTATTAAAAATATTGATAAATAGCAATGAGTTTGCACCGGGCGATTTTTATTATAAGATATTGTGTAAACTAACCAATTTCTATTTTTGGCGTAGGGCGGGAAAGCGCAGCGCATCCCGCCTTCAGTTGTCTTCCAAAGGATTCTTATTAAATTAAAATCTGAAGAAGGGAGACGTTATGAACTTGTCTAGGTTTCTCATCCTAGCCGCCCTCATCTTCGCCTTAGGCTGCGGTGGTGGCCCCTCTACTGCCCCGAAATCGTCTTCAAGCTCTGAGTTCGCCAAGTTGTGCAGGGCCATGGGGGCCGAGGGCGGCAAGCTGGAAAGGGAGAAATTCATCGCCCAGGCCGAAGACAAAGAAGCGGCCGCCAAGCTCTTCGACGCCTGTGACACTCAACAAAAAGGATACCTTACCGAAGAAGATGTCACACCGGCTTACATGAACCGAATGAAGCAGGAGGCGATCCACCTGCCTCGTGGCAGATAAACGCCGCAAAATCTCTGATGGAATAATGCTCATGGCGGGATGCGCCGCGCTTTCCCGCTACGGGCTACGGGCTAATGCTCTATCGAGTACACCTCAACCGGGATGCCGGCAATGGCGAGTTCCAGTTTGCGGCCTTGAATGCCGGCCTTTTCCGGAATCTGTTTGAACGCAGCCGCGGTGACCAGGATTTCCCCGGGGCCGCCGATATCTTCGCCTATTTTGCAGGCGCAGTTGACCGAATTGCCGAAATAGTCGGGCCCGCCGATGAGCAGGACGTCACCGTAGTCAATGCCGATGGAAACGCGAATATCGAACTCGTCTTCGGTCAAGACGTTCATGGCAAAGAAGGCCGTATTCAAGGCAATGGCGGCGCGCACGGCCGAGAGCGGGTCGTCGAACATGGCGAAGCAGTTATCCGCCTCGAATTTGACCACCTGGCCGCGGTATTTCTCCACAATGGGCTTCGTTGTCAACTGCATGCGCCGCACTATGGACAGGTAATGGACAATCCCGTGCCGATAAGACAGCAGGGAAAATCCCGACATGTCCATAACGAACACCGCCTTGACCTTACCGAACTCTTGCCACAGCGTAGCTTCGATCTTCTCCCGTTCGTCCTTCTCATTTTCCTGCGCATAAAGCAGGAGTAGCTCTTCAAAACGCTTGTCCATAACATCCCTCTGGTTTCAGACGTCGGGGGGGCGGTTTCCTGCGATGAAAAGTTCTTGGTGGCCCGGGCTTACAGCCTGTGCATGCTTCATTTGTCAAAACCGGTAATTGGGGACCCATTCTACGATTATTGACCCCGTAACACACACCGCTTTTTTTATCATTTCCGCACGCCCAACTCGCCCCAGCCCAGCTTGGTGCGCAGGATTTCAAAATGGCTGCGGTGGGGCGACTTTACCAGCTTCAATTGGTAAGGGGCCCGGCGGATTTCCACCCGGTCGCCCGGTTCCAGGGCCTGGCCCACCTGGCCGTCCAGGGTGAGGTACACGTCCTGGGCCTTGTCGTCCAGGCTGACGGCCACCGTGACCGTGTCGGGCAGGATGATGGGCCGGTTGCTCAGGGTATGGGAGCAGATGGGCAGCAGGATGAGGTGATGCAGGGTGGGATAGACAATGGGGCCGCCGGCGGACAGGTTGTAGGCGGTGGAGCCGGTGGGAGTGGCGACGATGAGCCCGTCGGCCCGGTACACCGTGAGATATTCCCCGTCGATCCGGGTGGTCAGTTCCGCGATGCGGGCCAGGGCGCCCTTGTTGATCACCGCGTCGTTGAGGACGTTTTCCTGCCAGCGGGCCCGGCCGTGGCGAAACAGCGTGGCGGTAAGCATCAGGCGCTCTTCCACCTCGAACTTGCCGGTGAGCACATGGTTATCCATGCAGGGATAGAGTTCGTCCAGGGAGATTTCCGTGAGAAAGCCCAGGCCCCCCAGGTTGACCCCGAAGATGGGGACCCCGCGCTCGCCGTAATGGCGGGCGACGCTCAAAATGGTGCCGTCACCCCCCATGACCACGATGAATTCCACGTCGGCAGGCAGGACCGGGATCTCGGGTTCCGGCTCGTTTTCCACATGACAGGCCGCGATCCCCCGGGCCGTGAGCCAGGCCTGCAAGGCCCGGCCGGCTTCCAGGGCATCGGATTTTTGTTTCTTGGTGATAATGGCGATGGACTTCACCGGGCGGACTCTCCCCGTTGACAATTATCATAATGTTGGATATTTTTCAAAGGATTGTTACCGTGAGGTCGCATGAGAGACGCTAGCCCCCGGAGCCAGTAAATAGGTTACAATAACTTATGGGGCTGACGGGAAATCCCCCTAAATCCCCCTTTGCCAAAGGGGGACTTTGCCGCTTCCGCCCTTTCCTAAAGGGTGGGGATTTCCGCCAGCTTGAAACCAACCCCAGGGCAGCCTATTAACGTAACCTCTACAAAAGCCAGTTTGTCATCCTGAGCGAAGCGAAGGATCTCGTACCTGCTCGTAATGATGAGATTCTTCGGTCGCTTCGCTCCTTTCAGAATGACCAGTAGGTGACTTTCGCAGAAGTCTCTTAAAGAGGGTCCATCTCGGATCTTCTCGAAAATTTTATCGACAAAGGAGCAACCATGCAACTTGCCAGCCGCATCCGCCAGATTCCCCCTTCCGCCACCCTGGCCCTGAATGCCAAAGCCAATCAGCTCAAGGCGCAGGGAGTTGACATAGTCAACTTCGGGGTGGGAGAGCCCGATTTCGACACCCCGGAAAACATCCGGGAGGCCGGCATCCGGGCCATCCAGGATGGCTTTACCCGCTACACCCCGGTGGGAGGCACCCCGGAGCTGAAAAACGCCATCGTCAACCGCTTTCAGGCCGATTACCGCCTGAGCTACAAGCCCAGTGAGATCCTGGTGTCCTGCGGCGGCAAGCACGGCCTCTACAACCTGTTTCAGGTCCTTTTTGAAAAGGGCGACGAGGTGATCATCCCGGCCCCCTTCTGGGTCTCGTATGTGCCCATGGTCATGCTGGCGGACGCCACCCCGGTGGTCGTCCCCACCCAGGAGGCCAATGGCTTTAAGCTTACCGCGGCCGAATTAAAGGCGCGCCTGACGCCCCGCACCAAGGCCATCGTGATTAACAGCCCCTCCAACCCCACCGGCGGCGTCTATACCCAAGACGAACTCGCGGCCCTGGGCGAGGTGGTGTTGCAAGCCGGACTGTACGTCATCTCCGACGATATCTATGACAAGATTTTGTTCGACGGCGCCAAATTCGTGAATATGGCCATGCTGTCGCCGGAGTTGAAGGCAAGGACCTTCATCCTGAACGGCGTCTCCAAGGCCTATGCCATGACCGGCTGGCGCATCGGCTATCTGGCCGGCCCGGAGGCCGGGATCAAGGCCGCGGACACTCTCCAGAGCCAGAGCACTTCGAATCCCACTTCCATCTCCCAGAAGGCCGCGGTGGAGGCCTTGAACGGCCCCCAGGATTCGGTGGCCGCCATGCTGGCGGAATTCGCCTGGCGCCGGGACGACATTTACAAGCGGGTCCTGGACATCCCCGGGGCCACCACCATCAAGCCGGGCGGGGCTTTCTACATCTTTCCGAATTTCTCGGCGTATTATGACCGGTTGAAGGTGGCGTCGGGCCAGTCCCAATCCGGGGCTTTGGCCGCCTATTTGCTGGAAGAGGCCCAAGTGGCCGCGGTGCCCGGCGGCGAGTTCGGGGAAGACAAGTGTCTGAGGTTTTCCTATGCCACGTCCCGGGAACGGATCGCCACGGGCCTGAGCCGGATCAAGGCAGCTTTGGAGAAATTGGGGAAATAAAGAGCGGTGGGATAAATGAGGAAAAGCGGAGAGCGCGGCGGGCGGGATGCCCAGCCGCGCTGCCCGTTCAACGCCTGCTTAGTGGCCGGCGGCTTTGCGTTTCGACGCCTTCAAAGGATTGACCTTATGGGCGGTCTCTTTTTTCTCGACCTTGACGTGGGTGGCCAGGTTGCAGGCCCCCCGGCGCCACTTGGAGGCCGGGTCCGGAAACGAGGCGCAGAAACTGCTGCCATTGGAACCCAAAATCCGGTCACAGCCCTCGCATTCAGTCACCACAGTTTTACAGCTGCCGCCGTTGAACGAACAGCCTTTCTTGGTCATAAAGGTGCAATCTACCCCTGGTTTTAAGCTTTCACAGTGCATGGCCGTAGCCCCCCTTGATATTCAGGAAATCTTATATTTATATACTATATTTATTGGCGTTGTCAATAAGGATTAGATTATTTTATTGTCAGGGGTCTATTTTTTCTGCTTCCTTCCCCTATCCCTTCCTTTCCTGACAGCCGGCTGACATTGACCAACGCTGCCCAGGTGCTTATGTTAGCGGTAAAGCGAGGGCAGGGGAGGGCCGCATGAACCGGGACAGTCTCAAGGAATACCAGGAAAAGCGCGATTTCGGCCGTACCCCGGAACCCGCCGGAAAAAAGGCCGGAGCCTCACCCGCGCCCATTTTCGTCATCCAGAAGCACGCCGCCAGCCATCTTCACTATGACTTTCGCCTCGAAGTGGACGGGGTCCTGAAATCCTGGGCCATTCCCAAAGGGCCGTCCACCAACCCCAAAGACAAGCGCCTGGCTGTGCCCACCGAAGACCATCCCCTGGAGTATGCGGACTTCGAGGGGGTGATCCCGGCAGGTGAATACGGCGGCGGCACCGTCATGGTCTGGGACACCGGGCCTTACCGCAACCTGACGGAGAAAAACGGCGCGGCCATCCACCTGGCTGAGGCCGTGGCCCACGGGCACCTCAAGGTCTGGCTGGAAGGCCGCAAACTCAAGGGGGGCTATGCCCTGACCCGGTTCCGCACCGGCAAGGACGAGTCCTGGCTCCTGGTCAAGGCCGACGACGCAGAAGCCGATGCTACCCGCAACCCCGTGGCGGATGAGCCCCGCTCGGCGCTCACCGGCCGCACCATCGAGGAGATCGCCGCGGCTGGCTAAAGCGTCGGGCTGGCAACGGCCTGGCAAGGAGAGGGTTAATGAACGGCAAAGTGGTTGATATCGAAAAGGTCAAAAGCATCGGCCGCTTTAAAGTGGCCGGAATTACCATCGGTTTCGATTACTCCTGGTTCATCATCTTCGCGGTGGTGCTCCTGGCCCTGGCCGGGGGCTACTTTCCTAATTATTACCCGGGTTATCGTAGCCAGACCTACTGGATCGCTGGCTTCATCGCCACCCTGTTCTTCTTCAGTTCCGTGGTGATTCACGAGTTGGCCCATTCCCTTATGGCCATTCGCTCCGGCATCGAGATCAAGGAGATTACCCTGTTCATCTTCGGCGGGGTGTCTCGCATCACCGAAGAGCCGCACGATCCCGTGACCGAATTGAAAGTCGCCCTGGTGGGGCCGCTCTCCAGCTTTGCATTGGCCTTGATCTTCTGGGTGGTCAAGAGCTTTTTTGCAGGATTCCAACTCCCCCTGCTCACCGGCATCTTCGCTTACCTGGCCTGGATTAACCTGGCCCTCGGTATCTTCAATCTCATCCCCGGATTTCCCCTGGACGGTGGGCGGGTCTTCCGGGCCGTTGTTTGGTGGTATACCGGGTCCCTCACCCGGGCCACCCGGGTGGCTGCGGATCTGGGGAAGGGATTTGCCACGGCCCTGATGATCCTGGGCGGAGTGCAAATTTTTCTGGGGGACCTCATTGGCGGCATCTGGTTCATACTCATCGGCATGTTTTTGCGGGGCATGTCCCAGCGGGGCTATGAAGAGGTGGTCGTCAGAAAGACCCTGGAAAATGTCCCGGTGCAGGAGATCATGACCCGGGAAGTGGTCACCGTGACGGCCGGACTGAGCCTCTATGATTTGATTCACCGCTATTTTCTGCACTATCCTTATCGGGGGTTTCCGGTGAAAGACGACGGCCGGATTTTGGGCCTGGTTTCCCTGAACAAGGTCAAGGACATTCCACCGGGGGAATATCCGACATTGGCCGTCAGGGATTTTGTTACTCCGCTCAGCGACGATACGGTGATTGCCCCTGAGGTCTCCCTGGATGAGGCCCTGAAGCAAATGATCCGTCAAGAGCAAGATCGGCTCCTGGTGATGCAGCAGGGGCAACTGGCCGGCATCATTACCCGGCATACCTTGACGCGGTTTGTGGAGATCAAACAGATTCTGGAACCGGAAAAAGCGGCCTAACCTCGATCTTTTACTATGGGGGGGGGTAAGGATTCCGAGGCATGGTGGACTCTCCCAAAATGACTTATCATGAGCCCATGGACTTGATTGCCGCCTTAATGGAGCCCGCGGCCTACCCGGAACCCACCCGGGAGGTGGCCCTGATCCAGACCCACATCTCCTGGGTCTTTATTACCGATAACTTCGCCTACAAGGTCAAAAAGCCGGTGGACCTGGGGTTTCTGAACTTCACCACCCTGCGCCGCCGCCACCATTATCTTGAGGAAGAACTTACCCTTAACCGCCGCCTCTGTCCCGACATCTACCTGGAGGTCCTGCCCATCACTGCCCCTCGGGGCCGGGTGCGGGTGGGGGGCCGGGGCCAGGCGGTGGACTATGCCTTAAAGATGGTGCGTATGCCCCAGGACCGCATGATGGATGAAGTGGCGGACCGGGGCGAGCTGCAAAAGGAGCATCTTGACCGCATCATCGACCGGCTGGTGCCGTTTTACGCCCAGGCGGCCACCGGGCCCCGCATCAACAAGTATGGCGAGCCGGCCATCATCGCCTACAACCACGAAGAGAATTTTTCCCGGACGGAGGCCCTGGCCGGGCAGATGTTCCCCCGGGAAGCCTTTGAGGCGATCCGCGCCTTTGCCCGCGCCTTCCTGTCCCGGCATCGGGCCTTGTTCCTCAAGCGCATCCGGGAAGGCCGCATCCGGGACTGCCACGGCGACCTGCACATGAAGAATATTTGCCTGGCCGACAGTATCTATATTTTTGATTGCATTGAATTTAATCACCGCTTCCGCTATGGTGATGTGGCCGCGGATATTGATTTTCTGGCCATGGATCTGGACTTCCACGGTTTTAGAGACCTGGCGCGCTACTTTGTGGAACGCTTCGCCGCAGCCTCCCGGGACCCGGAGCTGATCCAGATGCTGGACTTCTACAAGTGTTACCGGGCCTACGTGCGGGGCAAGATCCACGCCTTCGTGGCCCAGGATACGGCGCAGCCTCAGGCCGCCCGGGAGCAGGCCCTAAAGACCGCCCGGGCTTATTTCAGCCTGGCCGGGGAATATGCCCGGGAGGGGGAACGATGGGCCGCCTGATCGTCGTAGTCTTCGGCTTGATGGGCACCGGCAAGAGCAACCGTTCCCGGGCCCTGGCCGCAGCCACGGGCTGGCCGGTGATCCACAGCGACGTGGTGCGCAAGACCATGGCGGGCCTCAAGCCCACCGACCGGGTGGCCGTGGAGTTCGGCCAGGGCATCTACGACGAGGATTCTTCTACCCGCACCTACACCGAGATGTTGCGGCAGGCCGCAGCCCATCTGGCCGCGGGGCAGAGCGTCATCCTGGACGGCTCCTATAAACGGAGCGCGGAAAGGGAGCGGGTGCGGCAACTGGGCCGGGAACACGGGACCCGGGTCATTTTCGTCTATTGCGAGTGTCCGCCCGCGGTGGCCCGGGAGCGTCTGGGCATCCGGCTCACCGACCCGGCGGCCATCTCCGACGGCCGGGTGGAAATCTTTGAGGACCAAAAGCGCGATTACGACCCCCTGATGCCGGAGGACCGCCCCTTGCTGAGACTCGATACCACCCGGGACCCGCAGGTGGTGCTGGAGGAACTGAAAGGCTTTGTGACAATTTACTCATAGGGCGGCCTGCGGCCGCCGTCAATTGGGATGCACGGCACCCCTTATAAGAAACGCAGGCTAAAGCCTGCGGCTACCTTTTAAATATGGAGATCAAGCATGACCCAGGAAGAAGTAATCGCCCAGGTCAAAAAACGGGCCAAAGCTAATTTCCGAACCGGCCTCAACTGCGCCGAAAGCGTCTTTGAAGCGGTGCTCGCCCACGTGGACGTGGCCCTGCCCCGCGAGGTCATGTGCGTCATGACCGGCTTCGGGGGCGGCGGCGGCCTCTTCGGCGATACCTGCGGCGCCCTGGTAGGGGCCATGGCGGCCCTGGGCGCGGTCTACGGCCGCCGGGAGGTGCCCGCCGATGCCAAGGCCGCCGGCGAGGAATTGTACGGAGAGCCGGGGCTGTATCGCCTGTTCAACCGGTTGCCCAACGAATTCAAACAGCGCTTCGGCAGCACCCAGTGCCGGCTGCTGACCTCCCAGTGGCGCCGGACCTGGCTCTGTAAAGACCATATCCTGTTTTGCCGCAACCTTACCGTTGAGGCCGCGGGCCTGGCTGCGGAGATGGCCTGCCCCCAGGACCTGGCGCGTTGGGGCTCCTTGCCTTTTGGGACTCAGCACCCCTGAGGCTTGACAAGCTATTTTTTTTACGATAGAAATATACCGAATGGTCGGTTTATTTTAAGGCAGAGGCTTCCGCATGACCACGAAGGGCGACTTGACCCGCCAACATATCATCGAAAAATCGATGCAGCTCTTTTCGGTCCAGGGCTACTTCAACACCTCCATAGACAGCATCGTCAAGGCCGCGGATCTCACCAAGGGCGGGCTCTACGGCCACTTTCACAACAAGCAAGAGATCTGGTATGCGGTCTATGAGGAATGCGTCAGGATTTGGAAGCGCGTCGTCTTTCAGGGCGTGAGAGACATCTCCGACCCCCTGGCGCGGATTGAACGGGTCATTGAAAACAGCCTGAAAGACTACCTGGGGGGAGGGGTGTTTGAGGGCGGCTGTTTTTTGCTCAATTCCCTGGTCGAACTCGCCGGACAGTCCCCGAGCATGAGCAACTTCGTCCTGGCCGGCTTCAAGAGTTTCGCCGCCCGCTTGCGTCTGTGGCTGGAGGAAGCCGAACAGCATGGTCAGTTAAGGGAGGACCTCAATCTCGACGGCATCGCCCATTTCATTGTGATCTCGCTGAACGGGGCCGCGCCTTTGTATGCCGCCAGCCAGGATCCTGCCGTCTGGCAGCAAACTCTGGCGCAATTGCGCTTTTATATCCAAAGTTTGAAAAAGACCGGCTAAACCAGACATTCATTACTCAATAATTAAAAGGAGAGTGCGTCATGAGCGAACCCAACGTCCTGGTGGAAAAACAGGATCAAATCGGCTTCATTACCCTGAATCGCCCGCAGGCGATGAACACCTTTAACATCCCCTTTGCCCGGGAACTCAATGATGCCCTCAGGGCCCTGGAAAAGGACCCCGAAGTGAAGGTGGTGGTAATCGACGCCAATGGCAAGCATTTCTCCACGGGTATTTCCCTGGATGAATTCAAGGGCAAAACCCCCAAGGATTACCGGGAGTTCATTCATCTGATGGATGAGCACAATCACACCATCGCCAAGATGAAAAAGCCGGTGATTGCTTCGGTCAAAGGCTATGCTCTGGCCAATGGCGCGGGCCTGTCCTTTGCCTGTGATCTGACGGTGGCCGCGGAGGATGCCAAATTCGGGACCACGGCCATTAATGTCGGCCTCATCTGTCTCGGCCCGGCCGCGCCCCTGGCCCGCAATGTCGGCCTCAAAAAGGCCCTGGAAATGGTGCTCACGGGAGATATTATTTCGGCGGCCGAGGCGCAGCGGCTGGGGCTGGTCAACCGGGTAGTGCCGGCTGATAAATTGGAGGAAGCCACGCTGGAGTTGGCCAACAAGCTGGCGGCCAAAAGCCCGCTGGCCCTGCAGGCCGGTAAAGCCGGACTCTATGCGATGCAGGGCGTCCCTTACGGGCAGGCCCTGGACATGCTGAGCGATCGCTTTGCGGCGCTGTGCTGCACGGTGGATGCGGAGGAAGGGGTCAAGGCCTTTCTGGAGAAAAGAAAACCCGAGTGGCAGGAGCGCTAAGTGGGTCGGAGTGGCAAATAATGAACCTCGAAGAAATAATGAAAACTCGTGGATTCAATCTCTCGGCCAGTTGCGCCGGGAAGGCGTCCTATACGAAATGGATCAAATACCGGGGCAAGCGGGCCTATATCACCGTCAATGACGTAAGCGGGGACAGCTTTCCCACTACCCTGGAGGAGCCCGTGCGGGTGACCATCCATGACCTCAGATCCGGGAATGAAGTTGAGCCTTACCAGGATATCGGCTCGTTAAGCTCTTATCTGGAATCGCTGGCGGAGTGATTACGGGCCATTTCGAAACCTCCGTTCTTACAAATTGTCATTCTGAGCGCCGCGCAGAATCTAGTCGTTAAACAGCTGGACCCTTCGCTGGCGCTCAGGGTGACCTGAAAAACGGCTATTGAAATCGGCCCAACTCTCCCCGCTGGCGCGGCCGATATTGGCGCCCCCACTTGCAAAAGAGTCTCGCCTAAGGTAATTTTGTAGCCAAACCCCTGGCGCCGGTTTTCGCCCGGCCGGAGATGGCCGCCCACCGGAAAATTTAGTCATTATCATCTAAGTGGTGGCAACCAAAAGTGCCCGCCTCAGCCCAGGTGGGACGCCTGGGCCGCCATAATCAATTCTGCACCATTTGCAAAGGGATAAGCATGGCATTTGATGATTTGCCCGGGTCTGAGCCCAAACCGCAAAAATTGCAGCGCATCCTGAGCGGCATGCGCCCCACCGGTAAGATGCACCTGGGGAACTATTATGGCGCCCTCTACAACTGGATGCGCCTCCAGGAACATTACCAGTGCTATTATTTCGTGGCCGACTGGCACGCCCTGACCACCGAATACGAGACTCCGCAGGCCATCAGCGGCTTTATTCCGGAAATGGTCACGGACTGGCTGAGCGTGGGGTTGGACCCGGAAAAATCCACCATCTTCGTGCAGTCGGCCATCCCGGAGCACTGCGAACTCTACCTGATCTTCGGCATGTTCACCCCGGTGCCCTGGCTGGAGCGCACCCCCGCCTACAAGGACCAGATCGAGCAGTTGGCTCACAAAGACCTGGCCACCCACGGCTTCCTGGGCTACCCCGTGCTCCAGGCTGCGGATATCCTGATGTACAAGGCCGAAGGGGTGCCGGTGGGGGTGGACCAGGTGCCCCATGTGGAGATGACCCGGGAGATCGCCCGGCGCTTCAATCACCTGTACAAACCAATCTTTCCGGAACCCGAGGCCC
>JALNYP010000008.1 GCA_023229795.1 Syntrophobacterales bacterium
TTCTGTACTCTCCCTGAGCCTCAAGCGCTCCCCTGCCGTGAAAAAGGTGCAAGGGGTGGTAGTCTCCCTAACGGCGCCCGGCTTGGCGGGACTGGAGTACGTAGGCCGCACCGCCAGGCAATTCTGGCAGGGCTATTTCTATCTGGTGGGTGTGCGCCGGGAAAATGCCGAACTCAAGCGGCAAGTGGAGGAGTTTAAGCAGCGCGAGGTGCGCTTCCAGGAAGCTCAGCAGGAGATGACGCGCCTGGAGGGCTTGTTGGACCTGAAACGGCAGGTGGCCCTGCCGGTTATCGGCGCCCGGGTCATTGCCTACGATCCGTCCCTGTGGTCCCGGTCCGCCATCGTGGACCAGGGTAAGGCCCAGGGGGTCAAAATCGGCCTGCCGGTCCTGGCCCCCCAGGGCATCGTCGGCCGGGTGGTGGAAGTCTATCCCCAATATTCCAAGGTGATGCTCATCGTGGACCGCAAAAGCAGCGCCGACGCCATGATCCAGCGCAGCCGGGTCCGGGGCATGTTGAAGGGCAAAGGCGGCAACCGCTGCTCCCTGGACTTCGTGCCCAAGAGCGCCGACGTGCAGGTGGGCGATCTGGTGCTGGCCTCCGGGCTGGTCGGCCTTTATCCCAAGGGTCTGGTCTTCGGCAAGGTCTCCACGGCTAACAAGAAAAGTCCGGGCGTCTTCCAGGAGATCGAAGTGACCCCCAGCGTCGATCTCTCCACCCTGGAAGAGGTCTTGATGGTGAAAGTGGCCAATCTGGCCCTGTCCGAACCATGATTACTCCTCTGGTGGCCTTCAGCCTGGCGGGTTTGCTCCTCTTTTACCTGCAGAACCTGGTGTTCTTTCCCCATGTGCACCTGCGTCTGCTGGCCCTGCTGATTTTTTACGTGGGCTTGCGGCCGTCTCTGGGGCTGGCCCTGTCCTTGAGCCTGGTGTTGGGCTGCCTCCAGGACAGCTACGCCACCACCCCCCTGGGGCTGCATTTGGGGGCCTCTTTGGTGCTGGTGGGCGTGGCCCGGTTGGCCCGGCGCCGGCTGCTGCAGCAATTGGGCTTCCAGGCGGTAGCCGGCCTGATCGCCCTGGTCCTGCAGGAGGTCTACTTGCAGGCCAGCACCTTCATGCTGGGCTACGCCCCCTTTTTTTTCCGGGGTCTGATCATGGTTCACGGCATGGAAATTCTGGGGACCGCGGCCCTGGGGCCCTTGATGCACCTGTTGGTCCAGGGCCTGGAGAATTTTCTGCACCGCCTGGGCTGGCGGCCCCGGAGCGAACCCCTGCCCTATCAGCCCTTTGGCGATTAAGGCGGGCCAGGACGAGCGTGACGAACCGAGGAACAATCCCGAGGCGTGAGGCAGGCCATGTCGCGGCTGCATGAAGGCAGATTTTCCGGCTTCAAAGTCATGGACACCGGCTTCGGCGGCGCGATGCCCCCGGAGGAACAGGAGTGCATCCGCCGGACTTACGCCCGTACCGCCCTGATCATCCTCTGCCTCTTCGGCATCCTCTTTCTGCGTCTCTGGTTCCTGCAACTGTTGCAGGGAGGCGAGATGCAGGAGCGTTCGGAACACAACCGGATCCGGCTGCAGGACCTCCCTCCCTGGCGGGGCATGATTCTGGACCGCAAAGGCGAGGTGCTGGTGGCCAACCGCCCCAGCTATGAGTTGGTGGTGGTCCTGGAGGACGTGGCCGATATCCCCTCATTGGCCGGCCGCCTGGGCCAACTGCTGCACCTGGACCCCCAGCAAATCACCACCCAACTGCAAAACGGCAAAAAAGCCGGCCTTCATCAGGTGCGCCTCCGTACTGATCTGTCTTGGGAAGAGATGGCCCGGGTGGAGACTTTTCAGCCGGAACTCCCCGGAGTGCTCGTGCAGATTCAGCCCAAGCGCGAGTACCGCCAAAAGGGCCGGGCCTGCCACGCCCTGGGCTACCTGGGGGAAATCAGCGACGTCCAGATGAAGAATAGCAAGTATGCCGATTATAAGATGGGGGATTACATCGGCAAATGCGGAGTGGAACTGGCCTGGGAAAAATATCTCCGGGGCCAGCGGGGTTACCGCCGCATCGAAGTGGACGCCTACGGCCGCGAACTGGGCCAGATGGACAGCGTCTTCCCCACGCCCGGAGCCAACGTCTCCCTTACCCTGGATAACCGGATGCAACAGGAGGCCGAGGCCTGCCTGGAGGACAAGGTGGGGGCCATCGTGGCCCTGGACCCCAATACCGGCAACATCCTGGTCCTGGCGTCTTCTCCCACTTTCTCCCAGGAGGCCTTCGAGCGGGGCCTCACCGTCCAGGAGTGGGACCGGCTCCACCACGACAAGACCCATCCCCTGGAAAACCGGGCACTGAAGGGACAGTACCCGCCGGGCTCGACCTTCAAGATCGTGATGGCGGTGGCTGGCTTGGAGGAAAATGTCATCACCCCCGGCACCACCTTCTACTGCAACGGCGCCCTGCCTTTAGGCAATCACGTCTTTCATTGCTGGCTCAAGGGCGGCCACGGCAGCGTCAACCTTTATAAGGCCCTGGTAGAGTCCTGCGACGTCTATTTCTATGAGTTGGGCCAACGTTTGGGCATTGACCGCATCGCCAAATGGAGCAAGCGCTTTGGCCTTGGAGAGCCCACCGGCCTCAATCTGGACCGGGAGGCCATAGGCCTGGTGGCGTCCTCGGCCTGGAAAAAGGCCCGTTTTCATAAGCCGTGGCACGAAGGCGAGACCCTGTCGGTGGCCATCGGCCAGGGATACAATCTCGCCACTCCCATTCAAATGGCCCGGGTGGTGGCGGCCATCGCCAACGGCGGCATCATCTATAAGACCCACCTCGTGGAAAAAGTGGAAAGTCCCGCCGGGGAGATTCTCTACCAGGCCAAGCCCGAAGTGCAATCCCGCCTGGACGCCAGCCCCGCCACCCTGGAAGCAGTGCGCCGTGCCCTGGTGGGAGTCGTCAGCGAAAAGAAGGGCACGGGCAAAGCCGCCCGCCTGGCCAGTATCGAGGTGGCCGGCAAGACCGGCACCGCGCAGGTGGTCTCCCTGGATCCTGACCGGACTAAACGGAAGAAAGACCCGAGCAGGGAAGACCACGCCTGGTTCGTAGCCTACGCCCCGGCCGACAATCCCCGGATAGCCGTGGCAGTCCTGATCGAACACGGCGGCCACGGCGGCTCGGCCGCGGGTCCCCTGGCCAGCCGGGTGATCAAAGCGGGCCTGTCCGAACCCCGGGTGGCCCAGGCGAAGTGAGATTTTGGGGAAGGGGGCTAAGGGCGAAAGCCCTTACCCCCTCCCCCAATCCCTTATGCGAAAACTTAGGGGCGACCCGCCGGGGCCGCCCCTAAGTTTTTATCCTCCCAGCCAACGCCGCCAGGCCTGTCGCAGTCAGGTCCAGGCGCCCTCCTCCCAGCCGTACTTGCCGATGAGGCGCACGAAGCGGCAGCCGCCGTGGTACTCAAACTTTAAGCCGTCTTTGGTCTTGCGGACGCAGGTCAGGGTCTGGGACCAGGTGTCCCCCACGGGGACCACCAGGCGTCCGCCCAGGGCCAGTTGCTCGGTCAGGGGCCGGGGCACCTGGGGGGTGCCGGCAGTGACGATGATGGCCTCATAGGGCATCTCCTCGGGCCAGCCCAGGGTGCCGTCGCCCACCCGGGTGTGGATATTGGTGTAGCCGAGAGCAGCCAGGAGCTGTTCAGCCCGGGCCAAGAGGGTCTCCACCCGGTCGATGGTATAGACCTGGGCCGCCAGCTCCGCCAGGATGGCCGCCTGGTAGCCCGAACCGGTGCCGATCTCCAGCACCCGGTCGGTCTCCTTCAGTTCCAGGAGTTCGGTCATCAGGGCCACGATATAGGGCTGGGAGATGGTCTGGTCCTCGCCGATGGGCAGGGGATAGTCGCCATAGGCCTGGTCCCACAGATGGGACGGGATGAAGCGGTGCCGGGGCACCTTCTTCATGGCCGCCAACACCCGGGGGTCGGACACCCCCCGGGCCGCAATCTGCCGGTCCACCATGAGGCGGCGCTCAACGGTATAGTTATCTTCGGTCATGGATCATCCTCGTAGCGCGCCGGCGAGGGCGCCGGCGCCACATTTCCAGGTGGCTGATGGGGCTCCGGAAGCAGGAGAAGCGCTCACAGCCGCAAGTCCCGTCTGACTCGGGATCGCACCCGGAAACCTGGCTATTAAGTTAAGGAAAAATCTCAATTTTTAAAGGGGGATTTTGCTAAATTTGCTCATTTGCTGGAAAGAATCTGATACCGAGTTAGGAACTCTGCGAAAGTTCCCCATTTGTCATTCTGAGGGAGCGCAGCGACCGAAGAATCTCTTAAGTTTAGGGAAAGGCTAGATCCTGCGCGGCGCTCAGGATGACAACATGGCGTTTCACAGAGGTCTCGACCTATAGCATTTGCCAAAAATAATTTCCCGTAGGGGCATGGCGAGCCTTGCCCAAACCTTCGAGGGCACGGCACGCCGTGCCCCTACATCAACTAGGCAATCGGAAGGAACTTTTGGCAAATGCTATATCTTTGGTAGCCGCAGGCTTTAGCCTGCGCTTTCCCAGGCGAGACGCCTGGGCGAATTGGCCTGGAACCGACTGAGGCGAGGATGCCCCTTGGGGGTATGACGGCCATTTGTTATAATCAAGGCATGGACAAATGCCGTTTTCACCCGGATCGGGATGCGTGCGTGTACTGCCAAAAGTATGAAGTGGGCTACTGCCAGGAGTGCCTGGACAACTGCCGGGCCTGCACCGACCCCTGCCTGTACTGCAAGTTCCGCCCCGGCTGCGTCACCTGGGAACTCTGCCGCAAGGAGGCCAAGAAGCGGTGCAAGGAAGAGGAGGGTTGAAGGCGAAGGTTAAAGAGCAGTGGTGGCGCGGGCGTCCCGCCGGTGCAAATGTGGGTGCGCATCGCACATCATTTTTTGCCCCGAAAACCATTGATGGTGCGTAGGACGCACCCTACATTATTTGCCTCTTTTTTTCCTGAAGTTCTTCCTCGTAGGCCTTTTCCAACAATTCGGCTTGATTACTCTCAGGACCCCCCCGTCTACTCTTCTATTATGCATAGCATCCTCTAAGCATAATCTCGAAATAGGTATGCGACAGTAGTATAAAATTCGCCGAAAACCCCGTCGCCATCCGGTCCAAGGTGTCCTCTGATTGATTCTCCCATTTCTTGTTCAGTTAAATTGCCTTGCAGAAGGCCATCAATCACGCCTTTGCGGAGACTGCGCAATTTGTCGCAATCGAGCTTGAGTTTCTTGATTGTTGTCGTTGTGGCTTCGTCATCTGGATCCATTGGCCGGATGCCCCCGCTTGCGTCATACGCAAAGCGACCTTCGCAGCCAGCGTCCATTGGGGAGATTAGTAGCACTTCATCAAACCATTCTCCTTTCTTGTTTCCGCAATGCCTCGGTTCTCGCTCTCTTAGCAGGCGTTGGCAGGAACAGAGCATATTGCCATAGTCCAGTGGATCGACAAGATGATAGTTTTGCGGACGGAAATGCTCGATATGGCTATTGTTTATATTCACAGATTGTTCGCAGTAGCAACACAATCCACCTTGCTCTCGTATCAACGACGCATGGACAGCCCGCTTTTCAATACCTCTCAAGTCTTCATATGTAGGCGCCCAGTCATCGTTAGCTAATGCCTTCCAAGTAGTAAATTCTTGCGGCTCCATGCCTTTTGTAATGTGTTTCATTTGCCAATGCGCTCCTTTCGGTTAATAAGCACTTCGGCTTTTTTAAGCTCTGGATCTATACCTAATATTTCATTGAGATTCATTAGCATCTTGCGAGCTTTCTTTAAATCTCCTTCATCGATTGCCACAAACAGCTTGTGGAGTTTTTCCTTGATCTCCTCTGGTCTTGCAGGAACACCCATCAAATCTTCGAGAATGCGACATGATTCCTGACCATAACTAACCTCTGGTTTTCTCCACTCAATATTATCTTCGACCTCTTTCAGCAGAAATACATTCTCCGACTCAGTATGGCTGATTACCTGGGGCGAATGCGTCGAAACGATAAACTGGCAATTGGGAAAAGTTTTAGTAAGTCTTGGAATTACTATTCTTTGCCATGCAGGGTGCAAATGGAGGTCGATTTCATCAATAAGAATTACGCCTGTAGCTTTGAGAGGGTCCTCTGATGACGGATTTGCAATAGCCAAACGACGCGCCATATCTCCTACAAGAGCCAGGAGACACTTCTCACCATCGGATAGTTGGTCGATCCGTAGCTCCTTTCCATTTTTTTCCAAGGTCATTCTCAAAGGCAAACGCCGGACCTTTAGACTTTTATATCCGGGCATAAGGAAACCGATGGCTTTCCGAATAGCGTTAAGTTGTCTGTCCGGAAATTCCCATCCTGGAGGTCGTATTAGTGCATTGCGATACCTTGCGTTTTCATTTTCCAAATCCTCACGGTCGCGAAACCATTCAAAAAATGTCCGGAAGTCATTTCTTCCTTCAATTTTTTTCGAAGATAACGCTCGGTCATATGCGGCTAACTGGGAAAACTGATGACGTTTCCTAATTTTTAGTGGAATGTCAAGGACGGCTCTGTTGACTGAGTAAAGAACTGCCAGGGGCAAGCTTGTATCCTCACTCATCTCCACCAGGGAATGAACCTCACTTACTATGGCCTTTATTCCAGCCAAGTTCGTAATTGTCTGTTTCTTCCTTCCTTTCCTGGCTTTTGAAACCTGCCATTCGATGCTTTTTCCCATGAAATCAACCATTATGGAGTCGACAGTCTCTGTAGCACCGATCTTAATATCATTTTCAGAAAAAAACCTTCCGGTTCCTTTTGAAGATTGTATTCTTCCTATTAACCGGGACAACAGTATTGCTAATACGTCGAGGATGCTTGACTTTCCGGCACCATTCTCACCTACCAACACATTCACGCCTGCGAGGAATTCGAGATCCATTTGACGAATTCCACGAAAATTCTTTATTGATAGGCTTTTAACTTTCATGCTTATACCCTCACCTTTAGGTTAAAAGTCACTCTAAAACTATCCTAACTTATCAGGCTCCTGCCCTTAGTAAGTTCTTCCAACTATTTTTAAAAGCGCTTTTTCATCTCTGCCGGCGTCACCGGGGAGCAGCGTGGCGCAGGTCATCCTAAGCACCATTTTTATTCTAAGTTGCTAATTTCTGATGTGCGTAAGACGCACCCTTCATCGCTTTTTCCCAAATATTATCGCTTCTTCTCCCACCTGAGTAAATCCGTCACTTGCGCTAATGTCCGGCCTTCTTTGATTTCCTCCCGGATGCGGTTTTCTTTTTCCAGGACGTCCATGGCCCGGTTGGCGTATTCCACCGCCAGTTTGCGGGGCAGGACTACCACGCCGTCGTCGTCGCCCAGGATCCAGTCGCCGGGCTCCACCTTGAGGCCGCCTACCCGGATGGGCACGCCGATCTCGCCGAAGCCCTTGGGTTCGCCGGCGTTGGGCATCACCAGGCGGGAGAAAGCGGGAAAGCCCAGCTTGACGATGTCGCCGGAGTCCCTAATGGCCCCGTCGATGACCACGCCGTTCACCCCCCGCTGGAGGGCGGAATGGGTGGCCAGTTCGCCCCAGATGGCCGGGCCGACGCCGCCGACGTCGATGACCAGGACGTCCCCCGGCTGGGCCAGGTCGATGGCCTCCACCGGCTTGGCCCAGTCGCCGGGATAGGTGCGCACCGTCAGGGCCGGACCGGCCAGGCGCGCCCCCGGGAACAAGGGTCGTAGGCCTTCCAGCACCCCGCCCCGGTGCAGGGCGTCCGAGAGGTTGGCCACGGACACCATGGAGAGCACCCGGCGAATCTCTTCCTCGCCGCCGCGCTTGAACAGGGTGGTGGGAATCGCCACGCCTTCATCCAGGGCCCGGCGAATCTCGGCGGTGGCGGCCTCGGGGTTCAGGGCCTTGGTGATGGCGCCGCCCACGATGACGTAAGCGGCCCCGTGGGCTACGGCCGCGGCCGCGGTCTCGGAGTTGATGCCCCCGGCCACACCCACGGGCACGTGCACCGCCTGGCTCACCTCATAGAGAATGGCAAAGGGGTCCCGGCCCCGCATCTGCTCGTCAATGGCCACGTGCACCGCAATGTAATCGGCCCCCAGGGCCTCCACCTGCCGGGCCCGGGCCACGGGATCGGCCACCGCGATGAGGTCCACCGCGATCTTGGCGCCGTAGTTCTTGCCGGCCTGGATGCACTCCGCGATGGTGGCGTCGGTGGCGGTGCCCAGGACGTCGATGATTCCCGCGCCGGCCTTGGCCGCGGACTCCACTTCGATGCGCCCCGCGTCCATGATCTTCATGTCGGCGACGATGGTCTTGGCCGGAAAGAGCCGCTTCAACTCCCGCACCGCGTCCAGACCTTCGCTCTTGATCAGGGGCGTGCCGGCCTCGACCCAATCCACGCCCGCAGGCACGGCGCGTTCGGCCACGCCCACGGCCCGGTGTAGATCCACAAAATCCAAGGCTAACTGCAATATGGCTGACATAGTAGTTTTCCTGAAAAGTATTTTGGGGGAGAGGGCTAAGGGCATTTTCGTCAGCGCCCCTGCCCCTTCCCCCAAGTTTTCGCTGGGGCGCACCTCGTGCGTCCCAGCGCGGACCCGCAGGTCCGCCCCTACAGGGAGGGCAGGGGAATTCCTGGTGACAATTCCCCCCGGCTCTCCCGACAATATTACTCTAAATCCGCGTGGCGGTCCAGGACTTCGCCCTGGTTATGGCCCAGGCGCCGCTGGTAGAGCAGGAGCACCACGGCTTCCAGGAAGAAGAAGGTGGCCTGCTCGAACAGGCTGCCGGGGCACTGCACCGAGGTGGCCTCGCGGTTCAAGGTCAGTTTGGTGGTCCCGGGGATGGTGAGAGTGACTTGGGCTTCCCGGCCGATGGTGGAGGCCGGGTGGGTGGTCAGGGCCAGGGTACGGGCGCCCACCGCGTTGGCCCGGCGCTGCATCTCCCGGGGCTGGGCGGTTTCGCCGGAGCCGGACATGACGATGAGCAGGTCCCCGGGGCGGACCCGGGGGGTAATGGTCTCCCCCACGGAATACACGGTAAAGCCCAGGTGCATGAGCCGCATCAGGAAGCCCCGGAGAATAAACCCGGAACGGCCGGCGGCGCAGCCGAAGATGCGGGGGGCGGTTTCCACTTCTTTGATCAGGGTCTCGGCCAAATCCGGAGTGATCCGGGAGAGCACTGCTCCCAGCTCCTCGTGCATGTGGTCCAAGGCCTGCGTAAATTTCAGCCCCTGCGGGGGCTCGGGGGCAAACAGGCCCCCTGGGGGTTGCGGCAGGCAATCCATCCTCTGCCTCCTTTAAGTCTCGGTCCAAATCCTTGGATCCAAGCTCTCCATCTCGTGGGAGGATTATTAGCAGAAATTTAACACAACAGAAGGGAAATTACCAGAATTGTCATACTTGCGAAGCCGGGCACAAAATATTTTTTGTTGGGGGGAACGTCTGAAGGGTGGGCCGCAAGGCTGGGGGCGGCCGCCAACCGCCCCCAGGTCAATAAAGGTAACGGAGGGAGGGGGGCCTGAGCGCCTCAGGCCCCCTTTCCGCTTAGTCCCCGGTCTTTTCCGGCGGCGCCGGTTTCTCGGCGGTGATCTCCTTATACCATTCCGAGTGGTGCTTCTTAGCCCACAGGCGGCTCACCTTACCGTCCACCATGGCGCTCCAGGTGCCGGGGTTGGCGATGGTGCCGAGATAGGCATGGGCGATGATCGCGGCCACGAAGATAATGGCGAAGAAGCCGTGGAGGGTGGACAACAGGCAATTGAAAGTCAGCGGCAGGCTGGCCTTGAAGATCAGCAGAATGCCGGTCACCCCCATGATGAGGGAGAGGACCACCGTGAGCCAGAAGAAAATTTTCTGGCCGGCGTTGAGCCGCCCCGCGGGGACCTCCACTTCTTTGCCGCCCAGGTAGCCGCCGTGGTTCTTGAGCCATTCCTTGTCGTAGGAGACGAATCTGGCGTCTTGGTACCAGAGCAGGAGACTGACGATGGAGGCGGCTGCGAAAATGAGCCCCGCCACCCAATGGATGATGACTGCGGAACTTTGCGAACCGAAGAACATCCGCAGCATCGTGACATTGTTATAGAAGAAGATGTAGCCCGTAAAGAACAGGATCAGGAAGGTAATCAGGCGAACCAGGTGGGTCCAACGCTCCGCCAGGGAAAACCGCTGGATTTCTCCGGGCGCGGCGTAGAAGTCCGCCACTTTGGGGCCCTGCCCGGTGTAATGCAGCACCAGGACGAAGACCAGGATCAAGATCAGCCAGCTCACGTAGGGCGTCAGATAGAGTTGGTGAATCTGGTTCAGGGTGAAAGCCCAGGGCTGGCAGCCGAAGAGCCGGCCGGCACTGATGGTCACCGGTTTGCCGTCGGGGCCGAACATGTCGGTGACGATCTGCCCCTTAAACATATGGGCCTTATCCGAATGGCAGTCACCACAGCCGTTAGCCCCCAGGGCGAGGCTGGGTGGGGCCACGTTGTGGTTGATATTGAAGCCCTCCAGATGGCCGGCCCAGGTGGTGTCCTTGCCGCTCACCACCTCGCCCTTATCATTCAGGAAGTACATCATGCCGCCCTTGTGGTAGTAGGGCTTGATCTGCTGGAAGCGCTTATCGCCCTTCAGCGTCTCCGAAAACGCCGTCAGGATGGTCTTGATCTGCTCCGGCGTGTGCACTTCCGGTTTCAGGGGATTTTTCGGATTGAGCTGGCCTTTGGCCTTCTCGTAGCCTTTTTTCAATTCCCGGGCGAACAGGGGATAATTGATCCCGTCCTTGTCTTGGTTGGTGAAGAATACCGAATTGAACCGGTTTACCGGCCAAATTTTGCCGTGTGCGTCCCGCTGAAAGGCCGGCTGCCAGGCAAACTCTGCCCCTATCTTTTTGGCCCCGAGCTTGGGGTAGTTCACCATCTGACCGGTGGTGACGTCAAAGCCTTCGAAGGCCGCCCGGTGCAGGGAGGGAATATGGCAGACCTCGCAGGCCAGCTTGTCCAGGTGATTGGGCCGGATGGACAGGTGCCGGGGGCGGGTGGCGCCCATGTAGCCGGTCTCATGGCAATCGTTGCAGGTCTTGATGGTGTTATCCAGGTCGTCCGCCACCGTGGAGACGAATTCGTGCCCTTTGGCGAAATTGTGCTCGATCTTGGTGACCTTCAGTTTCTTGTCTTCGACCGAGGGGTGGCAGCTAGCGCAATTCATCCCCTGCATATTATGGATGTCGGGGTTGATCCGGTCGTTCCAGGAGAAACCCCGCTTCTTCAGGTCCGACATGCCGTGGCAGAAGACGCAGTTCTCGGCCGGCGGCGGATACGACAGGTCCAGGACCACCTTGCCGTCCTCGTTGAACAGGCGCTTATTGTACACCACTTTGGGCTGCTGGCCGTCCTTGACCAAGCCGCTCACCAGGCCGATGCCGGAAGCCGCGACCGTGGCCCACTTGAAGTTCAGAGACTGGAGTTGGTTATTGCGTTCCTTGAAATTGTAGCCGGGCAAATGGCAGATGAAGCAGTCGGCTTCCACCACGCCGGTCTTGTCCCACTTGCTCTGGTAGTAATCGCCGTCCAGGCTTTGGGCCAACTGAGGCTGGGCCGCCAGGCGCTTATCGAAGCGCTGCCCGTCCCGGTCAAACTCCATACCGCCGCCGCCGGGGTGGCAGCCGCCGCAGCCGGGCACGCCCGGCATCTTGGGGTCGCCCGCGGCCACAAAGGCAAAGGTGGTGAGGTCGATTTCATCGGCATTTTTATTGTGCTTTTTCGCCAACTGGCGAAAAGAGGGCGGTCAGAACTTGCCCATCATGCCGTCGGACAAGACCCAGGGCTTCTTCTGGTTGAAGTCGTCCTTGATCTTGTTCCAGCCTTGCTGGAAGTGGTAGCCCTTGGTGATCTGGTCATAGTTGTGACAGGCCCCGCAGGTCTGGCGGGTGCTGTAGGGCTGGTCGGCGTTGTCGCCGGTGAGGGGGTTGATGATCTTGCCGTCGTCGGTCTTCAGGAAAAAGGGTGAACAGGTGCGAATCTTGGCGCTGGCCAGGGAGGGGGTGAGCACCAGGAGCCCCCCTGCCAGGATGGCGGCCGCCAATCCCCAGAATCGATAACCTTTGCTAGCCATGCGTGCTCCTTGATGGAATAGGCGATGGGTCCCATGCATCTTAGGCAGGAGCGGACCCGGGTGTCCGCCCCGGAGTCGGGCGCGCCGGTCGCTCCGACCTCAAATGGTTAAATTAGAAAGCAAGGAATATGCCATACCCTGGTATGGTAGTGTAAGGCAATATTAATGCGGCTTTGACGGGTCTTGGCAGCAGGATGTTAAGGTTTACTTAATTAGCAGGTGTTAAGGATTAAAGCCCAGGTCAGAGTGAAATATCTATCCTTATGGTAAGATCATTTCCATTTCCATCACTAGAGTTGAGGGAAGTCAAGGGCAAAGCCTGAGCAGGCAAGAAAAAGGGGCCCAGCAAGCTGTGCCCCCTCCTTGGCGGAACCCGGTGCTACTGAATGCGGATTCATTCAACTATTATGGGCAAATCTCGCCGTCAGCCGGCTTACCCTTCCCGGCTTTCCATGAATTCCATATAATCCGGATCTCCGTTAACGGGTGCGTCTTCATTTTCAACCGCCTTGGCCTCAGGAGATTCCACCAGTTTCACTTTTCGAGGTTTTCGTGGCCGGGCGGCCGGGACCTCAGTTGCCGGAGCCGCGGCCGGTCCAGCCAGGGAAGTCAGGACACTATGAACCTCTTTAATTTCCTGGAGCAGTTCTTTCGGAGTGAGTTCGGTCATGGAGGCATGTGACGTCACAATCAGCGCCGTTAATTTCAGGACTTCAGCGGCCATGGGCATGTTCCTCTCTTTGCGCGTTTATCGGCTGAGGCGAACTATTCCCTCCCTCCGGCTCCTCAGCCCTCAAACTTATCGTCGAAGACCTTCATGGCGCAGAACTTACCGCACATGGTGCACTGGTCATCTTTGGCCTGGGAGAGGTCCCGGTAGCGCCGGGCTTTGGCCGGGTTGACGGAGAGTTTGATCTGGGTGTCCCAATCCAGGGCCCGGCGGGCTTGGGACATCTTGAGGTCCCAGTCGGCGGCTCCGGGCAGGCCCCGGGCGATATCCGCGGCGTGGGCGGCAATGCGGGAGGCCACCACGCCGTCGATGACGTCTTCGACCTCGGGCAGTTTCAGGTGTTCGGCGGGGGTGACGTAGCACAGGAAGGCCGCGCCCAGGGTGGCGGCCAGGGCGCCGCCGATGGCCCCGGCGATGTGGTCGTAGCCCGAAGCCACGTCGGTGACCAGGGGCCCCAGGACGTAAAAGGGGGCGTTGGCGCAATATTTCTGCTGGAGGCGGACGTTTTTCCGGATGGCGTGGAGCGGCAGATGCCCCGGACCTTCCACCATGACCTGGACGCCCGCGGCCCAGGCCCGCTTGGTGAGTTCGCCCAGGATTTTCAGTTCGTGGAGCTGGGCCTTGTCGGTGGCGTCGGCCAGGCAGCCCGGACGCAGGCCGTCCCCCAGGGACAGGGTGACGTCGTATTCCTTGGCGATGGCCAAGAGCTGATCGTAGTGCTCGTAGAGGGGGTTTTCCTTCTGAAAACGGCGCATCCAGGCGGAAAGAAAGGCGCCGCCCCGGGAGACCACGCCGGTGACGCGTTTTTTGAGCAGCGGCAGCGCGGCCCGGGTAACGCCGCAGTGCACCGTGACGAAGTCCACGCCCTGGTTGGCATGGTGGTGCACCATGCCCAGGAGGTCGTCGGCCTTGACGTCGTCCAGGCTCTGGGCTTCGGTCATCACCTGATAGATGGGCACGGTGCCGAAGGGGGCGGGGCAGCGGGCCAGGAGCGCGGTGCGAATCTCGTCCAGGTTGCCGCCGGTGGACAGGTCCATGACCGCGTCGGCGCCGTATTCCAGGGCCGCGGCCAGCTTGGCCTGCTCTTTTTCCAGGTTCACGTCGTGGGGCGAGGTGCCGATATTGGCGTTGATCTTGACCCGGACCCCGGCGCCGATGGCCACGGGCTCAAGCCCGCGGTGCCCGCGGTTGGCCGGGACCACCACGGTGCCCTGGGCCAGGCCCTGGCAGATGACCTCAGGCGCCAGCCCTTCCCGGGCGCCGGCCTGCTTCATGGCCGGGGTGATCCGGCCCGCTAATGCTGCTTCCCGCTGCGTCATGGGGTTATTGTATCTGAATTTTCAGGAGAAAGGAAGTTGTGAGGGGTGGAGCGGGGGCAGCTGTAGGGGCGGACCTGCGTGTCCGCCCCTGGGCGCACACATAGGTGCGCCCCTACTTTTATTCTGCAAACAGCAGGCCTGCCAGTTCCGGCCAGCCCCGGACCTCGGGAAAGGGGTGGGGGCGGCGGTTCCAGGGTTGAGCGAACACAATGGGGGTGATGCCGTGGTCGGCCAGTTGCAGGCAGGTTTCCAGGCGGTCTTCGACGAAATAGCGGATGCCGTGATCCTTGAGATAGTGGATCTTGGTGTCGGGGTCGCCGGTGGCCAGGACCCGGATGGCCGCCGGCGGCACCGGGGCCAGGTGGTGATGGAGCCAGCGTTCGATGGGCTCGGCCCGGTCCCGGGCGGTGACGAAGAGCAGCGGCGTTTCGCCGGCCAGGCGGGTGAGGACCGGGACCGCGTGGGGGAAGGGCTCCACCGGCAGTTCGTGGGGGCGGTCGATGAGCTCCCGGATCAGGGCGTCGATAATCGCCGGCGGCAGATCCAGGCAATCCTCGAGGTAGAAGGTGGTGATGTGTTCGTAGCGCAGGTGGTGCCCCTGGTTGTAGCGTTCCCGGGCCAGGGTCAGAAAGGTGGTCATGATATCGGCCACCACCCCGTCGATATCAAAGGCCAATTGGTCTTTGGGGAGGGGCGCCGGAATTTGGTCGGATGGAAAAAATTTATGCATTTTTTGAGGTGCCCAAGCCGAGCTTGGCCTTAAAAATGTGTTCCCAAGCTTTACGGGCTGTTGCCCAAATCGGTTTATGGGGTTGTTTATTTTATTGCCAAGATAATTTTCCGATGCCTCAAACAATTCCATCATAGCTCTGAACTCCCTGAAAAGCCAGCTCAACCGGCATTATCAGGAACTCGAGGCCCGGCTGGAGGAGCTGCCCGAAGACGGTAGAGATAAAGGCAAGCTCAACCAGACTCACCTTTCCACCACCGACCCGGATGCCTCTATGGCCAGTAAGGGCACAGTCCTTCAGCCCCAAAGAAGACCTGAGAACACGTCAGCATCTCATGGAGAGAAGCTTTGCCCGTGCGGTCCGATTTGGATTCAAGCGTGCCCGCTGGCGAAGGCTCTGGAGGGTCCAGATCCAGGAGTACTTCACGGCCGCCATCCAGAACCTTATGATTCTGGTGCGAGATGTCAAAGAGCCTGGAACAGCCATTTCCTCGGGAATTAAGAGAACCAAGAATAAATGGCTGAATATACATGATATTTATTTAGCTATCATCACCCGCAAAGGCTATTTCCCCGGTGCTGCTAACTTCTGAATCGTCATCCCAAAATCGTAACCTGACCATCCGGGAGTGGTCAAAGGCAGTTCAAGAAAATGTATTCGGGCAACAGCCCGTAAAGCCTGCGGCTACCAAAACGATCATTTGGGCGCCGCCGCCAGAAAAATGGCCTGCATCATTCAAATCTCGTGGCAGTCGCGGTATAATCACTTGATACTTTGGTGAACCTGTGTTCACCTTTCAGGAGATCCCCTTTGGCGGAACCGCAGCCTTCCGGTTGGTCCTACCGGTTGTCCCCCCGCCTGGTTTTAGGCACCCATGGCCGCCCGCCAGGGGCTGCACCCGGGGACCGGGTGTTGCTGGTGAGCCGCGGCGAGGCCTTTCCCCCGGGCCATCCCACCACCCGCCTTTGCCTGGACCTGCTGCGGGAGGCCCTGCCCGCAATGGCAGCGGCCCGCCTGCTGGACGTGGGCTGCGGCGCCGGCGTCCTTAGCCTGGCGGCCGCCGCCCTGGGAGTCCCGCAGGTGGTGGGGGTGGATATCTCCCGGCCCGCGGCCCGGACCACCCGGCAGAACGCCCGGCACAACGGCCTGGCCGGCCCGATCCTCACGGTGCAAGGCTCTACCGAGTGTATCAAGGGCGGCTTCGACCTCGTGGTAGCCAACCTCCCCTGGGAAGTGCAGCTTGGCAAGATCCTGGAGCTTAACCGCCTGGCTAAGCCCTCAGGCCGCGTTATCCTCTCGGGGTTCCGGGACAATCAGGAGAGTCTCTTGCTGGAAAGTTACCTGAAGCTGGGGTGGTTTCTGCAGCGGCGCCTGACTTGGGACTTCCAGCACCCGGAACTCCCGCCGGATATGAGCTTTACCTGGGCGGCCTGGCTGCTGGGAGAAGCCGCCCCGGCCTGACCCCCCGGCTTAAAACATCAATCTGACGACGGTGATGGCGATGATGATGCCGCACGCGTCCGCGAGGAGGCAGACGGGGACCAGATATTTGGTATTCTTGATGCCCACGGCCCCGAGATAGACCGCCAGGACGTAAAACGTCGTTTCGGCGCTGCCCATAATGACCGCCGCCATGGTGCTGGCCAGGGAGTCGGGCCCCGTCGATTTGAGGATCTCCGTAAAAATGCCCAGGGAGGCCGCGTTGGAGAACGGTTTGACCATGGCCACCGAAAAGACTTCCGTCGGCACGTGGAACAGGGAGCCGACCCGGGAAAAGATGCCGTTGATGAAGGCGTGAGCTCCCGAGGCCTGGAAGGTTTTGACCATGATAAAGATGGCCAGGACATAGGGGAAAATCCCGATGATGATTTCTATGCCGTTCTTGGCCCCCGAAATGAAGGAATCATAGACCGGCACTCCCTTGTAAAAGCCATAGCCCACGGTGAACAGGACAAAAATCGGGATAAGATAATGAAACCCGGCATTAAGGGTATCCATGCTAGGCGTTTCTCCCCCTGAATTTTCTGAACAAAAAGAGGATGCCCACCGCGATGGCCGAAGACACCAGCGTCGCGACCAGGGTCGGCAGGATAATGACATTCGGGTTGTGGGCGCCGTAACTGGCCAGCAACCCGATCACCGTAAACGGGATGATCTGAATGCTCGAGGTATTAATCACGATGAAGAGCATCATTTCGAAGGTTACAGTGTCAGACTCGGGATTGAGCGTCTGCAGGTCCTCCATGGCCTTGATGCCCAGGGGGGTGGCGGCGTTGCCGATCCCGAACAGGTTGGCCAGGAGATTAAGCGTCATCGAAGAGATGGCCGGATGCCCTTCCGGAATATTCCGGAACAGCAGCGAGATGGCGGGTCTAAAGAAGTTTGACATCTTATAGATCACCCCGCAATCTTCCAGGATTTTGGTGAGCCCCAACCAGAGAGAGACGATGCCCAACAGGTAAAGACACATTTCCACCGCGGTTTTGCCCGCTTCAAACATGGCTTTGGTGAATTCGTCGATGCTGCCGGTGAGAGCGGCAAACAAGACGCTGAGACAAATGACGACAAACCAGATAACGTTCATGCAGCCTTCCTTATCTAGGCGCTGGGCTGATCAGGTTACAAGGCATCTGTGCAATTCCGGGGAACGGTTAGGGCCGCTGACCGCCGTCTCCATTTTCCTTTTTTACCCCCGCAACCGCAAGAAAATATTGAGAACTCCGCCCTTGGAGACCCGCGGCCTTGAAAAGACCCGGTTGAGTTCTTAACAATATGGTTGCGAAAAACCGCGCAACGCATGACTAACCCGCTCATAGACTGAGGAATAAGGAAAGTTCCTCAGGGGGGTAGGGAGATTTCAATGAGTTAGATAATCCCCCTACCCCTCAAGCACGGAGGATCAGATCATGTCAGAAGAGACCTACCCCGGTTGGTATGCTTTCGTCAAAGAGAACCACGATAAATTTATCAAGGCTTTGGAGCAGTTGGGGGAAGTGGTGCGGCAGGAAGGGCCGTTGGATGAAAAGACTTCCCACCTGATCCAATTGGCCGCGGCCGCGGCCATCCGCTCCGAAGGCGCGGTGCACAGCCACGTGCGGCGGGCCTTAAAAGCCGGCGCCAAACCCGAAGAGATTTATCACACCATGATCCTGCTCACCAGCACCATCGGCTTTCCCAATACCTCTGCCGCCATGAGCTGGGTCTATGATATCCTGGGGGAACAAAAGGGCTAAAAGCCCCGTCGCCCCGCGCCCCCGCGGCAGGCAGGCCTGACCGCGTCCCAGAGACCGGGGCGGGGCTCCGGCTTGGTGCGCGCCTGCCACCCGGGGCCAGCCCAATCCCCTCGCCTTAATCCCGGTCACCACAAAGGAGAACTTCTGAGGATGAATAAATCCGCTCCCCTCTGCCGCCTGCTGTTGAGCTTTGGCTTAGCGGCCTTACTGGCCCTTTCGGGGTGTAACTCCGGGACTGCCCCCCAGTCCCCCAAGTCCAAGGAAGATCTGCAGGCGACGGTCTCTCCCAAGGCCTTCGAACACTTTCGCGAGGCCCATAAATTATTGAAGGAGCAGAAATTCCCCGAAGCCTTGAGGGAATTTCAGCAGGCCGCCGAGTTGGCGCCGAAATCCGCCCTGGTGCAATTCTGGGTGGGCAAGACCGCCTTTCTCAATAAAGATAAAGACCTGGCCGAAAAATCCTTCCTGAAAGTGCTGGAATTGGAGCCGACCAATTATCATGCCAAAGCCATGTTGGGGCAGCTCTATTCGTTGGATAAAACCAAGCTGGATCAGGCCGAGAGCTATTTAAAGGAGGCCCTGGACGCCTCGCCCGACAATCTGGAAGCCCATTTCGATCTAGGCCGGGTTTATGCCCTGAAAGGCGACAAGGAGCAGACCCTGCAGGAGTTTCGCTTCGTCTTTGCCAAGGAATCGGAATTTCCCGGCTATCATTTTGAAATGGGACGGATTATGGAGTCCTGGGGCGAAAAACAGGTGGCCCTCAATCATTACCGCCGGGCCCTGATGCTCAATCCGCGCTTCGAGGCGGCGAGACAGGCCGTTCAAAAGCTGGAAAGTTCCGGGCCCGGGGCCGCCCAACCTGCTCCCACCCCGGCCAAGCCGAAAGCTGCAAAGCCCAAATAAATTGTTTTCTCCTCCAGATGGAAGGGCTTGATTTCTGCTCTAAAGAACCTATGATTAATTAAATTAATTCAAAACCCCATAACATTTCTCAAGACCACAAGAGGAATCCTGCGTTACCCTGAGGGAAGAATCAACGGAACTTAAATATCTGATGAAAAGGAGCGGGGAATGAAAAAACTGATTCTGTGTGGAATGTTCGCGGCCATATTTCTGCTGACCGGCATCTCGGGTTACGCCCAAACTATGCCGGATATTGAAGCCCACCGCACCTGCAAGTACTGCAACATGGACCGGCAAACCTTCGCCCACAGCCGCATGTTGATCGAGTTTACGGACGGCTCGTCCACCGGGCTGTGCGCCCTCCACTGCGCCGCTCTGGAGTTGGCTCAATCCTTTGACAAGCAGGTAAAATCCATCCAGGTGGCAGACTACAACACCAAGAAACTGATCGATGCCGAGAAAGCCTCCTGGGTGATCGGCGGCAACAAGCCCGGCGTCATGACCAAAGTCGCCAAATGGGCCTTTGCCGATAAGAAGGACGCCGAAGCCTTTATTAAAGAAAACGGCGGCAAGCTCGCCAATTTTGACGACGCCATCAGGGCCTCCTTCGAGTCCATGTATGATGATACCAAGATGATCTGGGCCAAACGCGCCAAGATGAGAGAGATGAAGATGAAGGAAGGGAAAAAGGAAGAGAAAAAATAACCAGGCCAGAATCCGGGCCAGGGGGACCGCTCCAGTCGCCCTGGCCCTCATCACCCAGGCTCGGAGCCTGGGCCACGGAGTTTTTGTGAAACACTTCAGATCGCTTGTTTTCATTAATGTTGTGGTTCTGATAATAACCTGTTCCCTCCTCTGCGCCCAGGAGGTGCAACCCGGCAAGCTTACCCCGGGAGACAAGTGCCCGGTGTGCGGCATGTTCGTGGCCAAGTATCCGGATTTCGTCGCCCAAGTCGTGTTTAAGGATGGCACCCATGCTTTTTTCGACGGCGTCAAAGACCTGATGAAATATTACTTTGACCTGCCGAAGTATAATCCGTCGAAAACCCAGGGGGATATCGCCGCCATTTTGGTAACCGATTATTATAATATGAAGTTAATGGACGGCTACCAGGCGTGGTATGTCGTCGGCAGCGATGTGTACGGGCCCATGGGGAAAGAACTGATGCCCTTCAAAGATGAGCCCGCCGCCAAGGAATTTAAGAACGATCACCAGGGAAAATCGATCCTGCAATTCAAGGACATCACCCCGGACCTGATCAAAACCCTGGATTAATCTTTGCAAGGGGTGGGTCACCTAAACTCGCCTGGATTTGATCGAAACCCCTGACCTTATCGAGACCGAGCCTTGCGAAAATCCGATGGATTCCTGCTGGTTACCGGCGGCGGCCTGCTCTTGCTCATAGGACTCCTCATCCATGGGAAAATGGTGACGCGGGCCGAAATGCCCCTGCTGCGCCAGGAGGTCAGCGTCGCCCGCAACCTCGGACTCACCGATCTGTGCCTCTCGACTGAAGCCAATTACACCCGGAACCCGTCCCAAGCCGATTGGCACACGCCTTTCCAGACTCATCCCGGCTCTCTGGATCATTTCCCCAGCGGATCGATCATCGGTCCTCCGGAAACCTTGCGGAAACCGCATGAATAAACTGATCGAAAAACAGCGGCACATTCTCGACTTTACCCTATCCTCCCTGTGGCGGCGCAAAAGCCGCAACCTGGCGCTGATGCTGGTGTACACCGTGGTGGTCTTCAGCCTGGGCTCGGTCATGTTTTTTACCCAGGCCCTGAAAAACGAAGCCGCGCTGATCTTGAGCGGCACTCCCGAGATCATTGTCCAGAAAATGGTAGCCGGCAGACATGAGCTCATTCCGGTCACCTATGCCCAGAAGATCGGGAAGATCCGCGGCGTTAAGGCCGTCAAGCCGCGCCTCTGGGGTTATTATTATGACCGGATCGCCCAGGCCAATTATACCTTCATGGTGCCTGAGGACGTTCCTCTCATCAATAATGAGATTATCATCGGGTCAGGCATTGCCCGGGTGCGCGTGGTGGGCCGCGGCAACGCCTTGTTGTTCCGGACCTATGACGGCAAGCCCTTCAGTTTTCTGATCAAAGGGATCCTCAGTCCCGACTCCGAGTTGCTGTCTGCCGATTTGATCCTGATCTCCGAGGCGGGCTTCCACCGCCTCTTCGGCATTACCCCGAAGGATGCCACTGATTTAACCGTAACTGTGTTGAATAAAAAAGAAATCCCCACCATCGCCGCCAAGATCGTCGACCTGTTCCCCGATACCCGGGCCATCACCCGGGACGAAATCCTGCGGACCTACGACGCGGTGTTCGACTGGCGGGGCGGCATCATTATCGCGGTTCTGGCCGGCGCGGTGTTGGCTTTCCTGATCTTCGCCTGGGACAAGGCCGCGGGGCTGAGTTCCGAAGAAAAGCGCGAAATCGGCATCCTCAAGGCCATCGGGTGGGAGACCGGCGACGTCCTGCACATGAAATTCTGGGAAGGCATAATCGTCTCGCTCTCGTCTTTCCTGGCCGGTGTTATCCTGGCCTACATTCACATCTTTGCGACCTCGGCCAGTCTCTTTGCGCCGGTGCTCAAAGGCTGGTCTACGCTCTATCCGGATTTCCGCCTGACGCCCTTCATCAGCGTCTATCAGGTGGCCATCCTGTTTTGCTTTACGGTCATTCCTTACACCGTGGCCACCATCATTCCTTCCTGGAAGGCGGCCACCATTGATCCCGATCTCATCATGAGAAGCTAAGGTCCCCGATGATCGATCTTCAGAACATCCGCAAGGTCTTCAATGAGGGCCTGCCCAACGAATATGTCGCGGTCGATGACATCAGCCTGTACATTGAAGCCCATCAGGTTACGGTCCTGAAAGGCCCCAGCGGTTCGGGGAAGACCACGCTGCTCAGCATCCTGGGGTGCATGGCCCGGCCCACGGCCGGCCGCATCAGGCTCGAAGACCGGGAAATCACCAGCCTGCCCGAGCGGTTTCTTACCGAAATCCGGCGCTCCACCTTTGGCTTCATCTTCCAGCAATTCAATCTGTTGAGGGGCATCAGCGTTCTCGAAAACGTCATGCTGCCGGCCTATCCCCTGGGAGTGCCGTTTACCGCCCTAAAAAGCCAGGCCCGGCGTTTGCTGGAGCTCTTTAATCTGGACCACAAGGCCCTGGCCAAAGTCGAGTGGCTCTCCGGCGGCGAAGCCCAGCGGGTGGCCATTGCCCGGGCCCTGGTCAACGACCCGGCAGTGATCATCGCCGATGAACCCACCGCCCATCTCGATACCAAGCTGTCCGGGGAGTTTATGGAGATCATGCGGGATTTCAAAACCCAGGGGAAGACCATTCTGATCGCCAGCCATGACCCCATTGTCCATGAATCCAATGTGGTCGATCGCGTCGTGCAGATGCGGGATGGCAGGATCATCGATGCGGGAGTCCACTGAGTGATCTTCAAGCCCGGGATTATCGCCCTCCTGACCATCTCCCTGCTGCTCAGCGGGATGCTGCTGTACTCTACTTTCTATGGCGTGTCGATTCTGCGCTACTGGGATATTAAGAGCGGCAGCGAACGGCAGTTGAGCCTGGAAAGAAGGACTTACCTGGTCTCCACCATCATGGCCTATGCCCTGGTGTTCCAGCTCTTCTCCTTTTTTCTCTTCATCTATACCGCCGACGCCCTGCATCCGTTTTTTACCGGCGCCATGTGCGCGGTGGGCTCGCTCAACGTCAACCAGTGGGGCTACCCCGTAGTCATCCTGAAAATTATCACTTTCCTCCTGGGCGGGCTCTGGCTCATCATCAATTTTGCGGACAGCCGGGGCTACGATTATCCGCTCATCAAAGAAAAATACCTGCTGCTCCTGGTCATCTCGCCGTTGATTCTGGCCGAAACCTTCATCCAGTTCAGCTATTTTCTGGGACTGAAACCGGAGGTCATTACTTCCTGTTGCGGCTCCCTGTTTACCAGCGATGCCAAGGGCGTGGCCTCCGAGATTATCGCCTTCCCGCGCCTGGCGATGGAGATCGCCTTTTATGCCGCCATGCTGGGCACCCTGGCCCTAGGGGTGGTCTTTTACCGCACGGAAAAACTGGGCTACTGGTTTGCTCTCGCAGCCTTGGTGACCTTCCTGATCTCGGCCGCGGCCTTTATCTCCTTTATCTCCGTCTATTTCTACGAACTGCCGACCCACCACTGCCCTTTCTGCATTCTCCAGAAAGAATACGGCTACATCGGCTATTTCCTCTACCTGACCCTGCTGGTGGGAGGCTTGACCGGCATGGGCGCAGGGGTTCTCATGCCCTCCCGGCGGATTCCCAGCCTCAAGGCCACGCTGCCGGGCCTGCAGAAAAACCTGACACTGGTCTCCTTGCTCTCCTACCTGCTATTCGGCGGCATCTCCACGTTCCAAATCGCCTTCTCCAATCTGAAAATGTAACGGCCTGGGGCCGGCGCTCCCAAGAAAAAAGGCACCTCCCCCGGGGGGAGATGCCCTGAAACGCTTGCCGTTGCCGGGATGCTTATTTGGGGCCGGGATAGGCCTTGCCGTTGATCTTATCGATGGTCAGGAAGTAAGCCCCGCGCAGCGAGCCCTCGATCTGGACGGGTTCCCCTGTCTTGGCGAATTCCCGTAACACGGTTTCATTCTGATTGAGGATTTTATATTCCTCATGAGGTTTAATGCGGATGACAATAAAACCTCCATAACTGGTGCTATTGACAATCTTGCCGGTCATGGTGAGCGTACCGGGGGCCGTCGGCGGCGCTTGCTCTTTGGGTTGAGTCCAACCGGCCGCCGCCATGAGCAAGAGCATTCCCAAACCCAGGCTTATGATCCAGGCCACCTGTTTATTCTGCATCTCTACCTCCTCGATAGTTGGCTGTTCTCTCTTAGCTTGACACCTGTTTCTTCACCTCGAAATGCCATTTCCAGATCTCGTAGACCGCCGGATAGACCATCAACTCCAGGAGAAAGGAGGTGAGGATACCGCCGATCATGGGGGCGGCGATGCGCTTCATGACATCCGCGCCGGTGCCCGCGGACCACATGATGGGAATGAGCCCCACCAGCAGCGTGGCCGCGGTCATGAACTTGGGCCGGATCCGCTTGGCCGCGCCTTCAACGATGACGCCGTGCAGGTCGTCGAGGGTGTGCAGCCGGCCTTCCTTTTGGGCCTGGGCGTAGGCCAGGTCGAGATAAAGCAGCATGAAGATGCCCGTTTCCGCATCTACGCCTAAAAGCGCGATCAGGCCGACCCAGACCGCAATGCTCATATTATAGCCCAGCAGATAGAGCAGCCAGATGGCGCCCACCGCGGAAAACGGCACCGCCAGGATGATGATCATGGTCTTGGTGATGGACCGGGTATTCATATAGAGCAGCAGGAAGATCAGGAACAGGGTCAGGGGCACCACCAGCAGCAGGCGCTGCTTCACCCGTTGCGCGGCTTCGTACTGGCCGCTCCAGGAGATGGCATAACCGGGCGGGAGCTTGACCTTGTCCTTGAGCAGAGCCGCGGCCTCGTCGACATAGCCGTTGGGATCGCGGCCGGCGATGTCGATATACACGTAGCCCGTCAACAAGCCGTCTTCATTGCGGATCATGGCCGGCCCGCTGGCCGTCTTGATCGTGGCCAACTGCGCCAGGGGAATCTGGCGCTTGCCTTCCGAGGCCGGCACCAGAATGCGCTCCAGGGAGCTGAAGTCGGAGCGGAAATCCCGCTGGTAGCGCACATTGACGGCATAGCGTTCCCGGCCTTCGACCGTGGTGGTCACGTTTTCGCCGCCGATGGCATTCTGGATCACATCCTGCACGTCATCGATGCTCAAGCCGTAACGGGCCAATTCCTCCCGGTGCCAATCGAAATCGAGGAAATAGCCGCTGCCGGTGCGCTCCGCGAAGACGTTCCGGGTGCCTTTGACTTTGGGTAAGAGGGATTCGATCTTGGAGCCGATCTCTTCGATGGTGTTGACATCCGCGCCGGAGATTTTGATGCCGATGGGAGTCCTGAGACCGGTGCTCAACATTTCGATGCGCCCTTTGATGGGCATGGTCCAGCCGCTGGCCAGGCCCGGCAGGTTCAGCGCCTCATTCATCTCATCGATAAGCTTTTCCTGGGTCATGAGGGGGCGCCACTGGGACTTCGGCTTCAGAGTGATCAAGGTCTCCAGCATGGAGATCGGGGCCGGGTCGGTGGAGGTCTCGGCGCGGCCGGCTTTACCCAGGACGCGGTCCACCTCGGGGAACTGTTTGATGATGCGATCCGTGACCTGGAGCACGTTTTGGGCTTCGCCGATGGAAATGCCGGGCATGGTGGACGGCATATAGAGAATCGAGCCTTCCTCCAGCGGCGGCATGAATTCCGAGCCCAGATGCATATACACCGGGATCGTGAGCAGGACCAGGGCCAGGGCGCCGCCGATAACCCAGGCTTTCCGGTTTAGCGCCCAGGTGACCAACGGCTCATAAAACCGGATCAGGCGGCGGCTGATGGGATGCTTGTCCTCGGGATAAATGGTGCCCACCGCCACCGCGTTGGTCAACCGGCATAACCACGGGGGCCTGAAGTTAAAGTTTTGCAGGTGGGTGAATGCCAGGCGCAGGGCCGGGTCCAGGGTGATCGCCAAGACCGCGGCCACCAGCATGGCCAGGTTCTTGGTGTAGGCCAGGGGCTTGAACATCCGGCCTTCGATGGACTCCAGGCTGAGCACGGGCAGAAAAGCGATGCCGATCACCAGGAGGGCGAAGAAACTGGGTCCGGCCACCTCCTTGACGGCGTTGACCACCACGTCTTTGTAGTCTTCCAGGCGGCCCGTCCGGTCCCAATTTTCCAGTTTCTTGTGGACCTGCTCCACCACCACGATGGCGGCGTCCACCAGGGCCCCCACCGCGATGACGATGCCCCCCAGCGACATGATATTGGCCGTGACCCCCATCATCCGGAACGGGATGAAGGAAATCAGCACCGCCACGGGGATGGTGATCACCGGGATGATGGCGCTGGGAATATGCCAGAGGAAGAGCAGAATCACCAGGGAGACGGTGATGAGCACTTCCACCAGGGTGGATTTCATGTTGCCGATAGCGCGCTGGATCAGATCGGAGCGGTCATAGATGGGCACAATCTTGACGCCGCTGGGGAGGCCGGGTTCAATCTCCTTGATTTTCGCCTTGACCCGGTCAATCACGTCCAGGGCGTTTTGGCCCTCCCGCATCACCACGATCCCGGACACCACTTCCCCGGTGCCGTCCAGGTCGGTCACCCCGCGGCGGTAATCCGGCCCGGTGACCACCTTGCCGATATCTTTGACCCGAATGGGAGTGCCGTCATCGCTGGCCGTCAGGACGATTTGCTCGAAATCCTTGATGGAGCGGGCGTAGCCCCGGCCGCGCACCATGTACTCGGTGCCGCCGAATTCGATCAAGCGGCCCCCTACTTCCTTGTTGCCGCCTTGGACCGCCTTCGCCACCTTACCGATGGACAGGCCGTAAGCCTGGAGCCGGTTGGGATCGACATTCACCTGGTATTGCCGGACAAAGCCTCCCACCGGGGCCACCTCGGCGACCCCGGAGACGGCCTTCAGGTAATAGCGCAGATACCAGTCCTGGTAAGATCGCAACTCTTCCAGACTGTGCTTGCCGCTCGTATCCACCAGGGCATATTGATAGACCCAACCCAGGCCGGTAGCGTCCGGCCCCAGTTCGGCCTTAACCCCCTCGGGCAGGCGCGGCAGCACCCCGGAAAGGTATTCCAGGGTCCGGGACCGGGCCCAGTAGATATCGGTGCCGTCTTCGAAGATGACGTAAACGTAGGAGTAGCCGAAATCCGAAAAGCCGCGTACCGCCTTGACCCGGGGGGCCCCCAGCATGGCCGTGACGATGGGGTAGGTCACCTGGTCTTCGATGACGTCCGGGCTGCGGTCCCAGCGGGAATAAATGATCACCTGGGTATCGCTGAGGTCCGGGACGGCGTCCAGGGTCAGGTTCTTCATGGACCACCAGCCCAGCAGGCAGGCCGCGGCGACGATGATAAAGACGATGACCTTGTTGTTGACGGAAAAATCGATGATGCGGTTAATCATGTTACTGCCCCCCGGCTGGGGCTGCCGGCGGCGCCGCATTCGGCAGAGGCCGTCCTCTTATGTCTTTGCGCCCGCCGGCCGGCGGCGCCGGTAATGGCACATCTTGCATTTGCGGCAGTCTCGCCTCCTGCGCCTGAATCTGGGGAGCCTGAGGCGCTGGGGGGGCCGTTACGGGAGGCGCCTGCGGGGCCGCCTTTGGCGTCACCGCGCCGGGAACCTTTTTTTCCATGATCTCGATGGCCCCGCGCGGTATCGTCCGGGCCGGCCCATAGCGGTAATTCTGGTTGAGCTTAACCTTATAACGCTCCGGCACATGATTATTTTTCTCGGCCTGCTCCAGATAGTACTCGGGCTTTTTGTTAAACTCCTGCTTGCACCCCTCGGAGCAGAAATAGTAGATCGTGCCCTTGTAGGTGCTCTTCGGGAACGCGGCATGCGGGCCGGCGGCCTTGAGGTCCATGCCGCACACCGGGTCCTGGTTGGCGTCCGCTTCCTTCTTAGGCGCGGGCGGCGTCGCCGGCGCCGGGTGGGCGTGCTCCCCGTGGCCTTTCTCCATTTCCATGGCGGACCTGGGAGTCGGAGGCGTGGCCGGCACCGCGGGAGGCACTGCGGCCGGAGTTGCTGGCGCGGCCGGCGGGTCATGGTCATGGTGACCCTCCGGGGGGTGCCCATCGTGGGCTTCATCCAGGATGACCCCGGTCAGGGGGGTCGGGGGCGGTCCCAGAGGCGCGGCCGGCAACGCCGGCGGCACCGCGGGAGTAACTACGGCCGCAGCCGGGGCCGGCGGGCTTGTCTGTCCCTGGGGGGCGGGCCCACGGTAGACCTCCTCCGGGAGAATGCCGGTCAGGGGAGTCGGGGATGAGACCGGAGGCGGCAGGGGGACGGCCGGGGTGACGCCCGCGGCCCCCGGAGTCATCTGCATACCAGCCGGCGCGTGAGCCGCCGGCGCAGTCCCCGGGGCCCCTACCGGCGCCGGGCTGGCCGCCAGCTTGCTGACGTAATAGTCGGGGTTCTTGTCAAACATTTCTTTGCACGCGTCGGAACAGAAATAATAGAGCTTGCCCTTAAACGAGGTCTTATAAGGCAGGGTGCTGATTACGTCCTCTCCCAGCTTCATGCCGCAGACCGGGTCTTTATCCGTCACCGGCGTCTCTTTCATGCCTTCGGGCAAAACCACCCCTTTATCAAATCCCATGGCCCCTACCAGACAGCTCTCTTCCTGCCCCATGGGCGGCCTGGGTTTGACTATGAAGGTATCTTCGGAAGTCTTTGGCCTCTGGGCCCCCTTGGCTAAAGAGTCCTTGGGGTCCTTATCGAACGCCTCCAGGCTGGCAATCTGGCGGAAATAGTAAGTCTTGCCCTCAAATTCCCGCTTGAGGCCCATCATGTCGGCAAAGCCCTGATCCACTTCGAGGCCGCACACCGGGTCCACCGCGACAGCCCCCGGCGTTTTGCCGCTGCCCGCGGCCTTACCGGCATAGCGTCCGGGGTCCTGGTCAAAATCTTTATTGCTGCTGTACTTGGCAAAATAGTAGGTCTTCCCCTGATAGTCGCTGGTCAGGCCGCCAGCCTTGGCTTCGGCCACGTCCACCTCCACGCCGCTCACCGGGTCCTTGGCCTTGACCTCCTCAGTCTTGCCCTGGCTGTCTTTGCTCTCCTTTACCTCGGCTGGTTTCTCGGCATAACGCTGAGGGTTTTTCTCAAAGTGATCCTTGCAGGCCTCCGAACAGAAATAAAAGGGCTGGTGCTGGTGGGTGCTTAAGAAACCCGCGGCTTTGGCCTTGCTCTGGTCCACCTTCAGACCGCACACCGGGTCCTTGACGACCTCGCCGTACATTCCCGCGGCCGCCAGTCGCATGCGGCTTTCGGAGTCGATGAGGAAATTACCCGAGACGACAATCTTTTCCCCCGGAGTGAGTCCCTGGACAATCTCCGCCCGGTCGTCAAACCGCCAGCCGGTTTCCACTCGCCGGGGTTCGAAATAGCCGTTCCCCCGGTCCACGAACACGGTCTTTTTCAATCCCGAATCCAGGATGGCGTCCACCGGCACCGTCAAGGCCGGCGCCAGGTTCACCGGAATCTCCAGGTCCACGAACATGTCGGGCCTGAGGTCATAATCCGGATTGTCCGCCTCCAGGCGCACTCTCATGGTACGGCTGACCGGGTCGAAGATCGGTAGACTCTCGCTCACGGTAGCCCAAAAGGTGCGGTTCTGATTGGGCAGGGTCGCCCGCACTTTCAGCCCGGGCCGCATATAGCGCGCCTCATTTTCGTACACGTCCGCCAGGATCCAGACGTGGCTCAGATCGGCCAGCTTGTACAGCTCGTCACCCCGGGAAATCTTCTGCCCCGGGCTGATGTTACGCGCCAACACGAAGCTCGTCACCGGCGCCACCAGTTCGATATCCTGGGTAACTCTCCTGGTCCGGGCCATCTCCTTGATCTGCTTTTTGCTCATGCCCAGGTTCTCGAGGTTTTCCGCGGCGGCCCGCACCTGGACACTTGTCAAGGCGACTTGGTTGGTGATGACCTGGTGGCCGCTCTGTATCCGGTCCAGGCTGCTGAGGGTATAAAGATACGATTGCTGGGCGGTCAAATAGTCCCGGCTGTAAAAGGTCGCCACCGGTTCGTCCTTCATCGTCAGGCTGCCGGTACCGTGGTCGAAGGTCTTCAAAATCCAGCCCTCGACAAAGGAGTTCAGCTTATAGACCCGGGTCTCGTCCAGGGCTACCCTACCCAGGGCCCTGAGAGGATGGGTATAAGGGGCCTTTTCCACCGCGGCCACCCGCACCCCGATGAGCTGCTGCTTTTCAGGTTTGACCTTAACCGAGCCGGGCGCCAGGTCGGCGGGGGCCAACGCGTGGTCTTCGTCGTCGGCATAGACCGGTTCCATCTTCATGCCGCAGGGCGCCAGGCCGGGCGTAGGCGACGTGTGCGCCGGATTCATGGGATCCACGTAATGGAGGATGCGGCGGCTCTTCACGCCGGCCTGGCCGGTCTGCCGGGACCCGTACCACGCGCCTCCCAGAAAGGCGGCCGCCAGCACCAGGACCACTACAAAATACACCGGTTTCTTGGTAATCCGCCCCCATACCTCCCGGAGGGTCAGGCCCTGGCCATTACTCCCACGATTCGCTTCCATGACTGCAGTCGCTCCAAAAAAAGACCCCGCCTAGCACTGCGGGGTGTCGGTCCCGGCGCCTCAGCGCCGGGACCGGTTATGGGTGAAAACTGGCTTCAGACTTCCTCAAAGCGCTACTCGTTAAACTGGCGGGTTCACTACCAGCGGACGCATCATATCGTGCTCTTCGTGCTCCAGGATATGGCAGTGGTAAACGTATTCATAGCCGCCCGTGCGGTTGCTCACCGGCGGGGTGAAGGGCAGAGTGGGCAAATCGAACTTCATGATTATCCGGATGACTTCGTCGGGGTTCATCCGGATCGTCTCTTTCCAGCCCTTCTCGTTGGGCTCGGGCCCCCGGGACGGGCCGGTGTAGGTGGGCGTGCCATTGTAGTTTGCCGAATCGAACGGCTGCCGCGAGATGATCTGGCAGTTGACCAGGTGGAAGTGGAGGGGATGGGTGTCGCCCGTTCGGTTGGCGATCTCCCAGATCTCCGTGTCTCCGGCGTTGGGATTCTCGGTGACCGGGCTGACATAGGGGAGCCCGTAAGAACCACCGGGGAAATAGTTTTGTAGAACGTTCGTGCCGATGGTCTGAATCAGGCGGCCGTAAGTATCGAAATCTTCGTTCAATGTCAACTGCCGGGTCACCGCCACGTTCTGGGCCGGCAGCAGCGGCGCCGGGTCCATGCGCGGCAGGGACAACGGCCGGGAGGGATCCGGGGCGCCCACCCGCGGGGTCACCACGATCTGCATCAGGGTCCGGGTATTGGGCCCTTCGCCGGGATTGGTAGGAGCGGCAGCCCCCGGCGACCCGGGATAGTAGTCGTTGCGCGGGTCGGGCGTGGGGAACGGCGCCGGCGCGTCGTTGTACAGGAGGTATTTGCCAGGGGCCACTCTGCTGAAATCCACGATAAGGTCGGCCCTTTCCGCCGGGGCCATCAACAGGGTGGTCGCCGGGCTGGTGCCGGTCAGGGTCACCGGGGCCGGCAGGAAGCCGCCCTCCGTACCGATCTGCACCAGGGGCGGGCCCACCACCGGGTTGGTGTAAGACGTGGGTTCGAGGCCGGTGGCGTCGGCCTTGACGATTCTCAGCGTCAAAACCCGGGCGTTGCAGGCGTTCAGGACCAGGAACCGGTATTTGCGCTGCTGCACGCTCACGGTGGGATAGACGGTGCCGTTCACCAGCATGGTGTCGCCGTACATCTCCGGGATGCAGGAAGGCACCGGCAGCGCCAGCGGCGGCGGATAGGGAAATGCAGGCGGGTCATTTACCCCCCAGATGGCGGGGTCATACTGATATGGGTACCAGAGATCCCCCACCTTCACGGGATGAGTCCCATCTCCGACGTAAGTGCCATAGCCATTGTCTATAGCCGCCTGCGTCACGAAGATCTTATCCTGGATAATCAGGGGTATGAGCCGGTTGTCTCCGGGCAGTATGCCGGCCTGGATCATGCCGGCTTCGACGTCGTCCCGCAGCAGAAAACCGGTGGCCAGCCCGGCATAGGCGTTGGTGCGGGTAATGGTATGGGCGTGGTCGTGATACCACATCAGGCGCATGCTCTGCTGGTTGGGGTAATAGTAATCGGCCTCGCCCGGCAACATGGTATGGCCGACAATGTTATCGAACAGGCTGCCGGGGCCATTCTGGAAACTGGCGCCGCCGGTGCCGTCGGGTAAATACCAGTCGAAGGGGCCGCCGTCGCTGACCCAGGGGATAAACCCGCCGTGGAGGTGAATCGCCATCCGGTTGGGCTGCAGCGGCAGGTCCGTATCCGGGAGGGTGGGGTCCATGGGAATGATGGGATAGTTGGGCAGGGAGTTTTTCATCCTCAGGCGGACGGCTTGCGGACTGGTTTTGGAGGTGTTGACCATGACAAAGCCGCCCAGGGCTCTATGAGTCCCGCCGGCATCGCCGTAACCCCACAACCGGGTCCCGTTGGGCAGGGCGGGATGCAGCACCTGGTTGAATTCCGCGGCTTCCAAAGAGTAAACGGTTTCGCCCCAGGGCGACGTCCAGGTGGTCGCCGTCGCCGTGGGGATACCGGTAGGCCCCAGGCCCTGCAAGGTCTGCAGCGGCCCGAATTTCGCCAGGGGCATGCTGTTTTCCCAGGCCCAGGCCTTATTCCAGCCGAGCCCCTTGAGGCCGCGGATAAGGTTCCATTTCAAGGGCAGGGCGCTCGCCGCGCCGGCGATGCCCATTGTCTTCAAAAATTGCCTTCTGTCCATGGTGATTCCCCCGAATCATTTTTATTTGGTGGTTCAGTGGCCAGTGTGGCGTTATGGGACCTGGCGTTAGCCGGCCTGAAGATGTGGGGCGGCTGGCCGGAGTGCGGTTCTCCCTCGCGGCTGCAGCCTCCTCGTTGGACAAGCCGGTCACCTTGGCAGGTCAGGTTGCGTCCCTTGCGGCCGGCAAGTCGAGCCGGCCATCCGCCACCTGGTTTGTCGGTGCACTGCTTCGTCCAGGTTAACCTGGATTGAAGTTGCCGTGTCTCGTCTCCTGGCAGTGAAGGCCAGGCTTCACCCCAGAGAGTGCGGGAACAGTTCTAAGGCCGTAAGCCCCGACGACGCATGAGCCAAAGGCCTGTCAAGCCGCTGCCGAACAGCCACACCGCGGGCGGGAGCGGAACGGTCGAGCCCGTATAGTCGCTCTCCAGACGGACGCTCACATTGATGGTATCTGAGGCACCCGCGGTGACAGCGAAACTAAAGTTTTGAGGCAGGTTGATGCCGCTTTGCAGGGAGGTAAAATCGGTGAGCCGGCTGGCGCCATCGCCCAGTTGCTCCTCCAGTAAAAGAGAGGCGTAGCCAGTGTCGTTAAACGAATACGAGTCTGTCCAGACATCTACATAGAGGTCGGTGTAGCCGGTAAAGCCGGTGAAAAAGGGGAACCCGGCGCCGTTGTTTTGTAATTGGCACAACAGGGTATAGACGTCCGCGACGCCCAGGACGTAGGTTCCCGCTAGATCCACATTGAACGACATATCGAAGGAATTGGCGGTGGTCTGATACAGGGTTCCCGGGTTCCCGCTGGCCATACCGGGAGCAGAACCTGTTTGGGTCTGGCTCAAAGCAAAATCATAGCCGGTACTGTAGCCATTATACGTGGTGGTGGCCTGGGTGGCGGTCATGTAGGTCCCGCTGGGCAGGGTGGCATCTGCTGGTGTCGGCGACACCAGCGGGGTGAACGCGACTGATGTGTACTGGCCGAATTCGGGACCCGGGTGTTCATAGGGATATTCGGCCGAGCCATCGGCAAAAGCCGTCAAAGTCCCTGTGTCCGGATTCGCGGAAGCGCCCGCCGGCGGGGTAACGCTGATCTGGACGGCATGGGACTGGGTCAGGGTCACGGTCCCGGCCAGGGCTGGCAGCGCCCACCACAAGGCGCACAGGACCACCAGAAACTGCAGCAATCGTTTGTTCCTCATACAACTATCCCCTTGCAAGTTGTTTTGCTTCTGCCAATCGGCCAATTTTTTGACCGAGACCTGTGAAGTGCCGGGCCCTCCTTTACCGGTGAGATTTTTTCGGTGTATATTTTATTAATTTCTCCTCAAAGGTTTGTCAAGTTGGCTTAAGTATATTTTCTTAAATAATTAATAAATTATCAATCGACATTACCTTTGTTTAATATTTTATACAAGACAATATGCTATATGATTTTTTCAAAAATATTCCCATACCACACTTACCAGCCTGCTAAATTCCGCCTGGCCTGCTTTTTTGATTTATTTTAATCAATTTTTCAGTAAGTTATCAAATCTCGAATTCACTCTGGCAAGCCAGTTTTCTTAACTTCAATTTGCCTAAATTATTTTTATTATTTGTCAGACCTACAAATAATTTAGTAATTTGACTTGAAAGAAAGTTCGATTCGATTCGAAATTAACATATGGGAACGCGGCGGCCGCGTCTATGCGGTAAAATGCCTATTTTCATATAGGTGAAAGTGCCTAGTGATCGTACATGTTCACAAAGCATTCTCCCCCCTTTGAGCCCTCCGGCGATCTTGGGGCACCCGGCGGCAGGGAGGTGAGCTTAGGTCAGTAAGGAGCAACTATGGGGCCCGCCTTTTGAATCTGGCCGGGCGGGGCCAGCGCTCCAGCCAGAAGAAGCTTTTCCGATTGAATTATCCCGGTCGGCAGGGATGAAGGCGCTCGTCTCGCGGGGGTTATGGGAAAGACGGAGAACGGATAATCAGGATCAGGCGGTCGGGACGCCGTTGACGCCGCCGTTGATCAGGCGCACCACGGCCATATCGGGGAAGTAGTCGATGATGTTGAGGCCGCCGTAGCTCTGGTCCAGGCGGAACAGGTGTTCGAGGGAGAGGCCCAGGGCCTCGCTGAGGATGACCCGGTTGATCCCGGCGTGGGCCACGATGAGAAAGGCTTCCTGGTGGTGCCGGCAGATAAGCTCATTCAGCCGGGGCAGGGCCCGGGCCCGCACGTCCAGGAGGCTTTCGCCGCCGGGGATACGGAAGTTGGGCAGGTCCCGGAGCCGGGCCTCAAGTTCGGCGGGGTAGCGCTCGGCGATCTCGGCAAAACTCAGGCCTTCCCAGTCGCCGAAGTGGACCTCGCGCAACTCCGCCCAGGCCTGGGGAGCCACGTCGCGCCCGCGGCCGATGATCTGGGCCCCGGTCAAGGCCCGGGTCAGATCCGAGGCATAAATCCCCCGGAGCGGCACGGACTCAAGCTGGGCCGCCAGGGCCTCCAACTGCCGCACCCCCTGGGGGGACAGCCCGATATCGTTGTTGCCGTGATAGAGGTGGGTATGCCCGTCGGCCACCTGGCCGTGGCGCACCAGGTAGAGGCGGGTGGGGATCAGGGAACCTTTGGCAGCGGCGGCCATGGAACTCATGCGCCTTAAGCCTCCATAATGGCGTTGTTGTTTAACTCGTTCCCAAGTTGTACTTGGGAACGTAAATGGTTGCCAAGTTTAACTTGGCGGAAAAAAGCGTTCCCAAGCTCAGCTTGGGAACGAGGAGGAAATCTTCCTGAAGATTTTGGTGGGCAGTGCCCACCCTACATTTCCTTCGGCTTCTTAGCTCCGATTTCGGGATCAAGGTAATGGTCTTGGCCCTCGTATTTTGCCATGTGAAAACTTGCGGAGGGTGGCGCGGATACCATCCTCAATCTCGATCTCGCCCCTGGCGGCTCGTTGCATCTCTGCAATGATGTCAGGCGGGACTTCCAACCCTTCCACCCTTTGCTGGGCAACGGCGTTTTCGACGGCCCTCAAATTCTGGTTGATTTTCTGTTTACTTAGCATGGTCAGAGCCTCGGCTATTTTATAGCACATAACCTCAAAAAAATCAGCGGCTAAGAGGCCGTAGCGAGAGGTCAAGGTCGTTGTTGCCGTGATAGAGGTGGGTATGCCCGTCAGCCACCTGGCCGTGGCGCACCAGGTAGAGGCGGGTGGGGGTCAGGGAACCTCTATCGCGTGGGCTTGGAAACGCATAATTTGAAGCTACCTTCAAAGTAAGAATTGTAACTTGTAGGGGCAAGCCATTGATCTATAAGTTTATTAGATAGTTATGCCTTCTTCAGATGCCTTACTAATCAGATAGTTTGTAAATGCAGTACAAGATACAAGCATAAACTTAGCATCATTGAAAGATAGCTTTGGTTCCTCTAACATTGCATGCCTAATGCCATCAGCAGCAGATGTATAGCCATACAATGATGAAATACTTTTCTTTAATGCCGGGTGTAATAGTGCCTTTTCCTCGAAAACTTTTAATGCACTTCCTAATGTGGCTTTCGCATCGCGCGTTATAATCTGCGATATTGCCTCGACAGCACTTATTGATTCTTTGATAGAATTCCTATAATCAGGCTTCTCCCTATCTGCTAAAAGACTCAATGCCGTTTTAAGATGAGCCTGTACTCCTTTAAGCTTAGAGGTATCTGCTATAGCCTCTTCAATACTGTTTATTTCCTCGTCAGACGTTATTTCAACTATATGCTTGTCTATCAGACGATATGCGGAAAGCTCTCGCTCTAAAACATAATTGCAAAAAGTTACGAAATCTTCTATTAAATCTTTCGGTGCTGATTTAGCAGTGTATTCAATAAAATCATATACCTCGTTCCATGGACATTTAAAGAAGTATTCACGAACTATTTTGAGTGCATTATCAAAGTATTGTGGGAGATTATCCAATGGCCAATTAAAGTACCCATGCCAATATCTCTGAAAAAGACGATACATGTTGCTTGTCATAAATGTGCTAGGATAGCGGCTTTCGTATTTTTCCCACAAGTAAAGATGTAGCGCGTCCCAAAGACCTGATCGTAATGCAATGTCAATATCGTCTTTTTGAACAACTGACCTAACTGGCTTCAAACCCTTGCGGTGAGAAAAGAACATCGCCTTCTCCTTGCTGGAAAGTCAATTCTTTACGATCACAGGGAATCCAATCAAATCCAAAACGTTAATCAAAACATATAATCTTATCCAATTGAAGCACACAAAGGCTTAAAAATCAAGGAATTGGCTGAGGCGAGGTCTTGGCGAGGTTATTCTTCCATAATAGCGTTGTTAGGCACTACCACCACGCCGTTTTCGGTGACGTGGAAGAGCTTGGCGTCCCGGGCGGGGTCCAGGCCGATGGCGAAGCCTGGGGGCACGCGCACGCCTTCTTCGATGATGGCCCGGCGGATGTGGGCCCCGGCGCCGACTTCGACTCCGTCCCAGAGGATGGCTTCGCACACGGTGGCGCCCGTCCCCACCTTGACCCCGGGAGACAGGACCGAGCCCTCCACCGTGCCGGCGATGACACAGCCCGAGGCGATGAGGGAGTCTTCCACGGTCACATGCGAGCCGGTGCAGATATACTTGCTGGGCGGATAAAGCTGGGGGCGGCTCCGGATCGGCCAGTCGGGATCGAACAGCTCGAACACGGGCCGGGTGCCCATGAGGTCCTGGTGGGCCTTGAAGTAGGCGTCCAACATGCCGATATCCCGCCAGTAGCGCGGGGTCCCGGCGGCGGGGTCCTGGAAGTTGAAGGCAAAGACCCGCTTGCGCCCCACCATCTGGGGGATGATGTCGCCGCCGAAATCGTGTCTGCTGGCCTTCTTCTTGGCGTCCTTGATGACCTCGGCCACCAGGACTTCGGCCTTGAAGATGTAGACCCCCATGGAGACCAGGGAGAAGTCGGGGTTATCGGGCAGGCCCGGCGGGTCGGCGGGCTTTTCCAGAAAATTTTCCACCTCGCCGGCGCCGTTCACCTTGAGAATGCCGAAGGAGCTGCCCTCAATGCGGGGCACCATGACCGCGGCCACGGTCAGGTCCGCGTCCCGGCTCAGGTGGAACTCCATCATCTCCCGGTAGTCCAGCTTATAGACGTGATCGCCGGATAAGATGAGCACCTGTTGGGGGCGCTCCTGCTGCAGGAGGGTGAGGTTCTGGTAGATGGAATCGGCGGTGCCCCGGTACCAGCGGCTGACCATGATCTGCTGGGGCGGCATGGAGTAGATGAACTCCCCCAGGTCCGGGTGCATGACGTCCCAGGCCTGGCGCAGGTGCTGGTCCATGGAAAAGCTGCCGTACTGGGTCAGCACGTAGATGCGGCGAATTCCCGAATTGAGGCAGTTGGACAGGGTGAAATCAATAATCCGGTAGATGCCCCCGAAGGTGATCACCGGCTTGGCCTTGTCCCGGGTCAGCGGAAAGAGGCGCTCCCCCTTGCCCCCGGCCATGATGATGGTGGTGAGTTTCTGCATGGGCACGGTCATCGATTGATCAATTTTTTGACTTTGGCCTTTAACTCGGTGAGGTCTGACGATTTCACCACATAGGCGTCCGCGGCCCAGCTCATGAAGCTTTCCTGGTATTGGGTATAGGCGGTGTTCAAGATCACCGGCAGACTTTCCTTGAGCCCCAGGATGCGGGGCAGGGCCTCGAGGCCGTCCATGCCGGGCATGCGAATGTCCAGGATAACCAGGTCCAGGGCCTCGGTCTCCACCATCTTCAAGGCATCCCGGGCATTGGTGGCGATCAGGACTTTATAGCCTTCCTCCTCCAGTTCCTCTTGCAGAAGGGTGCGGATCGATTCATCGTCATCCACCACCAGGATAGTTTTCATTCACCGCCTTTCCGTACGCGAGTTTCACCTAGATTAAGCCTTCCGCAGCGCGAAGGCAACCGGGGCCGGAAAAAAAATCCCTCGGGGGCCGGTCACGCGCCTGGGGGCGGCTGCCAGCGGGCCTCTCCCAGGAACAGGGGCAGTTCCGCCGCACAAATAGGCCCGACCCGGATATCCCAGCCGGTATAGGCCGCCAGCTCGTCTTTCAAGGGGGCCACCACCCCGGGGATAATCAGTTGCCGGTGCCCGACCCGCTGCGCCAGGCGGTGGGTTTCCAGACTTTGATCCAGGCGCTGGGGCGTGAAGCTGCGGTAGATCATGGACATGTCCACCGTATCCCCCCGGGTGTCGATGACCAGCAGGAAAAAGGGGCTGACCGTGAGGGCCAAAAGTCCGGTGATCACGGCCAGGGTGAATTCACTGTTGCCGGTGACCAGAACCGGGGCGTCGGCCCCGGGGTCGTTGATTTCAAACAGGTCAGACGGCGTGGGCCGGGGGAACTCCAGGGACTGGACCACCGGCAGGATTTCCAGGGCCCGCGCCGCCAGGGACAGGGCGTAGCGCTTGGCCGGAGAAAGCGCCGGGCAGTCCTCGGGTTTGAGGCTTCCGTCCTTGAGCCGGGCCACCACCTCGGGGCACTCCAGCCCCCCCCACCCCCGGCATTCCTCCGGGGTCAGATACGGGGCGAGGTCGATTCTATCCACGTAAAGATTGGCCTTCAGCATGCTTCCTCCCGCCAGGATCAACCTTATCCAGCCTAACAAGAATGTAGCTTCAGGTCAATGTCTTAGGGGGAAGTACAGGAGCGTTTCGCCTTTGGCCGGCCGCCGCGGCGGGCGGGGGCGCCACCTTGCCATCTTTGAAATGACGGAGGCCATGATCTCTGGTATAAAATGATATTTATTAGAGGATAATCCCCGAATAGTGTTTATCTTATCCGGCGGGGCGTAAAGCCCGGGGCCTGCCCCGAGAAAGTCCGTCATGGCGCGGGTTTTAGGGAGCCGAGATGTTTGCTGACGCCAAGAAAGAGGCGCACCCGATCCCCCTGAAGCTCTATGGGTTGGTCTTCATCGGGGTCTGGACCCTGGTGGCGGCCGCGTCTTTGGGCTGGAATCTGCTCCAGGACCGGGACGAGGCCTTAAGCGTGGCCCGCCACATCGCCCTGACCAACTACGAGCGGGACGTGCTCTACCGCCGCTGGGCCGCGGCCCATGGGGGCGTGTATGTCCCGGTGACCCCCCAGACCCCGCCGACCCCCTACCTTTCGAAGCTGCCCGAGCGCGATCTCACCACCCCTTCGGGCCGCCGCCTCACCTTGCTGAACCCGGCTTACATGACCCGCCAGGTTTACGATATGGCCGCTCAGGCGGGCCTGGCCCGGGGCCACCTCACCAGCTTGAAGCCCATCCGCCCGGAAAACGCCCCCGATCCCTGGGAGGCCAAGGCCCTTAAGGCCTTTGAGCAGGGCCGGGAGGAAGTCAGTGAAGTGGCCGACATCGGCGGCAAGCCCTATATGCGTCTCATGCGCCCCTTTGTCACCGAAGCCAGTTGTCTGCAGTGTCACGCCGAACAGGGTTACAAAGTGGGGGATATCCGGGGCGGCGTCAGCATCGCCATCCCCATGGCCAACGCGGGGCCGGACAGGTGGCACACCTGGTCGCTCATCCTGGGGCACCTGGCCTTATGGCTGGTGGGGGTGATGGGGATTATCCTGGCGGCCCGGCAGATCGGCGCCAACGCCGCGGCCAGGATCAAGGCCCAGGAGGCCGCGGCCGCGGCCAGCACCGCGGTCCAGACCATCGACGGCATGTTGGACGGGGTGATCATCACCGACCTCAAGGGGCGCATTACCCACACCAATAAAGCCCTGACGGCCTATTTCGGCTGGGGCCCGGAAGTCCTGGGGGAACTGGCCACCAAGATTGTAGCAAACCGGGACGGCTCCAGGCTCCTGGCGGGCCTCACCGCCTGCGTCGCCCAGGGCTATAAACGAGACCTGGAGTGTCAACTCCTAAACAAGGACCGCCTGGAGGTCCCGGTCTTGATTAACGCCTCCCTGATCACCGACCCCGCGGGCCAGCCCATGGGGGTGATCGGGGTGATCCGGGATATCACCGCGCTGCGCCGGGCCGAGGCGGCCCTGGAGGCGGAACGCCGCCGCCTCTTCTCGCTCCTGGAGGAGTTGCCCGCCTACGTTTACCTGAAGGCCCCGGATTATTCCATCAAGTTCGCCAACCGCTTCTTCCGGGAACGCTTCGGGGACCCCGGCGACCGGCCGTGCTTCCAGGTAATGAACGACTATGATTCCCCTTGCCCGGATTGCCAGGCCATGCGGGTTCTCACCACCCATGAACCCCTGGAACATGAATGGGTCCATAAGAGCGGCCGGACCTACCGCACCTATGTCTACCCCTTTGCCGATTTCGACGGCTCTCCCCTGGTCCTGGAACTGGGCATCGACATTACCGAACGCAAACAGGCCGAAGAGGTCCTCAAGGAAAAAACCCGCACCCTGGAAGCCTTCTTTGCCCATACCATCACCCCCCTGGTCTTCCTGGACAAGGACTTCAACTTCATCCGGGTGAACGCGGCCTATGCCCAGGCCTGCCAGCGCGACGTCGCCGAGTTCCCGGGGCACAACCACTTTGAATTCTACCCCAACGAGGAAAACCAGGCGCTCTTCACCCAGGTGCTGAAAACCAAGGCGCCGTATCAGGCCGTGGCCAAGGCCTTCGTCTTTCCCGATCACCCGGAATGGGGGGTGACCTATTGGGATTGGACCCTGGTGCCGATCCTGGATGAAGCGGGGGAGGTGGATTTTCTGGTCTTTGCCCTGGATGACGTGACGGCGCGTAAAAAAGCCGAACAGGAGATTCGGCAGCTCAACGAGGAACTGGAGGAGCGGGTGCGGCTGCGCACCGCCCAACTCGAGGCGGCCAACCGGGAACTGGAAGGGTTCTCCTACTCCGTGTCCCACGACTTGCGGGCCCCCCTCCGGGCCATTGACGGCTTCTCCCGGATTCTCGTCAAGGATTATGCTGGGGGCCTGGATGCTGAGGGGCAACGGTTCTTGGGGATCATCCGCGGCAACACCCAGAAAATGGGCCAGCTTATTGACGACCTGTTGGCCTTTTCCCAACTGGGGCGCCGGAGACTGCAGGCCACCGAGGTGGACATGAACCGGCTGGTCAACGACGTGGTGGCGGAACTGCACGACGCCGAGCCGGAGCGGCAGGTGCAGTGGGACCTCCACCCCCTCCCCGCCGCCCGGGCGGACCGGGCCTTGATGCAGCAAGTATGGATCAATCTTTTGGGTAATGCCCTCAAGTTCACTCGTCCGCAACAGACCGCGGTCATCGAAGTGGGCTGCCGCGCCGAAGGCGACGAAAATATCTATTATGTCAAGGACAACGGGGTGGGCTTCGACATGCGCTATGTCCATAAATTATTCGGGGTCTTCCAGCGCCTGCACCGCTTTGAGGAATTTGAGGGCACCGGGGTGGGGCTGGCCCTGGTGCAGCGCATCGTGGAGCGTCACGGCGGCCGCGTCGGGGCCGAAGGCCGGGTCAACGGCGGGGCCACCTTCTCGTTTACCCTGCCGCGCCGGCCCGCCCAGGCCGGATATTGAGATGCTGTCGCTCATTATCATACAAGGCGGGACTTGATGGATAAAGAATCGGATGCTCTGGATTATCGTCGGCGCTACCGGGGTCTGATCGGCGTCAGAAGTAAAATGCCTATCCGGGATGTCTCCGTGCTGAGCCGCATCTATACCCCCGGCGTGGGGGCCGTGTGCAAGGAAATCGAGAAAAACCCGCTATCCTCCTTCGACTATACCTGCCGGGGCAATTCCATCGCCCTGATCTCCGACGGCAGCCGCATCTATGACCTGGGGAACACCGGCGCGCTGGCGGCCTTGCCCAAGCTCGAAGCCAAGTCCGTCCTCTACAAGACCTTTGGGGGCGTCGATGCGGTGCCCATTCCCCTCCAGACCCAGAACGCCGACGAGATCATCGAGCTCGCCCGCATCCTGGCCCCGTCCTTCGGCGGCATCTGCCTCGAAGGCATCGCCGCGCCCAAGTGCTTCACCATCGAGAGCCGCATCCGCAAAGCCATCCGTCTGCCGGTGCTCCACCACGAAAACCACGCCGCGGGCATCATCGTGCTGGCGGCCCTCTTAAACGCCCTTAAGGTGGTGGATAAAGAGCTGGCCCAGGTCCGCATCGTCATCAGCGGCGCCGGGGCTGCGGGGATCGGCGCGGCCAAGGGCCTGATCGTGGCCGGGGCCGACAATATCGTGCTCTGCGACCGCCACGGCGCTCTCCATGTTTACCGCATGGAAGGCATGAACTGGGCCAAATCCGAGATCGCCCGCCTGGTGAAACCCCAGAACATCAAAGGCAGTCTGGCCGACGTGATGCGGGGCGCGGACGTGTTCATCGGGCTTTCCGCCAAGGGCCTGGTCACCCGGGAAATGGTGGCTTCCATGGCCCCCAACGCCATTGTCTTCGCCCTGGCCCTGCCCGAGCCGGAAATCAGCGAGGCCGAAGCCCAGGCCGGCGGCGCCGCGATCGTGGCCACCGGCCAGACGGAAAGCGCCAACCAGATCCGGTCCTCCCTCATTACCCCGGGATTCTTCCGGGGCTGTCTGGATGTGGGGGCCCTGCGGGTTAACATCGACATGTTCCTGGCCGCGGCCCGGGCCCTGGCGGCCATGATCCCGGCTGACCAATTGTCTCCTGCCAATATCATCCCCCGGCAGATGGATTGGCGTATCTCCCCGGTGGTGGCCGAGGCGGTGGCCCGGACGGCCCAGATGACGGGCGTGGCCCGCCACAGCGCGGACGTGATCTCCCCTGAGATGATTCGCGAGCGCACCGAGAAGTATATCTATGAAGGGGAACTGGCCTGGCTGCCGCCCGAAAGTCAGGATTACGGCAAACTCAGCATCAACCAGGAGTCCCTGGAGCTTCACCGCCGTTATCAGGGCTGCATCCAGGTGTACGCCAAGGTCCCCATCAAGGATGAGGTCATCTACCGGCGGGTTTATGCCCCCACCGTGGTGGATGAGGTCTGCAAAAAGATCATGGCCGAACCCCTCGCCGCCTACGACTACACCTGCAAGAGCAACCTGGTGGCCATCGTCTCCGACGGCAGCGCCGTTCTAGGCCTGGGGAATATCGGCCCCCGGGCCGCGCTGCCGGTCATGGAAGGCAAGGCCGTGCTCTTCAAGACCTTCGGCGGGGTCGAGGCCTTTCCCATCTGCATCAGCACTCAGGACCCCGACCTGGTGGTCCAACTGGTGGAAAACATTGCCCCGGCCTTCGGCGGCATCAACCTGGAGGATATCTCGTCGCCCCGGTGCTTCGACATCGAGCAGAGATTGTGCGAACGTCTGGATATCCCGGTCTTTCACGACGACCAGCACGGCACCGCGGTGGTGACCCTGGCGGCCCTGATCAATGCCTTGAAGCTCGCGGCGCGCCGGATCGAGGACGTCAAGATCGTCTTCAACGGCGCCGGGGCCTCGGCCATTGCCGTGACCAAGCTTCTGATCCAGGCCGGGGCCCAAAATATCACGGTGTGCGATACCACCGGCATTATCTACAAAGGCCGCGGCAAAGGTATGAATCCCATCAAGGAGGAGCTGGCGGCTATCACCAACCCGGACCGGCTCCAGGGCTCCCTGGCCGAGGCCTTGCGCGGCGCCGACGTCTTCTTCGGCCTGTCGGGACCCAACGTTCTGAAACCGGACATGGTGCGGGCCATGGCCGCTAACCCCATCGTCTTCGCCCTGGCCAACCCGGACCCGGAAATCCATCCCGATGCGGCCTGGGAGGCCGGGGCCCTGGTGGTGGCCACCGGCCGGTCGGATTTCCCCAACCAGGTGAACAACTGCCTGGCGTTTCCCGGCATCTTCCGGGGGGCCCTGGACATCCGGGCCCGGGGTATCAATGACGCCATGAATATCGCCGCGGCCCACGCCATCGCCGCGCTGGTGGGCGATAAATTAAGCCCGCGCTATATCTTGCCCGAAGCCATGGATTTCCGGGTGCCGCCGGTGGTGGCCGAAGCCGTGGCCCGGGCCGGCCTCGAGACCGGCATGGCCCGGATTCAGATAGACCCGGCCAAAATCGCCAAACACACCCGGGAGTTCATCTACGACGAGCGTCTGTCGATCCTCTGATACCGGGGTAGGGTTTTGGTAGCCGCAGGCTTTAGCCTGCGCCTTCACAGGCGAGACGCCCGTGCCACCATTTGATTGCAAAGAAGTACGAAACGCAGGGGCGGGTTTTCAACCCGCCCCTGCATGTTCTCGGCAATGTAGAGTGCGCCCGGCGCACCATGCTCTTGTGAGGTTTCGCTTCAGCTCTCCATCCAACTCTCAACGACTAGGCGTTAACCCTCAATAGCGCCAGATGGCGGCCAGCAGCGCCCCATCGGGGACCTCGGCGGGTTCCACCGCATAGACCGCGCCGCCGTGCAGCAAGGTTTGCGTGGCGGCCAGATCCAACAGATCGAAGTCGCCGGGCTGGGCCTCGGCATGGAGGTGCGCCTGGCTGGTGCCCGGGTCAAAATCGCCCCACTGCTGGCGGCCCACCGCCACCAACAGGCACTCCACCCGGCCATGGTAGGCCGCGGGCACGATTTCCCGGGCGTCCTGAGAGGTCCGGCCGGTGCCCGCCAGTTTCCGGAACCGGGCTGCGGCCTCCTGCTGCTCCCGCTTAAAGTAGGGCTCCACCAGGGCCCAGGCCTGGCGGTGCAGGTCCTCGGGGTTCACCCCCTCGGGGTTCCCGGTAATGCCGCCGTTCAACACATGCTGATAGGTATTCACTTCTTTATAGATGGGCAGGAGATACTCCACCCCGGCCAGGACCAGGGGCGCCTGGGCCTCCCGGAGCAATTCCCTCAGCCCCTGGTCGATCTGCCGGAAATAGCGCTGAATTCTTTCCTTGGTATCTTGGGCTTCCTGACCGTGAAACATGGCGGCCCGCTCTCCCCTGGCGCCGCCCACCCCGAGGCCGGTGCGGAACTGCAGTTGTTTGATCAGTTCATCGTATTTCAGGGCGTCGGCCAGACTCTTGGGCACCCCCTCCAGATCATCGATGGCGCTGAGTCCGACGCGGGACCCCTCGAAGAGCCGCACGGCATTTTGGCTTAAGGCCAGCACGAAAAACTCATTGCCTCCCAGCAGGGTCAGGAGCGGCTTGATGTGGAACCGATGCCCGACCACCACCAGCGGCTCAAAGGTGATGGGCAACTGGTAATAGCGAAACATCGCCGGAGTCAGGAAGAGAGCCAGCCCATCCCGTTTGTCCTTCCAGAAGGGGATGGCTTCCACCAGCTTGACGGCCGGCTCCAGCAGGGTTTCGGCTTCCGCCGGGCGCAGCCCATAGGCCAGGAGGCCTTCCTGGGCCTCACGAATCAAGTTTTTCAGACGGGTGCGATCCTGTTGATTTTCGGTGGGCAGGCGGTGGGTGGGCATATATAAGGAGACGCACGGCGTCTGGGGCGACTCGGCGAGAGTTCTCAGTTCATCTCGGGTGAAGATTCTCATATCCGCCTCCTAAGCAGGGTAGGGTTTCGGGAATCTCAGTCGATGCAGTACCTCCCGATGGGAACAATCATGGATTTTCGGACCTCCCGGGCGACCGGCTCATCGCGGCGGAGAGGGGTGGGGGTAAAGGGTTGACCGCGCAAGGGTCTCGCCTGGTTCGGGTCCAGGGGTTCCGAAGGATCGGGCCTCCCCGGCCGCCTCCGCACCCGATCAGGAAGCCTCCGGTCCGGGCGGAAGGTTCACGTCCCCACCGGCTCCCCTCCGCCCCCGGAGGGGAGCCGGTGGGGACGTTGGCGGCCGGTTGGCCGGAGATGGGTCACATGCCTTTGGCCAGCCGCACGGTCTCTCTGACCAGCTGATTGGTATAGCCCCATTCGTTATCGTACCAGCTAAAGAGCTTGACCAGGTCGCCGTCCACCACCTGGGTCATGCTGGGGTCAAAAATGGACGCATGGGGATTCATGATGATATCGGACGACACGATGGGATCTTCGGCGTATTGCAGAATTTCCTTATAGCGGCCATTGGCCTCTTCTTGAAAAATCTGATTGATTTCTTCCACCGTGGTGGGCCGCTCGGTGACGAACACCAAATCCGCCAGGGAGCCGCAGGGCACCGGACAGCGCACCGAGACCCCGTCGAATTTGCCTTTATACTGGGGCAAAGTGTTGGTGGTGGCCACCGCCGCGCCCGTGGAGGTGGGCACCAGGTTGGCCGCGCCGGCCCGGCCCCGCCGCCATTTCTTATTGGGGCCGTCCACCATGGCCTGGGAGGAGGTGTAGGCGTGGATGGTGGTCATGATAGCCTTCTTGACGCCGATCCGCCGCCCCATGATCTCGACCACCGGGGTGATGCAGTTGGTGGTGCAGGAGGCGCAGGAGATCATCCGGTCGTCGGCCCCCGGCTTGGTCACGCCATGCACGATGCAACAGACGTCGTGCCCTTTGGGCGGCGCCGAGAGCATGGCGTACTTGGCCCCCGCGGCAATATGCTTGCTCAGCCCCTCGGCCTGGGTGAACAGCCCGGTGCATTCCAGGGCGATCTCCACCCCCAGGTCCTTCCAGGGTAGCTGGGCCGGGTCCTTGACACTCAAAAATTTTATGGTCTTGCCGGCCACCTTCAGGCTGTCGCCCGCGGCGGACACCCGATGCTTATATACTCCATAAACCGTGTCATAATTCAGCAAGTAGACCAGGTTACCCAGCTCCATCAGATCGTTGACCGCCACCAGCTCCAGATCGGGGGTGTCCATAATAACTTTGAAAGCCGCCCGGCCAATCCGTCCCATACCGTTAATCGCTACCTTGGTCATAACCAACCTCCTCCTCCACTAAAGTTCATGATGGCCCATTATGTCCCATGTCCTCACGATACGCAACCGAGCTTTTCTCGGGTTTATTCTGCCGCCGCCGGGGCCATGATGGTCAGCACGGGACAGGGAGCATGGCGCGCCGCTTTTTCGGCCACCGAACCATGGGTCCACCGGCGCCAGCCCGTCTCGCCGTGGGACGCGATGACGATGAGGTCCGCGTGCTCTTGCGCGGCGGCCCGCCGGATTTCCGCGGCGGGCTCCCCGGTGGTCACCAGATCCCGGCTCCGCACTTCTCCGGACACCTGATGGCTCACCAGGTCTTTCAGCTTTTTTTCCGCATAAATGGCCAGTTCCTGCTGATACAAGGGCAGGTCAAAGTTAAAGTCCGCCTGCGGGTCGGGGAACGCATGCGGACCCGGTACCGGCGGAATCACGTGCAGCACCAACAACTCCGCGCTAAAATGCCGGGCCAGCTCTTCGGCCCGCTTCAAGGCCAGGTATGAAGGTTCACTAAAATCCGTAGGACAAAGAATTCTCTTAAACGGCAACATTTTCACTCCTCTTGCGGTTCGCGGTAACTCTTTAAACATAAATACCATTTCCGGAAGTTGCAAGGCCGGGGCGGCCCTTAATATCCTGGGTCCCCTCCTCAGGTTTGGACAACTTGAACTTGAGACCTCTGCGCAGGTCTCCTCACCTGTCATTCTGAGGGAGCGAAGCGACCGAAGAATCTAGATCCTTCGCTACGCTCAGGATGACAGAATGGCTTTTCGCACTGGTCTCAACTTTCAGTTGGTTCTATAATTCCCGAGAAGCCGACCGTGGCAAGCCCCCGCCGTCCTCCAGGATTTCCGCCACCAGGCGGGAGAGGGCCGCGATGCGGTAGGGCTTCTGGATGAATCCCCGGGCCCCGGCCGCCATGAGCTCCCGGGTCTCCCCGTCCAGGGAGTAGCCGCTGGACAACAGGACTTTGACCGCCGGGTCGATTTCCTTCAGCTCCCGGTAGGTTTCGCCGCCTCCCAGGCCGGGCATGATCATATCCAGGATCACCAGATCGATGCCGTGCCGTTCCCGGCGGAAGATCTCCAGGGCCTCAGCCCCGGTGGCGGCTGGCAGGATTCGGTAACCCAGTTGTTCCAGGATTCTTTTGGCCACCAACCTGATGCTGTCCTCATCATCCACCAGCAAAATCGCGCCGGAGCCCGGCACGAACCCCTTTTCCCGGCACTTCTCCCAGACCGCGGCCTTGGGGGATACCGGCAGATAGATACGAAAGGTGGCGCCCTGGCCGGGTTGGCTCTCTACCATGATGATGCCCTGGTGCTGCCGGATAATGGCATAGGCCGAAGCCAGCCCCAGGCCCGTGCCCTGGCTCATGCTCTTGGTGGTAAAAAACGGGTCGAAAATCCGGGCCGCGGTGGCCTCATCCATCCCCACCCCGGTATCGGCCAGGCTGAGTTGCACATACTGCCCCGGCGGCCGTCCGTAAGGCTCGCAAAAAGCCTCGGTGAGCGTCACCTCGCGGGTGGTCAGGGTCATCTGCCCCTTTCGGTCCATGGCCTGCCAGGCATTGACGAACAGATTGAGCAGCACCTGCTCGATCTGCCCCTGGTCGGCTTTCACCGGCGGCAGATCAGGGTCCAGCCGCCGGATGATCTGAATATCGCTCCGGGTCCGGCAAAACAGCCGGGCGGACTTTTCGGCCAGGACGTTGAGGTCCAGGGGCTTCAGCGCGAAGGCCCCGCCCCGGCCCAGGGACAGCAGTTGCTTGGTGAGCGCCGAACCCTTCACCACCTCCTGCTCGATCAATTTCAGGTCCGAGTAGGCCGGGTCGCCAGCGTCCAGGTTGGCCAGGATCAAGCCGGTCAGGCCCATGATATTCATGAGCAGGTTATTGAAATTATGGGCAATGCCCCCGGCCAAAGTGCCGACGGCTTCCATCTTCCGGTGCTGCCAGATCTGTTTTTCCATCGCCTTCTTGTCGCTGATGTCGCTAAACATGGCGAAGGTCCCCAGAAACCGGCCGTCTTCCATCCGGGGCACCGAACTCATGATCACCGCCACCGGGCCGCGGTCCTTAGCCAGCATCTCCAATTCCTTTTGCACCACCCGGCCTTCCCGGTTTTCGGCCAGGACCGCCTCTACCGCCCGGTAGTTTTCCTCATCCCAAAATTCCGCCAGGTATTTGCCTTCCAGATTGTCCTCCCCGGTGATCTCCTGCATCCGGCGATTGGCAAACTTGACGGTGCCGTCCGCCTCCAGAATCCAGACGCCTTCATGGGCGTTTTCCACCAATCCCCGGTACTGGCGCTCCGAGGTCTCCAACTGGCCGTAGAGCCGGGAATTCTCCAGGGCGATGGCCAACTGGTTGGCAAAGCTGGTGGCGAACTCCACATCCGCCTCGGTCAGGGTGCTGCCGGGCCTAGCCCCAGCCAGCAGCACCCCGATGATTTTATGACGCACGACGAGGGGCGCGGCCAGCCCCGCGGCGATGCCGAGGGCGGCGATTAACGGGTCCGGCTGGCTGGGCCCTGCGGAGGTTTCTGCCGGGAACACCGCCGGGTTGCCGTGCAGCGCCGCCCGGGCGATGATCCGGTCCGTCTCGAACAGGGAAATAGGGCACTGCCGCACCTGCTCCACCATTTCGGGCGCGAACCCCATGGCCTCCTGCACGGACAGCGTCAGGTCCCGGTCGTCCAGGAGAAAGATCATCACCCGGTCCAGTTTGGTGAACTTGATGAAGAGGTCCAGACTGAATTGCACCAGCTCTTCCGGGTGCACCAGCCACATGGCCGCGCTGCTGGACTGGTGCAGGCACATCAGATGGTCGATCTTCTCCCGCAATTGCAGGTTTAAGCCGTGGATTTCATGAAATTTATGTTTCAGGAGCTCCTTGTCCCACTCCAGTTCGGCAATGGTGGATTTGAGCAACGACCAGGGAGCCGTCAGGTGCATCAGGAATTCCCGCAGGTAGGATTTCCTCTCCCACTTAAAGTGGTATTCGCAATATTCGTCGCCCTTGAAAAAACACCGGGTTTCTACCACGTGGGCCGGCGGCAGGTTCCAGACGGTGGGGATGCCGGAGTAAATGCCCCGGTTGAACTTGCAGAAATCGATGATGCTGGGGATGTCCCGGTCCCAGTGCAGGCGGATGGTAGCCCGGTCCCGCCGGGTCTCCACGATCTCGATGCGCTTATTCCGGTTAAATTTGTCATTGATTTTCTGGGCCCGCTTCAGGCTGCGCCGGGGATTCTTATAGGCAAACAGGATGATCCGCTGCACGTAGTTAAATTTTTTGCGCGCCGCGGTCTGAAACCCGATCTCAAAGGCGATGTCCTCATTGCCGGTGAGACGCCGGGCATTTTCGAACATCTGGATGACCACCTCACTGGAGACCCAGTTGTTGATCTCCATGAGAAATTCGCGCGGCTTGGCCAGGGCCGCGATTTCCTGGCCCAACCCTTCCATGACCGCAGGGACTGCGTGCGGCAGCCATTCCTCAAAATAGGCGATGATTGCCCTGGTATTCAGACAGCTATGATGTTTTTCCACGGTAGCTCGATGGCCTTCAGTCAGAGCCGCCCCGCATGGGGATATTTGTCTCAAACCACAAAATAACGTACCCCCATGAGGGTTTGCCAGGCTTTTTTTTAGTTTCGCGTTCACAAAGACGGTCAACCGTCTCACCCGGTGAGGCCCGAACCTGCAAGAGATATCGGCATCCAGGCCCCCAAAGCTTAAACCACGGCTCCCATTCCCCACCCACTCATAAGGCAAATTTTATCAGGCGCGGGTCAAAATTTTCATTGACTAAATTTATTCAGATATTATAATATCCTTATAATTGAATATTTCAGATGAAAAGGTGATGAACGAGCCGATTCCCTGTAAGAATATCACTGACAAGAAGATCAGAAATTGTTGACTTGCGCACTTTCGTTCATCAAGGTAGCCTCTGCGGTGGTGAAAGAGGCTAGAGGTTAGTCTGGATCGTGACTTAACCCGCCATCTTTCAGTTTAACATGGCTTAAGTCCTAACCCAAATCGAGTTTATTATGCTGAATACTTTAAAAGCACCCTTGGAACCGTCCCTCTCCCTGGCCGAGGGCCTGGCCGCGCTGACCACCGTCTCGGCCTGCTATCAATGTAAAAAGTGTTCGGGCGGCTGTCCCTTGACCTTTGCCATGGATTTCTACCCCGACCAGGTCATCCGGCTGGCGCTTTTGGGGCAGGAAGACACCGTGCTGGGTTGCCGCACCATCTGGGTGTGCTCCTCCTGCGAGACCTGCACCACCCGCTGCCCCAACCAGATCGACATCGCCGGGGTCATGGACTGGCTGAAAGAGGAAGCCCTGCGGCGGGGATTTGCTTCGCCCCAACCCGGGGTGACCCGTTTCCACCAGACCTTCCTGGACACGGTCCGCCTGGCCGGCGGGCGCCTGTCCGAGCCGCTGCTTTTGGGCCTCTACCAATTAAGGAGCGGCGGCACTATCGCCAAACTCAAGTCCGGGGCCCTAACTGCCGATCTCAGTATGGCCTGGGAATTGGCCAAGCGCCGCCGCCTGGTGCCGCGCCTCCCCCATCGGCTCAAGGGTATTAAGGAAATTAAAGACATCTTCGCCAAGGCGCAGAAACAGGAAAAGCCGTGAAAGTAAGCTACTATCCGGGCTGTTCCCTCGAAGGGACCGCCATCGACTACGCCGCCTCCATCGGGGGCGTCTCCCGCCTCCTGGACCTGGAACTGGCGGAACTACCGGACTGGAACTGCTGCGGCGCCACCGCGGCCCACAGCACCAACCACCAGTTGTCCCTGGCCCTGCCGGCCCGCAACCTGGCCCTGGCCGAAGCTGCCGGCCGGGACGTGGTAGTGCCCTGCGCCCTGTGTTTCAACCGCCTCAAGACGGCGGAAAAGGCGCTGCAGGGCCCCGACGGCGCCCATCTGGGCGTGTCCTATAACGGCGGCATCAAGATTTGGGACCTGTTGGACTACCTCACCCGGGACGCCTCTCTCCGGGACCTGGCCCCCAAGGTGGTTAAGCCCCTCACCGGCCTCAAGGCCGTGGGCTACTACGGGTGCATGGTGGCCCGGCCCCCGGCGGTGACCGACAAGCAGGACGCGGAAAACCCGCAGAACCTGGAGCGGCTCCTCAAGGTCCTGGGCGCTGAACCCCTGGACTGGTCTTTTAAGACCGACTGCTGCGGCGCCGGCCTGGCCGTGGCCCGGCCCGACATCATCGACACCCTGGCGCAGCGCCTCTACGAGCGCGCCCTCAGGGCCGGGGCCGACTGCCTGGTGGTCTCCTGCCAGATGTGCCAGGCCAACCTGGATATGCCGCAGAAACGCATCGGCCAAAAGTTCGGCAAGGATTACTACCTGCCGGTCTTTTATTTCACCGAACTCATCGGCCTGGCCCTGGGACACCCGGAAGTCACCCGTTGGCTGGATAAGCATTTGGTTGATCCCCGGCCGCTTTTAAGGCGAATAGGGTTGATAACTTAGGTTTTGGGTTCTGGGTTCTGGGAAACCGAATCCACGCCGCGTCTAATCGGGAAATATCGTTATGGCAAGTGCGGTGAAATCCTTTCATGACTTGGTGGCCTGGCAAACAGCTATGGAACTGGTGACCGAAATCTATAAGGCAAGCCAAAGGTTTCCTAAGGAAGAGGTATTCGGGCTGACCAGTCAAATTCGCAGGGCTGCCGTTTCCATTCCCAGCAATATTGCCGAAGGCCGGGGTAAATCGTCCACAGGGGAATTCCAGCAATTCTTGTACCATGCCAGGGGTCACTCGCCGAAGTGGAAACCCAACTTATAATAGCAATGAACCTGGGGTACCTTGATAAGCCGGCAGTTGCTCATTCTGTGGAACTCATTTCCAGGACCGGAAAACTCCTCCATGGACTCATAGCCGCTATAAAGAAGACAAAACCATGAACGATAAAACCCAAAACCCAAAACCCGAAACCCAGAACCTGCTTCTGAGCCCAGAACCCAAAACCCAGAACCCAGAACCAAAGGTCGGCGCCGTAATGGTCGTCGGCGGCGGCATCGCCGGCATGCAGGCCTCATTGGATGCCGCGGCCGCGGGTTACAAGGTCTATCTGGTGGAACGGGACATCTCCATCGGCGGGGTCATGGCCCAGTTGGACAAGACCTTTCCCACCAACGACTGTTCCACCTGTCTGATTTCCCCCAAGCTCATCGAGGTGGCCCGGCATCCGGACATCGAGATCCTGACCCAGGCCGAAATCGATAAGCTGGAGGGCGAAGCGGGCCATTTCACCGCCACGCTGCATCGGGAGCCCCGCTATATCGATGCGGCCAAGTGCAACGCCTGCGGCGCCTGCTCCGAGGCCTGCCCGGTGGAATTGCCGTCGAGCTTTGATGAAGGCCTGGGCAAGCGCCACGCCGCCTACCGGCATTTTCCCCAGGCGGTGCCCTCCACCTTTGCCATCAAGAAGTTCGACCGGGCCCCCTGCGTCCGGGCCTGCCCCGCCAACCTCAGCGCCCAGGGCTACGTGCAACTGGTCAAGGCCGGCAAATACGACGACTCCTTAAAACTCATCATGGACCGCCTGCCGCTCCCCGGCACCATCGGCCGCATCTGTCCCCATCCCTGCGAAAGCGACTGCCGCCGCGCCGAAGTGGACGAGCCCGTGGCCATCTGCTCCTTGAAGCGCTTCGTGGCGGACCGGGCGGACTGGAACGCTTTGCCGGTCCCGGAAATCCCCCGGAAAAACCAGGCCGTGGCCATCGTCGGAGCCGGGCCCGCCGGTCTGAGCTGCGCCTATCACCTGAGTATGCAGGGTTATCAGGCGGTAATCTTTGAGGCAGCAAAGGAAGCCGGCGGCTGGCTGCGCTACGGCATCCCGGCGTATCGCCTGCCCCGGGAAGTCCTGCAACGGGAAGTGGACTACCTGAAGCGCCTGGGGGTGGACCTGCGCTTTAACTCCCCCATCGGCGAAGGCAACACCATTAACGATCTCCTCACCCGGGACGGCTTCGCCGCGGTCTTCCTCGGGGTCGGCACCCAGGATTCCATCCGCCTGCCGGTGCCCGGCGCCGACGCCGACGGCGTCCTCTGGGGCGTCGAGTACCTGAAAGAAGTGAACTCCGGCGGCGAATCCCCCACCCAGGGGAAACGGGTAGTGGTCATCGGCGGCGGCAACGTGGCCATCGACGTGGCCCGCACCGCCAGGCGTAAAGGCGCGGCCCAGGTCACCATGGTCGCCCTGGAATCCCCGGCTGAGCTCCCCGCCTCCCCCTGGGAAGTGGACGAAGCCAAGGCCGAGGGTATCGAGATCATTCATCGCTGGGGGGTCAAGCAGGTCCTCTCCGATAATGGCCAGGTCACCGGCCTGGAACTCAAGGCGGTGGCCCGGGTCTTCGACGAGCAGGGCCGTTTTGCACCCGCTTACCTAGAGGATAAAATCACCACCCGGGATGCGGACGCGGTCATCTTCGCCATCGGCCAGAAGGCCGATTTGAAGTTTATCACGGAGGCCGACGGCCTGAAGCTCACGCCCCGGGGCCTGATTGCCGCCGACCCCGACACCCTGGCCACCTCGCGCGACGGCGTCTTTGCCGGCGGCGACGTGGTCACCGGCCCCTGGATCGCCATTGGCGCGGTAGCTGCGGGCCGCGAGGCCGCCATCTCCATTGACCGTTATCTCAATGGGCAGGACCTTAAGGCCGACCGGGAGCCCCGGCTGCAGCCCATTCAAGACGGCAACTGGAATCCCATTCCCCGGAACCTGCCGCAGGAACCACGCGAGCCCATGCCGGAGTTGCCCCAGTCCGAATGGACCGGAGGCTTTAAAGAGCTTAACCTGGGCTTCACCGAGGCCCAGGCCCAACATGAGGCCTCCCGCTGCGTCAACTGCGGCGCCTGTTCCGAATGTATGCAGTGTGTCGAGGCTTGCCAGGCCGGGGCCATCGACCATAAGCAGCAGCCCCGGACCCAGACCCTGGAGGTGGGCGCGGTCATCCTGGCCCCCGGTTTCAGGACCTTCGACGCCGCCGCCAAGCCCGAATACGGCTATGGCCGCTACCCCAACGTCATCACCTCCCTGGAGTTCGAGCGCCTCCTGTCCGCCACCGGACCCTGCGCCGGCCACGTTAAGCGACCCAGCGACAGCTCCGACCCCCAAAAAATCGCCTGGATTCAGTGCGTGGGCTCCCGGGACGCCTCCATCGGGCGGGAATACTGCTCCTATGTGTGCTGCATGTACGCCGCCAAACAGTCGGTCATCGCCAAGGAGCATGACCCTCGGGTGCAGCCCACCATCTTCTTCATCGACTTCAGGGCCCAGGGCAAAGGCTTCGACCGCTACTACGAACGCGCCCGGGACGTCCATGGGGTGCGCCTCATCCGCGCCATGATCTCCCGGGTGACGGAAGACCCCCGCACCCACAACCTGGAACTCGCCTACGTGGATGAAGAGGGCCGCATCCAGCAGGAAGAATTCGATCTGGTGGTGCTCTCCGTGGGCCTGACGCCCCATCCCGCCACCAAGAAACTGGCCGCAGTCTGTGACATCGCCACCAACCGCTGGGGCTTTGTGGAAAATCCGCCCTTTAAGATGGTGGAGACCAGCCGGCAGGGCATCTATACCTGCGGCGTCTTCCAGTCCCCCAAGGACATCCCCGAAACCGTGGGCCAGGCCTCGGCCGCGGCGGGCGCCGCGGCCGCCCTGTTGAGCGAAGTCAAGGGCACCCTGCTGACCAAAGCGGAGTACCCCCAGGAACGGGACATCGTGCAGGAGGAGCCCCGCATCGGGGTCTTCGTCTGCCACTGCGGCATCAACATCGCCGGCGTGGTGGACGTGGCCCAGGTAGCCGAATATGCCCTGACCCTGCCGGGGGTGGCCTACGCCGACCATTACACCTTTACCTGCGCCACCGACTCCCTGGAGGCCATGCGCCGGGTCATCGAGGAGCACCGCCTCAACCGCATCGTGGTGGCCTCCTGCAGCCCCCGGACCCACGAACCGCTCTTCCAAGACAACCTGCGCAAGGCCGGCCTCAACAAATATCTCTTTGAGATGGCTAACATCCGGGACCAGGATTCCTGGGTACATCAGGGGGACTCGAAACGTGCCACCGCCAAGGCCCAGGAACTGGTCAAAATGGCAGTGAGCCGGGCCGCGGTGCTGGAGCCCTTGAGCGAACTGCCGTTCCCGGTGAAGCAGCGGGCCCTGGTGCTGGGCGGCGGTCTGGCCGGTCTGGTGGCGGCCCTGACCATCGCCGACGCCGGCTACCGGGTCTATCTGCCGGACATCCAGGAGCGCTTCGGCGGCAGCCTGGCCCGAAAGATGCGCTACACCCTGGAAGGCCAGGAAATCAAGCCCTATATGGATGAGCTGGTGCACCGGGTGGAAAACCACCCCAACATCCGCTGGTGGCCCAACGCCCGCATGACCAGCTTTTCGGGACACGTGGGCAGTTTCGTTAGCAAGCTGGAGTCCCCACAGGACCAGTGGGAGATCCACTACGGCGCCGTGGTGATCGCTACCGGCGCCCAGGAATATAAGCCCGCGGAATATCTCTACGGCGAACATCCCCGGGTCCTGACCCAGTCGGAGATGGAAAACTTCCTTATCGATGCCCCCGACCAGATCGGTGAGGCCCCCACCTTCGTCATGATCCAGTGCGTGGGCTCGCGCTCGCCGGAGCATCCCTACTGCAGCCGGGTGTGCTGCGGCTACGCCATCCAGAACGCCCTGAAAATCAAGGAAATCCGGCCCCAGGCCAAGGTCTATATCCTCTATCGGGATATCCGCACCTACGGCCTCAAGGAGATTTACTACAAAAAAGCCCGTGACCTGGGCGTGCAGTTCATCCGCTTTGAGCCCGAACAAAATCCCGAGGTGGCGGCCGCCGGCGATGGCCTGGAAATCACGGTCTTTGACCAGAACCTCAAGGTCCCCATTAAACTGAAGGCCGACTACCTGGCCCTGTCCGCGGCCATCCGGCCCCATCCGGCCTCCCAGGAGATCGCCAAGCTGTTTAAGCTGCCCTTCGACGCCGACGGTTTCTTCATGGAGGCCCACCAGAAGTTGCGGCCTCTGGATTTCGCGTCCAGCGGCATCTTCCTTTGCGGGCTGGCCCACAGCCCCAAGTACATCGAGGAGAGCATTGCCCAGGCCCAGGGGGCCGCGGCCCGGGCCCTGGGCGTCCTGTCCCAGGAAGAAATGTTCGTGGGCGGCGCAGTGGCCCGGGTCGATCCGCAAAAGTGCATCATCTGCCTCACCTGCATGCGCACCTGCCCTTACGGAGTGCCCCGGGTGGACCAGGCCGAAGGCGTTATCACCATCGACCCGGCGGCCTGTCAGGGCTGCGGCAACTGCGCCAGCGCCTGCCCCCGCAAGGCCATCGAAGTGATGCACCACCGGGACAAGCAGTTCGTTGCCAAGATCAGCGCCATGGAGGCGGAAGAGGTGCCGGACGATCAGGCGGCGTCGTAAATCTGTGTAGGGGGGGACCTATGTGTCCCCCCAAGCCAGGGCGGACACACAGGTCCGCCCCTACGAAGACAAGGAATTTTGATATGGAATTTACTCCCAAAATCCTGGCTCTAGTGTGCACTTATTGCACTTACACCGCCGCGGATATGGCGGGCTCGGCCCGGATGCAATACCCGGCCACGGTGCGCATCATCAAGTACCTGTGCACCGGCCGCATCGACATCATCCACATCCTGAAGGCCTTCGAAGCCGGGGCTGACGCGGTCATGGTCAGCGGCTGCGAAGCGGGCAGTTGCCATTTTCTGGAAGGTAATCTCCGGGCCCGGGAACGGGTGGAATACGCTCAGAAACTGCTGGAAGAAATCGGCCTGGGCGGGCGCCTGGAGATGTTTGAAGTGGCCGCATCCGACGCCCCCAAGTGGGTGGCCGCGGTCAAAGAAAAGACCCAGCGGGTCGAGACCCTGGGGCCCAGCCCCCTGCGCCGGGGGAAGCATCTTCACCCCGATGTCGTGGAACAACTGGAGAATATGGTGCAATCATGATTATCGCCGAACGTAAACCTTTTGCCGAAATCAAGGCCATGGTGGCCCCTTACAAGAAGATCCTCATCGTGGGCTGCGGCACCTGCGTCGCCGTCTGCCTGGCGGGGGGCGAAAAAGAGGTGGGGCTGCTGGCCTCCCAGCTCAAGCTGGCCCTGGGGCTGGAAGACAAGCGCCTGGAAATCGGGGAGATCACCGTGGAGCGCCAGTGCGACCTGGAATTCCTGCGGCCCCTGTGCGATTTCACCGCCGACTACGAGGCCATCATTTCCATGGCCTGCGGCGCCGGAGTGCAGTTCCTCAAGCAATTGTGCTCCCTGCAGCCTATCTTCCCCGCGGTGAACACCACCTTTATCGGGGTCAACAACGAGGTGGGCTACTATACCGAGCGCTGCCGGGCCTGCCATAACTGCTACCTGGGGATCACCGGGGGCGTCTGCCCGGTGACCATGTGTCCCAAGGGCCTCTTGAACGGCCCCTGCGGCGGCACGGTGGACGGCCATTGCGAAGTGGACCCCGAGCGGGAGTGCGCCTGGAGCAAGATTTACCACCGCCTCGAACTGGAAGGGCGCCTGGACAATATCCGCCAGATCCTGCCCATGCATCCCCATGACCGCTGCACCAGCCCCGGGACGGTGATCCACCCGGCCTACAAGAGGAGATACGGCACTCATGAGTAAGTTCCGGGAAACCCTGGACGCGGGCGCCTTTACGGTGGTGGCCGAGCTCAAGCCCCCCAAAGGCATCGGCGTGGACGATATGCTGGCCCCGGTCAAGGAAATGTCCGGCCGGGTGGCGGCCTTCGGCGTGCCCGACAACGAGCACGCTCGGATGCGCCTGTCCGCCCTGGCCGCCTCTCGTCTGGTCAAGGACGCAGGGGCCGAGGTCATCCTGCACCTCACCTGCCGGGACCGCAACCGCCTGGGCCTGGAAAGCGACCTCTTGGGCGCGGCCAGCCTGGGGCTCGAAAATCTCCTGCTCATCAGCGGCGATTACGTCACCCTCGGCGACCACCCCCAGGCCAAGCCGGTGTACGACGCCGATTCGGTGCAGCTGCTGCAGATCGCCCAAGGCCTGATGGACGGCCATGACAGCGTCGGCCTGCCTTTGCAGGGGAACCCCGCCTTCTTCCTGGGCGCGGCGGTCATCCCCGAGGCCGAACCCCTGGCGCCTCAGCTCCTCAAATTCGAAAAGAAACTGGCCGCGGGCGCGCAGTTCTTCGTCACCCCGCCGGTCTTCGACCTGGAGAAGCTGCGCCGCTTCCGGGAAAAAATTGCGGCCCACCCCGTCAAGCTCCTGGTCAGCGTCAAGGTCCTGGGGGCCGAGGAAGTGGCCCTGGCCGCGGCGGGGACCTGGCGCAAGGTCTATTCCGTGCCGCTGGAGCTGGTAACCGATCTGGCCGGCAAGGAGCCGGAGGAGATTTTGCTCAAAGGCGCAGAGGCCGCCGGCCGCCTGGTCAAGCAGCTTAAGCAGGAAAAACTGGCGGACGGCGTTTACCTCAAAGCCAAAGGGCGCCCGGATTTGTTCACCAAGATCCTGGAGGCGGCGGGATTATAAAGACAGGATGAAAAGTCAAAGAGGACAGAAACCCATGGCGACTTTCCCGATCAGGATAATCCCTTTTCGCCTTTTCGCCCTGACCACAAACCCGGGAATCCGGGAATTGACCAATAACTATGGATAATCAAAAGCATTATTCTGCGGTAATCCTGGGCGGCGGCATCGCCGGGATCAGCACCGCTCTGGAGTTGGCCCGCCTGGGCCATGACGTCGCCCTGGTGGAAAAGACCCCGTTTTTCGGCGGGAGGGCGGCCCACTTTTGCTGCAAAGCCACCGATGCCTGCCAAAAGTGCGGCGCCTGCCTGGTGGATGAGCGTCTCAAGGCCCTCTTTCAGGAGCCCCGGATCACCCTGCTTTCCGCCGCCGAATTGACCGAGGTCTCCCGGGACGACGGCCCCTTCCGCCTGCACCTGAAGCAGCAGCCCCAGGTCATCAGCCCGGAGCGTTGCGTGAACTGTGGCCTCTGTCTCGAAGAGTGCCCCGCGGCCGAGCAGGGCGCCATCGTCACCACCACCATCACCCAGAATCACCCCCGGTACGCGGTGAATCCCGCCGCCTGTCTCTATTTCAAGGACGGCTCCTGCCAGGTCTGCGCCCAAATCTGCCCACCCACGGCCCGGGCCATCGACCTGAGCCGAACCCAACAGACCCTTGAGGTGACCGCCGACGCGGTCATCGTGGCCACGGGCTACCGGCCCTCCGATCCCCAGGCCCGGCCCCATTACGGCTACGGCCGCCTGCCCCATCTCATTACCGGCATTGAGCTGGAAGAGATGCTGCGCAACCGGGGGCTGAAAGGCGCGGATGGCAAGCCCCGTAAGATCGCCTTCATTCAATGCGTGGGCAGCCGGGACCAACAGCATCCCTATTGCTCCCAGGTCTGCTGCGCCTATACCCTGAGGCTGGCCCGGCTCTTGAAGCACCGGATCCCCGACGCCGAGGTCGCCACCTTTTATATGGACCTGCAGAATGTCGGCCGGGATGCGGCGCAATTTCAGGCCGCGGCGGCGCGGGAGATCAAGTTATGCCGGGCCTTGCCGGGTGACCTGAGGGTCAACCCCGACGGCGACCTGAGCCTGCGCTACCTAGAGGAAGACAGCGGCCGGCCCGTGGACGCGGCCTTCGACCTGGTGGTGTTAGCCGTGGGCATCACCCCCGGCGGCGATAACCCCGCCCTGGCCGACCTGCTCCAGGTGAAGTTGACCCCGGAGGGGTTCTTTCAGGCCGCCGACCCGCGGCACCGTTCCCAAACCTCTCAACCGGGCCTCTTCCTGGCCGGCACCGCCGAAGGCCCCCGGGATATCGCCGGGTGCATCGCCCAGGCCACGGCCGCGGCCCGCCAGGTAAGCCAATACGTGAAAAGACCATGAGAACCCCACAGCCTTTGGAAATCATCCTCGCCCACGGCCCGGAACTCACCGCCGGGGGGCTCGACTACTACCAGCTGGGTCTGTGGGCCGCGGGGCTGACCCACAGCCGCATTCTGGCCCTCAACCCCCAATTGCCGGCGGCCGAACTGGAAGCCCGCCTGCGGGCCTTCTTGCACGAGGGCCTGGAACATCCGATCTTGATGGTGGCTCTGGACCCGCATCGCCGGGCCCAAAGCATCATCCGGGTGCTCCTGGATCGGCTTGGCGTCAACCCCGAGGTCCTCACGGTCCTGGATCTCCAGGAGGCCTTGGGGTACCAGGACCCCCGGTCGTGCAGCCTGAAGGCTCACCACCTCATCCGGCTGGCCGCGTCCATCATCACCCGGGCCAACCCCATCACCAGCCAGGAGGTGCCGGTGAGCACCCGGGTGCTGGTCTGGGGGGACTCCTTTGCAGCGATGAAAGCCGCGGCCGACCTGGCCCGCCTGGGTTACCAGGTGATCCATGCCATGCCTCATCCGTTTCTGAAGCCGTTGATCCCCTGCGGCAAGTCTACCCAGGTCCCCACTGAGGACTTGGAAGATTTGGTCCGCCAGATGGACCATCCGGCCATTGAGCCGCTGACCGAAGCGCATCTGGTCCAGGCGGAAGGCAGCGCCGGCAATTTCCGCGTCCGGCTCCAAACTTCCGAAGGCCTCCGGGAAGAGGTGGTCGGCGCCATGGTCCTGGCCCCGGAAATGCGGCTGGAGACCAGCAGCCCGTTGGACGGCCCGGCGTCGCACCCCCGGGTGATTTCTCATACCCGCCTGGAAGCCATCCTGGCCTCTCCGGAGGAAGCCGACCGGTTGTTTGCCCCGGCCGATACCCGCGTCCGGGTGGCGCTGCAAGGCGGGGACGCCAATCCCCTGGCCCTGCGCCGGGCCCTGGGCACCGCGGCCCAATTGCTGACCTGGTACGACCTCCAGGTGTTCATGTTCGTCCGGGACGCCAAAGTGGGAGCCCCGGACATGGAAGCCATCCTCGAGGAATCCCTGGCTTCCGGGCTCATCGTCTTCAAGCTCCCGCAATTTCCTAGCCTGTCCATTGCCGACGATCGCCCTCACCTCACCTTTTTCGACCCGGTTATGCACGGCGAGGAAACCATGACCTGCGATCTCGTGGTCCTGGACGAGGCCCATCAGCCCGCCCCCGACAACGACGCGGTGTCCGAAATGTTGCGCCTCTTCCCGGGCCCCGGCGGCTTCCTCCAGGCCGACAACGTCCGCAACCTGCCGGTGATCACCAACCGCCGGGGGGTGTATGTCGCCGGTCCCGGCCGCGGCGCCATGGACCTGGACCAGGCCTTTTTCGAAGCCGACGCCGCGGTCTCCGAAGTGCATCAGCTTCTGGGCCAGGGTCTGGCCCGGGCCCCCAAGGGCCGGGCCGTGGTGGACCGGGGCCGCTGCGTCCTGTGCCTCACCTGCCACCGCCTCTGTCCCCATGGGGCCGTCAGTTGGGACAACCGGGCCATCATCAACGAACTGGCCTGCCAGGGCTGCGGCGTCTGCGCCTCCCAGTGCCCCAATGACGCCATCCAGATCTGCAACTTCACCGACGACCAGGTGGTGGCGGCCTTCGAGACCCTCGACCCCCGCCTCACCCCCAAGATCATCGCCTTCATGTGCAAAAATTCCGCCTGGGAGGCCTATCAAGCGGCCTTGAAGCTGCCTGACACCTCCCTGCCCCTGGGTTTCACCCCCCTCAGGATGCCCTGCGCCGGCAAGATCGACATCGATTATCTCCTCAAGGCCTTCACTCACGGCGCCGACGCGGTACTGGTCCTGGCCTGCCACCCGGACAACTGCAAATCCCAGCAGGGCAACCTGCACGCCCAATGGCGCGTAGATCGGGCCCGGGAGCTGCTGGCCGATGCCGGTGTCGATCCCCAGCGCCTGGTTTTTAAGACCCTGGCCGCCAACTCCCCCCAGGATTTCCTGGCCGCGGTATCCTCCGTGACCGAGATGCTGGGAGTCCTCAAGGCCGCCGCCTGACCCCCCCGCCTTAGCAAAAGGGCGACCCGCGGGTCGCCCTTTTGATTTTTTCATTATACCGAGAAGCCAGTAGGGGCGCACCTGTGCGCCCTGACCCGAGGGCGGACACACAGGTCCGCCCCTACCCTTTTCTTGGGGATTCGCAAATTTGGCAGAGGTTTCGAGTGAGGACTGCGGGGGCTGGGTGATCAGAAATGGGTGCCATAAGGTGGGGAGCCGGGCCGGCTGTTTCCCGGCTCCCCTGACTAGAACTGGAGGGAACGCCTGTCGGGGCGGTATAAGTCCGCCCCGACGGTAAACCACTATTTGCCAATCACCAAGATCACCGCGTCTTTGGCCACGGAGGCGCCGGGTTCGAAGTTGATGGCTTTGATGGTGCCGGAGGCCGGGGCCGGGAGGCTGTTTTGCATCTTCATGGCCTCGAGGACGCAGACCAGGTCGCCGTTGGCCACCTTGTCGCCCACCTTGACCGCGTAGCTGATGATCATGCCGGGCATGGGGGCTCTAAGGGGCACTTCGCCCGCGGCCAGGGTCTCGGCGGCCGGGGCCGCTTTGGGGGCCAGGGCCGGTTTCGGCGCCGCGACCACAGGCGAGACGCCTGTGCCACCAGCCGCCGGCGCGGCGCTGATGCCGCTGATCACCGGGGCCCCGGAGGTGCACTCCACCTCCACCGCGTAGTACTGCCCCTCTACGAAGACGTTGAAGGTCCTGAGGCCCGGGCCCTTCTCCGGCGCGGCCTTGTCCAGGCCGTCGATGAACTCCTTGACCTTGGCGAAGAGCTTTTTCTGCTTGATGGCGCTATAGACGTCGTCTTCCAGCTTGACCTGCTCCAGGGTCTTGGCCTTGACCTCGGCCGGGATGGGCTCGATCCCGTACTTCCACTTCAGGAAGCGCATGCCGGTGGTGGGGTACAGGGCATAGATCAGGATGTCGCCGTCGTTTTTGGCGATGGACTTGGTGTCCGCCACCGCCTTATCCCATTCGGGCGCCAGGATGTCCCCGGGCCGTCCGGTGATGGGGGTCTCGCCCCGCTCATAGCCCTTGAGGACCCGTTTCTGCACCTCGGGATCCAGGGGGGCCGGGGTCTTGCCGTAGAGGCCGTAGGCCAGGCCCTGGCTCTCGGCGGTCACCTTGTTGTAGCGCCCGAAGAGCACGTTCATCACCGCCTGGATGCCCACGATCTGGCTGGTGGGGGTCACCAGCGGCGGATAGCCCAGCTCTTTCCGGGTCTGGGGCAGGTCCGCCATGACTTCATGGATGCGGTCCAGCGCGTCCAGCTCTTTGAGCTGGTTCACCAGGTTGGAGTACATGCCGCCGGGGATCTGGTGCAGGAGCACGCCGGTGTCGATCTGGGCCATCTTGGAGGTGTCCAGGAGGTCGCGGTATTTCACCGCCACCTTCTCCAGGTCGTAGCCGATCTCGATCAGCGTGGCCAGGTCCATGTCGGTTTCCCGGTCGGTGCCCTCCACCGCCACCAGCAGGGGCTCGATGGCCGGCTGGGAGGTGCGCAGGGCAAAGGGCGAGAGACACGTATCCACCACGTCCACGCCCGCCTCGATGGCCTTCAGGTAGCTCATGGAGCCGGAGCCCGAGGTGTAGTGGGTGTGGAACTCCACCGGGATCTTGACCGTCTCCTTGATGCCCTTGATGATGGCGTAGGCGTCGTTGGGGGAGCACATGCCGGCCATGTCCTTGAGGACGAAGGAGTCGGCCCCCATCGCTTCGGACTTCTTGGCGAAGTTGACGTAGTAGTCGAGATTAAAGATGGGGCCGCCCATGCGCCGCTGGGTCAGGGAGTAGCACACCGCGGCCTGGAAGTGGGCCATGAGGCCTTGCTTCTTGGCGTCCATGAGGGCCTTCACCGCCACTTCCCAGTTGCGCATGTCGTTTAAGGCGTCGAAGACCCGGAAGACGTCCACCCCGGCCTCCGCGGCGTAGCGCACGAAGCGGTAGGTGAGATCGTCGGCGTAGTTCCGGTACCCCACCAGGTTCTGGCCTCTGAGGAGCATCATGGTGGGGGTCTTCTTCAGGATCCCCTTGATGGTACGGATCCGCTCCCAGGGGTCGTCGCCCAGGAAGCGGTGGGTGGTGTCGAAGGTGGCGCCCCCCCAGACCTCGATGGCAAAGTAGCCCATCTGGTCCATGCGCTCCATGAAGGGGATGATGTCCTCGGACCGCATGCGGGTGGCTAAGAGCGACTGGTGCCCGTCCCGAAAGGTGGTGTCCGTGAATTTGATGGGGTTTTTTCCGGCCATTTATGACTCCTTTGTCGTCAGCTTTCAGCTGTCAGCCATCAGCTGTCAGCTTTGAAGCACACCGATGAGTTTGTTTGTCGTTTTCCAGTTCCTGAAGAACCTTGGTTAAATCCCCCTAAATCCCCCTTTTGCCAAGGGGGACTTGAAAACCCGGCGCTTTCTGCCTCCGCCTGGGCTCTCCCCCCTTTGGCAAAGGGGGGCAGGGGGGATTTGGCCTTTATCTTTGAGCTGAAAGCTGACCGCTGACCGCTGATCGCTTCCTTACCTCAAACTCCGCCGCTGCATTAAGAGCCTGAGCTGCATGGCCTCCTGCCGGCCGGACAGGGCCCAGAGGTTCACGGGCGGCCCCGCGGGCCGGGCCGCGGCCTGGCTCAGCGCCGCGGCCTGTACGGCCTCTTCGTCGGCGATAAAGGCCGCGATAGCCCCGCTGATGGCCGCGAGAATCGGTGGTTGGATGGCTTTCACGTTGGTCTTCTCCTCTTACTAAAGCTCTCGGCTTTCAGCCAAAAACTTTTTAAATCCCCTTAAATCCAATACCGTTCACTTAAGCACTTGTAGGGGCGGGGTCTCCCCGCCCTGGTTCAAAAAATGCCACGCGCTGGGCGGGGAAACCCCGCCCCTACATCCGAATAGATATCGCCAATGCTTACGAGTACAGCATGCCCCTAAATCCCTCTTTGGCCCAGGGAGATTTGAAAACTCTGCATTTCCTGCCTCCGCCTGATTTCCCCCCTTTGCCAAAGGGGGGCAGGGGGGATTTGCTTTAGCTGACCGCTGACAGCTTCCGGGCGACCCAGCGGGTCGCCCCTACGGCTAACCGCTAACTGCTAATTGCTAATTGCTACACGGGTATATTGCCGTGCTTCTTGGCCGGCAGGGTCTCCCGCTTGGTGGACAGAATCTCCAGGGCCTCGATGAGCCGGGGCCGGGTCTGCCGGGGCAGGATCACCTGATCCACAAAGCCCCGGGACGCGGCGATGTAGGGGTTGTAGAGCAGGTTCTCATAGTTGTCGATGATCTCGGCCCGCTTGGCCACCGGGTCCTCGGCCGCCTTGATCTCCTTCCGGAAAATCACGTTGGCCGCGCCCGAGGCCCCCATCACCGCGATCTCCGCGGTAGGCCAGGCGATGACCATGTCCGCGCCCAGGTCCCGGGAGCACATGGCCAGGTACGAGCCGCCGTAGTCCTTGCGGGTTACCAACGTGATCTTGGGCACCGTGGCCTCGGAGTAGCACCACAGGAGCTTGGCGCCGTGGCGGATGATGCCGTGCCACTCCTGATCGCTGCCCGGCAGGTACCCGGGCACGTCCGCGATGGTCAGCAGCGGAATATTGAAGGCGTCGCAGAACCGGATGAAGCGCGTCGCCTTGTCCGCCGCGTCCACGTCCAGGCAGCCCGCCATGACCTGGGGGTTGTTGGCGATGATGCCGATGGGCCGCCCGCCCATCCGCGCGAAGGCCACGATGATATTCTTGGCGAAATGCTCCAGGGGCTCGAAGATATCGCCGTGGTCCACGATGGCCCGGATGGCGTCGTACATGCTGTAGGAGGAGCGGGGGTCGTCGGGCACGATCGCGTCCAGGGCCGCCTCTTCCCGGCCCGCGGGGTCGGTGGCCGCGGCCAGGGGCGGGTCTTCCATGTTGTTGTTGGGCAGAAAGCTCAGCAGCCGTTTGATCTGCTCGATGCAGTCCGCGTCGGACTCGCAGGCGAACTGGGCCACGCCGCTCTTGGCGTTGTGGGCCATGGCGCCGCCCAACTCCTCAAAGCTGATCTCCTCGCCGGTGACGCTCTTAATCACGTCGGGGCCGGTGATGAACATGTACGAAGTGTTCTTCACCATGAAGATAAAGTCGGTCATGGCCGGGGAATAGACCGCGCCGCCCGCGGTGGGTCCCATGATGGCGGAGATCTGGGGGATGACGCCGCTCGAGATGGCGTTCCGATAGAAGATCTGCCCGTAGGCGCTCAAAGAATCCACGCCTTCCTGGATGCGGGCCCCGCCGGAGTCGTTGAAGCCCACCAGGGGCACCCCGGCCTTGAGCGCCAGGTCCATGACCTTGCAGATCTTTTTCGAGTGCATCTCGCCCAGCGACCCGGCCCGGGAGGTAAAGTCCTGGGCATAGGCGAACACCGGCCGGCCGTTCACCTGGCCGAAGCCGGTGATCACCCCGTCCGCGGGGATCTCCACCTTCTCCATGCCGAAGTTGACGCAGCGGTGCTTCACAAAGATATCGGTCTCCCGGAAGGTCCCCGGGTCAAAAAAGAGGTCCAGGCGCTCCCGGGCCGTGAGCTTGCCGCTGGCATGCTGCTTCTCCACCGCCTTGGCCCCACCCATCCCCTTGATCTGCCCTTCCTTCTCCTCCAACTCCCGGATCTTCTCGGCTACGGTCTTCATTTGGCGACTCCTTATTTGGCGTAACCATCGTCCCCTGATCACCCGATAAAACCTGAAAACCACTCGATTCCTGAGGCGGGAACGATTTTGATGGACTAGGGAAGATTATTTGCTTTTTTGTCACCTGTCAACCGCAATCCGTGAAATAATTCTTAAAGACGGTTTTCTGTTTTCAGTTTTCGGTTTTCGGTTTAAAAAGAGATTAAGGACCGCATCGAATAATCTGGTAGCATAGGCGTCCCGCCTGTGCTGGGCGCAGGGTGCAAGCCGTGTAGGGTGCGCACCGCGCCCCAATCTTGGCCACGATGAGGGTAGCACAGGCTTTCCAGCCTGTGAGGGTATTTAAGGAGTGCGGGCCCGGAGGCCCGCCCCACCGCTCTTTGCCTGAATGACGCCGAGCCGGGAGGCTCCGGCCAGACTGCTCGACAAGAGGCAACCGCGATGACAGTGCAAAAGCCATGTAGGGTGCGCAGCGCGCACCATCTTGGCCACCATGAGGGTGGCACAGGCTTTCCAGCCTGTGATGGTATTTAAGGAGTGCGGGCCCGGAGGCCCGCCCCACCGCTCTTTCCCTGAATTACGCCGAGCCGGGAGGCTCAGGCCAGACTACTCGACAAGAGGCAACCGCGATGACAGTGCAAAAGCCATGTAGGGTGCGCAGCGCGCACCATCTTGGCCACGATGAGGGTGGCACAGGCTTTCCAGCCTGTGATGGTATTTAAGGAGTGCGGGCCCGGAGGCCCGCCCCACCGCTCTTTGCCTGAATTACGCCGAGCCGGCAGGCTCCGGCCAGACTGCTCGACAAGAGGCAACCGCGATGACAGTGCAAAAGAACTCCCTTCAGGAAGGCGGCGTCCATCACACCCAGGTGCGGGTGCGCTTCGGGGACACCGACCCCTACGGCATCGTCTATTTCGTCAGCTATTTCCGCTACTGCCACCGGGCTATCGAGGAATTCTTAAGGGCCTGCGGCCTGCCGCCCGAGGCGACCTTTAAGAACGTTGAGGAAGGCTTCGGCCTGCCCATCGTGGAGGCCTGGGGCCGTTTCCGCCGTCCCAGCCGCTACGGCGACCTGCTGCGCCTGGAGACCCGCATCCAGGAAATAAAGCCCAAGGCCGTGGTCTTCCGCTTCGAGTTCTACCCGGAAACCGGCCGTGACCTCCTGGCCGAAGGCAACGCCACCCTGGTGGCCATCGGCTCGGATTGGAAGGCCCGGGAACTGCCGGAGAGGATCAAGGAAGCCTTGACTCAGGGAAAATAAAACTATGCTTCAATCGAAGGAGTTGTAGATATATATCAGATAATGAAAGGTGGTTTGATTAAATCAAACCTTATAGGATGCGAGCTTCTTACTGAGGCGTTCTCTCCGCTTCTCCCAATCGCCTTGCCATCCGTCAGCCTGCGCTTGCTTGACGAGATTAAGGGCTTCCTTATAGTTCTTTTGCTTCTCCTCGTAGACTGATAACTGGTGAAAGCCTCTGTGACCTGGCAAGAAGTAATTCTCCTGCTTTTGAAATTCTCTAATTGCGGCTTTGGATATGCTGATTTGTTTTCTACAAGACTCTAATGCTTTATCAAGATACCTTTGGCCCTTATCTCTGTCCCGATAGTAGAACTCAATCAGTGCGTTGTACGTTAAATGTTGGTCAAGAATAGTGCTGTTATAATCAAGGTCATCCTCTGCTTTATGAAGTATTTTGTAACCTAAATCTCTATTACTCGCTTTGAACCAACCTGCAAGAATTGATAGAAAATGACTACAATTTTGATTTGATAATTTATTACTCATTATAAGCAAACGACCGTCGCCGCCCATTGGATGAAAAGTGGATAATATTTCTGTTCGTTCTGATTCGCTAAGTTCTTTTAGCCACCACTGTTCGAATCCCATTATATCAAACCCTTTAAGGTCTTCATATGTAGTAGTGCTTATATACTGAATTGGCGTGTAAGTTCTTGTTTGAAGTATTCCATCCTTTTTCTCGCACCCAAGCTGAGCTTGGGAATCCCGTTGATTACCGCCAAGCTAAGATTGGCACTCATTTTCGTTCTAAAGAGCAATTTGGGAACGAGTTGAAAAGCGTTTCGTCAGCATATCGAAGCAAAGAATCTTTTTTGGAGGCAAACAACTGCTTGTTCGCTTGCTCCACAATCATAATATTAAACTGGTCGACATCCGACTCACCGAGTTCGACCCGCTCTAAATTCTTCCACTCTGGTCGATCAGTGAGATATACCGCCAGACTCGGAGACACAGGATAATACATATCAAACTTTTCTGGAGCTTCAACTTTTAATCTGAACGCATACGTATTGATTACCGGTTGATCTGATGTAATGAATTCAAGTTGGGAAGAGTTCTTCAGTAGTACAATCTGGTAATTTTCTCTGAGTGCATAAAGGTTCCATCCTACATTTGTTGCGATAATATGCGTTATCACGTTCCAAATTCTCTCGAACTTTACACCAAATGGGTTTGGAACCATGTTTAATGCATTTATCGCTTTCTGTTTCTGCCTCTCTGTTCTCATAAATTGAACGGATAAATAATAAATAAAAATTATATACCCCTTTTCTGTTCTGAAAAAAGATACATTTTCTTGCAAGATATCTTCTAAATATGCCTTGCCGGATTCCTCTATAGTGGCATGGAGATTCTCTTCTAAGTTATGCTTAAGTTCATCGAGATGCGCTCTTACTTGGTCTTCATAGATTCCATTTGAATCGAGGTATCTTTGAAATTCAAATAGCATATTAAACGAAGAAACCCAGCCTTTGTTAATCTCTCTCAGAAAATCTGACTCAGATTTATTTATGAATTCGTCCAGAAATCTTATATCTTCAAGAGTTAATTCGTTCAGCTTATAAAAATCCCGGCGCTGGGCCACGCCCATTAAGTTTGAGCAGAATAGCGTACCATCCATTAGACACCAGATCTTGTCATTAGACGCCCAAGGTTTGAGGTAATACCTCCATACATAATGGTGCCGTCTCTTCTTAGTCATATTCGATAGGAACCTAACCCTTCCGTGGGCGGCATATTAACACAAGTTTCGCTAAAAGAGTAATTTTTCCCTGAATTTTGCGGATACCATAACCCTCAAAACCCATCAGCCGGTCGACTTCAGTAATGCCTTAGGTGCGCATTGCGCACCCTACGACTTACAGCCCACCCGATGACTGCCGACCGCTGTCCCCTACTTCTTCTTTACCACCAGCACGGGGCACTTCGCCTGGCCGATGACCCGTTCGGCCACCGAGCCCATGAGAAGTCGCTTCAGGCCGGTGCGGCCGTGGCTGCCCATGATGATCAGGCTGGCCTGCTTAAATTCCGCGGCCTTGACGATGCCCTCCTCCGGCCGGCCCACGGGGATCATGGTGTCCAGGGCGAGGCCCTCTTTTTCGGCGGCCAACTCCAGGCCCCGGACCACCTTGGTGACCCCGGCGATATCCCGTTCGTCCGCGGCCACTGACACCGCGATCATTGCGCTGCCCATGGTTTTAGCCAGGGCCAGGGCCTGCTCCCAGGCGGCCTCGCTGAACGGCGAGCCATCGCTGGCAATCAGCAGGCGCTGAAAATCAAGCGGGACTTCCTGGGGCACCACCAGGACGTGGCAGGGGCTGTGGCCGATGACCCGGGCCGTGACGCTGCCCATGAGCAGCCGGGTGAGACCGGTGTAGCCGTGGCGTCCCATGATAATCAAGTCGGGCCGACTTTCGCCGGCTTCTTCCATGATGCCTTCATAAGCCGAGGAGCTGACCCGCGTCCGGGTCTCCAGCGCGACCCCCGCCTTATCGGCCTCGGCCTTCCACTTGGCCAAATTTTCCTGCACTGCGGTTTCCTGGGCCTGCAACACTTCCAGATTGACCGCCGGCGTCAAGGTGTCCGGGGACTGGAGTTCGTAGCCCGCCATAAAAAAGACCACTTCCAGGAGCACGATGGCGCTGCCGGTGGTCTGGGCCAGTTGGAAGGCGGCGTGGATGGCGCCTTCGCTGTCGGGGGAACCATCGGTGCACACCAGGATTTTAGGAAATGGGGTTGCAGGACTGGCAGTCATAAATTTTCTCCAGGGTTGGAATAATCGTGATCATTTGCCGTGATGAGCTTAATCGGGCCGCTCTCCACAGGGCTTAGTTCTCCTTCTTGACCACTAAAATGGGGCAGGGAGACTGGCCGATAACCCGTTCGGCAACGCTGCCCATAAGGATCTTCCTTAAACCGGTGCGGCCGTGGCTGCCCAGGACGATCAGGTCAACCTCATTTTTGATGGCCTGCTGCACAATGCCGGTATCGGCTGCGACTCCCTGCGGGGAGACGCCTTTCAGCGGCATCCCGGCCAGGTTGGCCTCCTTAAGCAGCCGGTGGATGATGGCCTGGGCCTCGAGGATATCGCCTTCCTCCGGGGCCACCGCCACGCCGATCAACTGGCTCCCTGCCTGTTTGGCCAGGGCCAGGGCCAGTTTCCAGGCCGCCTCGCTGTGGGGGGAGCCGTCCGAAGCCACCAGAATCCGCTGAAAGCCCACCATCCCGCCCCGGGGCACCACCAGGACGTTCACCGGGCTGTGGCCGATAACCTTGGCGGTAACATTGCCCATCAAGAGGCGGGCCAGGGCGGTCTTGCCGCAGCGGCCGATGATCACCAGATCGGGGCTGACCTCCGCGGCTGCCGCCACGATGGCGGCGTGGGTCAATTGGCTCTCGGGCATCATGAGCTCAAGGTCCACCCCCAGTTTGGCGGCTGCGGCCTTGATCACCTCGAAATTCTTCTGGATCTCGGTTTCCAGGGTGGACCTGAGGTCCGGGGCTACCGCCTGGAATTCCGCGGCGGCTTCCAGAACCTGGACGACATAGACCCGGCTGCCGCAGGCCTGGGCCAGTTCCAGAGTAACGGCCACCGCGTTCTGCCCTTCGGCCGAACCATCGGTGCAGACCATCAATTTGTCCCAACGGGCGGGACAGACCAGAGGCGGAAATATGTCCATATCAGATACCGTGCTCGATTTTTGGTTTTTCGTTTTTGATCATGGATGAGTTGATTTAACCCCCGGGTTAATTCCCGACTTCCCGGGCCTCTTCTTCCTCCCCTGGCCGCTCATAATGGCCTTCCAGGAAGCGTTCCGCCAGGACCTGGCTGATGTTGTCATCCTTCATCAGCATATCCATCTGCCGCACGTAGGCCATCAGGCGGCCCACCAGGTCCAGCCGCTCTTCCATCTCCGCCGCCGGATGCCGGCGGTAGCGGGCCCGGATCACATCCTCAAAAATCTCCATGTTGAAGCCCAGACGCTCCAGCACCGTGGCGATGAGCCGGATGCGGCGAATGCGCCGGGTGTCGTCTGCGGCCCCGCCCTTGAAGGTAAAGTTGATATAGTTATCCGCGGGCACGTCGCCGATATAGCTGTCCACGCTCTGGAAATGATACCCCAGGCGGCAGGCGTAATTGACGTAATTGGCTCCGACGATGGCGTAGGTTTTGTCCCAGAACTTCTCCGGGGGCCGGATGGCCGATTGCCCCAGCACGTGCAAAAAGCCCCCCACATCCACGGGCACCGGCCCGGCCCAGGTGATGCCGGGGTAGCTGATGCCCCGCCACAAGGCCCGCATGGGCCGGGAGATGATATCTTCCGGGGGCACCGGAGTTTGGTGGCTGGCCAGGCCATCTCCCAGGTCCACCAGGTGAAGGTTGAGGGGCAGCGTGGTCTTCAGCTTCAGGAGCCGCAAAGCCGGCACCCGCCCCTGGGCGACGTCGTCCATGAGGCCGAACATCACCTGGATAGCTTTCTCGTTGGCGAAGCGATTTATATCCTGGTAGGTGCGGCAGTTCTCCGGGCGGAACTGCGGGCTGCGCCGGTCCACCAGGTGCAAGGGGATGATCAGGTCGCACACGGCTCGAATCCTTTCCAGGACCGGCGAGTCATGGCAAGGCCGGACCCGGGGGGCCTGATCGCGCACCATCTCTTCCAGCCGGCCGCGGTAAACCTTGCCGTGGTAGGCGTCCACCGTCACCACCTCGCCCTCGGGCACATCGCCGGCCCCCAAGACGTCCACCAGGGCCGGGACGCCATATTCCCGGGCCACCAGGGCCAGGTGTCCGGAGGCTGACCCCACCTCGGTGAGCAGAGCGGCCACCCGGGGCAGCACCGGAGCCAGATCCGGGGTGGTTTTAGGGGCTACCAGGACCACCCCCGGAGGTACCTCGGCCAGGCTGCGGCCGGGACTCAGATGAAAGACCGGCCCCGCGGCCACCCCGGCCGCGCCCATGGCGCCGCCCAGGAGAAGTTCGGCGCCCGCGGGGGCCTCGGGCCAAGTCCCGGCGGCCAGCCTCCCCTTATCGACTGAGACCAGGTGGCGGGACTGCACCACCAAGAGTTCCCCCTGCTCGTCCTTAACCCATTCGACGCAGTGAGGGCACCCGCAATGGCCCTCTAAAACCCGGGCATAGGAAGCCAGCTTCTTCAGGTCGGCCACGGTCAGGGCCGGGGCCTCCACCAACTCCGGAGCCACGAGTTCCCTCTCCACCCGGCCTTCCCGGGCCTGGAGCTGATAGTCTTTCCGGACCACCCGGGTCTGGAGCGGTTGGCCGGACTCCTTATCCACGACATACTCATCGGCGCTCATCTTCCCGGCCACCAGGTCGGCGGCCAGCCCCCAGACGGCGCTGATCATCAGGTGCGAGCCCTCGCAGCCAACCAGATCGGACGTCAGCATGACCCCGGCGCACCGGGGCGTCACCAGCCTCTGGATCAGGACCCCCATAGCCGCTTCTTCCAGGAGCAGACCCTGGAGCTTGAAATAGATAATGGCCCGCTCTCCGAACTGGCTGGCCACCACCCGGCGCCAGCGGTCAGGAACCTCTTCCGGCGCCACCCCCAGGAAGGTCTCATACTGGCCGGCGAAGGACGCGACAATATCTTCCCGGCCGCCGCTGCTGCGCACCGTCAGGGTATGGCCGCCTTCGGGGGCCAGACGCCGCGCTTCCATGACCAGGGCTTCGGCCAGTTCCGGCGGGAGCGGTTGAGATAGCACCAGGTTCTGCAATTCCCGGGCTGTCAATTCCACCAGGGCGTCATCACTGAGGTCCAGACACGTCAGCCGGTCTTTGAGCAGGCTCACCAGGGTGACGTTCTGACCCGGCAATTCCTGGTCCATGAACAGTTTATAGGCCGAGAGGGTGGCCGCCACGCCATCGGGCACCGGCAAGGACAGCTGGTTTTTCACCCGGGCCAGATTACCTGCCTTGCCTCCCAGGACCGCCAGCCCTTCGGGGCCGGCGTCCTCCAGACGCACCATAAGCGGACCGGCGGGAAAGAGGGGCGCAGCTTCCAGGCGCCGCTGAATGGCCGCCTGGATCCTGATTCGGGCCGCTTCCAACTCCCCGTACTTGCCGCCGGAGATCTTCCGGAGCGCCGCCACCAGAGCGGTAATCTGCTGGTCCAGCAGCCAGATCCGGGATTTTAGATAAGGGAGATCCAGGTCCTCGGGGCCCGCCAGGCTTTCTTCCAGGTTGCCGATGATTCCCAAGACCTCCCCATTGCTGGCCAGGACCTCCTGGAACCCGCGCCAGATCTCTTTCAGCGTGGGATTAGTCGCATCGGCCTTCTTTTTACGGCGGAAGAAATCAAACAGCCCCATAAGACTCCCCAGGGAGTTCACCCCGACCCGAACCAGAGGATGGTCATCGGTTCAAATATAAGCTTTAACAAGGAGAATTACCAACATTATAGTCGGAAATTTACCTCCATATAAGCCGCCAGGTTTTTTTGTTAGTCCACCTTCTCTTAGGTTTTACAGACTGTAAAAAACCTTGACAGAACCTTTTTACCAGCCCAGGGGCAACACTTCTCTTTTTCCATAGGTTTTTAAGTCTTTTCATATAGTTAATCCATGCGCCATTTTGCCCCATGGGTTGGCACGAGCATTGCCTATCAAGTGGACAGGCAAACGTACCGATCAGGTGGTCGCCGGGCTCTGCTCAAGCCGGCAGCCATCTCCGTAAATTAACCTGATTGAAGGGAGGTGAACGACGTTGAAACGGTTTTGGGTCATTATCTTTAACCTCATTCTATTGAGCGTTCCCAGCGCCCTGGTCTGGGCAGCGGCGGAGAAGGCCGAAATGTTGGAAAAAAAGGTCGACGTGACGAAATTGAGCGGCCTCAATTTCTTCTTCGCCAGTTGGTATAATGACAATATGTGGCTGTACGCCATCATCGTCACCGTGCTCATGGGTGTGCTGGGCTTGGCCATCGCCCTGGTAACCGACATCATCTTGAAGATGATCGGCATGGAAATCCACAAAATCGAGCACCACGAATAGCACCCGGAGGGGAGGAACTACGTAATGTTTGATATTTTCAACGTTTATTTACCTATTGCCGAAATGCAATTCAATGCCCTGATCCTGGTAGCCATCGGGTTCTCGGTGGGGGTGTTGGGGGGCTTCTTCGGGGTGGGCGGTGCCTGGGTGGTCACCCCGGCCCTGAACATTTTCGGCTTTCCCATGGCTTACGCCATCGGCACCGACCTGGCCCACATCTTCGGCAAATCCATCGTGGCCACTGCCAAGCATCGCAAGATGGGCAACGTGGACATGAAGTTGGGGCTCATGTCCATCGTGGGCTCGGTCATCGGCGTGGAGATCGGAGCCCAGAACGTCATGTGGCTCACCAAGCTGGGCATCGCCGGCCCGGTGGTGCGTTATTTATATATGTTCCTGCTTTTCGGGCTGGGCATTTACATGCTCTATGATTACGCCACCAAGGACAAACGCGCCGCGGCCCAGGCGGCCAAAGTCGCGGCCGCGGCCCGGGCGGGAATGGCGCCGCCGGTCCGGAAGTCCTGGAACCTGCCGCCCATGATTCACTTCCCGGCCTCCGGCATCACCATCTCTTTATGGACGGTGAGCGGGGTGTTTCTCTTTACCGGGTGGCTCTCCGGCCTCCTGGGCGTGGGCGGCGGCTTCATCCGCATGCCGGCCCTGATTTACTTGATCGGCTGCCCCACGGCCATTGCAGTGGGCACGGATCTGTTCTCGGTGCTGTTCTCCGGTGCGTATGGCTGCTTCACCTACGGTATTAAGGGCCGGGTAGAAATTATCGCCGCGGTCCTCATGCTCGTCGGGGCTGCCATCGGGGCCCAGGTTGGCGTCACCGCGGTCAAGTACATCCGAGGTTACGGTATCCGGCTGCTCTTCGCCATCATGATCATTCTGGCCGGCTCTTCGGTGGCCCTGAAGCAGTTCAATTTGACTACCGCCGCCGCCTGGGTGGTGATGTCCGCCGCCCTGGGCATGTGCCTGGTGATCATGATCAAGCTGTGGAACGGCTTCCAGAAGGAAAAGGCTGAGAAGGCGGCCATAGCCTTGAAAGGAGGGGCCTAATCATGAAGATCCTGGTTCCTGTGGATGGTTCGGCCTATTCCCTGAAAGCGGTGGAAACGGCCTGCGACCTGGCCAAAGCTAAAGACCCCTCCTCGGTGGTTTTAATTGCGGTGGCCGTAGAAATACCGGAGTTGGAAGAGGGAGTCTATATCGCCGAAAAGATGAAGGCCCTGGCCGAGATCGCCCTGGCCAAGGGCAAGGCCGCGGCCCAGGCCCTGGGGATCACCGCCGCCGTGGTCCTATCCACCGGCGCCTCCCCTGCGGATGAGATTGTCCAGGTGGCCAAGAATGAAAAGGCCGACCTCATCGTCATCGGCAGCCGGGGGCTGGCGGGCAAAACCAGTTCCTTTCTGGGCAGCACCGCCTCCAAGGTGGTGACCTACGCCCCCTGCTCGGTCCTGGTGGTCAAGACTCAGGATTGATCAGGGCGAACGTTATACATAGAAAGGCCAAGGCGGCTCCTGGGGGGCCGCCTTGGTTTTTGGCGGTTGGCGGTTTTCGCTCTTGGTCAAAAAAATAACCGGGCTGCAATCAAACGGGGAGATGTCATTCTGAGAGGAGCGAAGAATCTGGATTTTTCTCTCCGCTGCGCTCCGTTCAGAAGGACAACAATAATACTATTTTGAGCCCGGCCTGGCATTAGCAGTCGCTCAGGAGCGATTGGCGCATCTATATAGCGAATGCCAAAAGTTTTTTCCGTTAGGGCACATGCTCAAAAAGCCAAAATCCCCCCTAACCCCCCTTTGTCAAAGGGGGGAACTATAAGGAATTGCTCTAAAAGTCCCCCTTTGAAAAAGGGGGATTTAGGGGGATTTGGAAATCAGTAAGTGGAATGAATTTATGGCAAACGCTATAAATCATGAAAAATTGGTAGGGCGGGCGTCCCGCCCGCCATCATTTAGCCCGCAGGCTGACCTCTAATGGTTTCCCCGCGCCCTCCTTGGTGCCTGGGACCCACCCTCTATAAATTTCTCAGGTCCCGGTCCCCTGGCAGGAAATCACCCCCGGCTCTCCCGGGTTCCCCCGGACCTCGAACCTGGCCCCCAAAAACTGTTCGATGACCCAGACGTTGGTGAGCAGGTGCGAAGTCACGGCCTCAGTGGTGATAGTGGACGGTCCCTTCGCCAGGGCCAGGTAGAGCAGAATCTGATCGGCCAGGTGGCGGTCCAGGGCGGCGCCCCGCTCCCGGTAGGCCTCATAGGCGTCGGCCGCTTCGTCCGCTACTTTCTCCGCGGGTTTTCCCCGAGCCCCCAGGGCGCTGAAACCGGCCTGCGGTCCCCAGAGGAAGACCAGGCTGCCCGGATCCTGACCGCTGGCGGGAATAACCTCTACCGGCACTGCTTCCCCCAGGCGGACCCGGAGTCTGGCCGCCTGCCGGAGAGCCACGTGCTCCGGCAGTTTTGAGGCCGCGGATAAGCCCCGGAAGGCCGCGGGCGCGGCCGGAGAACGCCATTCGACGCTCTTGAGGGCCCGAGCCGGCCGGATGGTAAGGTGCACCTCGCCCCCGCCCCTCGGATACCAGCCCCAGCGTTCCAGGGTCATCTCCACCGCCGCGCCCATTAAGGCCAGGGCCGGCAGGAAGACCTGACTGAGGTAGTGCGCCGGGGGACTCCAGGGGACATGGGTGCCCCCCTTGAGGATGACGGTAGAAGAATTTTTAGCCTGGAGCAAGGGAGGCAGCAGGGCTTGGGCGATGAGGGTGACGGCGCCGGCACTGCCGGTCTTGGCCGCCACATCGAAGAGATAGCGCCCCCCCTGAAGCGTCTGGGGCCGGAAAGTAAGTTCCTGGCTGCCCAGTTCGGCCCCGGTGATCTCCGCCCGGCAGACCCGGGCCAGGGCCTGAACCGCAGTGAGGTGCTGGGGTCTGAGCCCCGGCTTGGCGCGCCCGGCCCGCAGGCGCTCGATCCGGACCGCCACTCCCGTTAACGCGGCAAGGGAGAGGGCAGTTCGTAAGATCTGCCCTCCCCCTTCGCCGTAAGCACCGTCCAGATAGAGCATCGTTAAAGGCATTCACCCCGGTTCCAGCCCCGCTCCTAGGGGCGAGGGCCGTGAGTTACCTTAATCCAGAATGAAGATCACCTCCAGCTTCACCCGGTACGTATTGATCTTGTTATCTTTGACGGAGACCCGCTGCTCCACGATCCGCAGGCCGGTGATACCCCGCAGGGTGCTGGCGGCCCGGGCGAAACCCACCTGCACCGCATCTTCGAAGCTCTTGGGAGATTCCGCAATAATATGAGTTACCCTGGCGACATTGGTACCTGATGACATGGCTCAAACCTCCTATGGGATGTTCCGGCTGCCATCAGCCGGTTCGGCGCTACGGTATCGCTCTTGCCGATTGATTTAAAGATAAGGCTAATTATCGGGGATGCAAGGCAATCTCCCACTTTCAGGGCGGGGATATTTTATTTAATTTGAGAAGGTAGAAAGGTCCGGGCGACGCTGAAGTTAAGGCCAACAGTTTAGGTGCGGACCTATAGCGAATGCCAAAAGTTTTTTCCGTTAGGGCACATGCTCAAAAAACCAAAATCCCCCCTACCCCCCCTTTGTCAAAGGGGGGAACTACAAGGAATTGCTCTAAAAGTCCCCCTTTGAAAAAGGGGGATTTAGGCAGCAATGTCCGGTTAGGTATTTGCATGGGCGTAATCCCTTTTCTGCTGAAGGTCAGGGGGATAACTATCCCGAAACCGAGCCT